>CAZKJU010000021.1:0-30750 GCA_964553185.1 uncultured Sulfuricurvum sp.
TACATCAAGGGCGCACTATCCGCACCCGTAGCGAGGAATCGATCCTCAAAGAGGCAACGCAGTTCACGGAGTACAAAGATTTCAAAGGGATCATCAGCGACGTCGGAGGTCCGACCGCCAATATGTATGGTTATGAGTGTAACAAAAAACTAAAACACGGAACCTGCGATCATCAGCGGTGTGTCGATGACACGCACTTGTGCAAATCGATGAAAGTCGATCACACTCGTGTCATTAATCTCCTCCGACGGTTACGTGAAGTGCGCGGAATCAAAAAAGCGTTTGTCGCTTCGGGGGTGCGTTATGATCTCATTAACGAGGACAAACGCCAAGGGTGCGAGTATCTCAAAGAGATGGTCAAACATCACATCTCCGGTCAAATGAAAGTTGCCCCTGAACATACCTCCGATCATGTTTTGCATTTGATGAACAAACCGGGGAAACAGACCCTCGTTGATTTCAAAAAGCTCTATGATAAATTGAACAAAGAAGAGGGAAAGAAACAATTTTTGACCTACTATCTCATCGCTGCCCATCCGGGATGTACCGAGAAAGATATGCACGATCTCAAGCGTTTTACTACAGACGAACTCAAGATGAATCCCGAGCAGGCACAGGTGTTTACTCCGACCCCTGGGACATACTCGGCGGTGATGTACTACACCGAGATGGATCCGCAAACACGCAAAAAAATCTTTGTCGAAAAAGATACGGCGCGTAAAGAGAAGCAAAAGCAGATTGTGGTTGCTAAAGACAATTTTAAAAGTGGGTTTGGGAGTTAAAACTCTCCCCTGTCATCCCGTACTTCACGTGCCCTTTAGGGTAGATACGGGATCTAATATACAATTTAGATGCTGAATCAAGTTCAGCATGACGATTTGTGTAATATACACTAAAGAACGAATCAGCCGTGTTAAAACCGATATTTAAGCAGCAATTTTTGAGTTGTCAATGTATAGTCCGGTAATGTAACAGCACCGCTTGTCATAGAGTAGGTTTTGTACTCACCTGCAATCGCCCATTTATCGAACTTATATTCGATCCCCGCACCGCCACCAAATCCGTAGCTTGTCGTACCCCCATCAGAGTTTAGTCCTGATCCGCCCAATGTTTGACCGGTTCCTGAGACGATACCGTATACCCCTGCGTTAGCGTAGCTGTATCCGAGGCGTGCATCGACACCGTATGAAAATTCATCGCTTCCACTGCCGTCGAGATACAAAGAGGCTCCTGCCAAAATACCGTTATCCCAATATTTGGTAAAACCGTATCCGATTCCGCCGTCTGTGTAGGTTTTGTTATGAATAGCCGTGCCGGAAACTTTGTTTTGTCCGCCCATGATGAAAAATTCCCCGTTGGTTTCAGCGGCGTTAGCGGTGGTGAGTAGGGTAGCAAGTGCGATTGTACTGATGATAATTTTTTTCATGTTTTGACCTTTGTTATTTTAATATTGTTGAAAAGAACAACGCTTAGTTGCTCAAACTCTTGCGAAGAACCGAACGCTCACGCGAACGCGAGAATACTTTTTTAGAGATCACTTTTTTCTCAGATAACGAAATTTCTCCGCGACAAGCGGCTAAGATAGCACAATCTCTTGAGAGTAAAACTTTCATCTATTCCTCCTGTTGAAATATGAACGGCAGTTTAACGGCAAACTAGTAGCGGAGTTATTTTGGAAAAATTCCTGAAAATCAGAAAAAATATCCTTCTGCATAGGTATGAAAGTCCGTTTTGGCATTCTGAATCGCTAAATCGATCTCCGTAGTAGAGGGAGAATCGATAAAAGTAACAACCCCCAGCCAGTGACCATGATACATCTCACCGTTCTCGTCACACTCGCTTTCTCTTCCGGTTGGTGAACCGTTGAGGAGAATACAGACCATGTAGCGCGGCAGTGTATCGGGAGCAGAGGAAGGGATAATGAGATGTAGTGGCACATGCTCGGGTAAATAGACTCTGGTATGTTCTTCGATGGCAGAGAGATAACGTTCGTTAAATTTACGGATATTACCGCAGGCGAGAAGCCCGCTATAGATGTGGGTGATGTGTAGTTGGTTGATATGCATAGAAACTCCTTATAAAAAAAGAACTATACGTCATTGAACCGAATTATGAGTATTTAGGAATTTTTCCGTCTTGATCACGCACCCATTAATGATTCATACGGCACATGCAACTGCACATGAAGATTACGAATCATTGCGATAGAGAGTTGTCGTTTATGGTTGAGTACTTCAGAGACTTTTGAACGTGATCCGATGATCGGTGTTAAATCTTTGGGTTCAAGACCCATTTGTTCCATCCGAAATTTGATCGCTTCCACCGGATCGCATACGGGCATCGGATAGTGTTTGGCTTCATACGCTTCGACTAGTGTTACGAGGATATCCAGTTCATCCCCCTGTGGTGTCCCGATTTCTGCATCCATCAAAGCATCGATACGTATCAGTGCTTTATCATAATCCTCTGGTGTTCGAATAGGAAAAACATTCATGGTTATATCTCCTCTGCGTTTATTTTGTCATACTCGGCATGCGTACCGACAAATCGGATATATACCGTGCTGTATGGGTAGTTGATCTTTACGATCAGACGGTACTTATGTCCACCTATGTTGAACACGACACGATTATCTCTCAAAAAACTAGCGGTTTTATACTGAGATTTAATATCCTGCGGTGATCCCCACAAAGCCTTCATAGCCTCAGCATACCATCCTGCCAAAGGGTTCATGGCATCGGAATGAATAGCCCAAAAATCTTGTAATGTCCATTTGCTGATGACTCTCATGAAAACATTATAGCAGATGTTTCCCATTTTGGGAAAAAAATGGTGTGTAAATTTTACATAGAGAGAGTAAATGATTTAAATTTATCTATGGTATATTTTGCATTATTTGATTTTTAATTATAAGGTAAAATTTATGGGAATAGTAAAAAAAGAGATTTTTATTGCTTCAAGATTTGAGGAATTTAAAGAAATTAGAGAAAAATTGAATGAAAAAATTAAACAATATTCATTTATAGAAGCAATCGATTTAAATGACAATAAAGCTTCACATAGATCACCATTGGCTGATTCCCTATTCCATGTCAGAAAATCCGAAATTATGCTTTTATTGGTTGGAGAAACATATGGAACAATTCCTGAAGGAGAAACTAAGTCATATACACATTTAGAGTATGAGGAAGCTATTCAAGACAGTTCAAATACGCGTGTACTTGTCTTTTGTATTGGACCTTCATACTCAGGTAAATTTATTAATTATTCAAATGATACTTACTTAAAATCATGGCAGATTCAGCTTGAGAATAATCATCGTTTAAGTAAATTTGGTGATGAAACACAAGTTGAGATGATTGCAGAAAAGATCATGATAATGCTTTTGTCTTCTTTGTATGATTTAAACCCTACTGAAGAATTAGATTTTGACCAAGATAAAGAATTATATATTGAAATAAATCAAGAAGATGAAGAAAACTTTTTATTTAATGATGAAGTAGCATATCTTGATAGTCAACAAGCAGATATAAAAGGTATTGATGTCTTAGTCAATAATGATGAGCATATGGATACTGCCGAGTTACTTAAAATACCGGCTAAACTTGCAGCATTAGAACAAAAAAAAGAAGCGCAAAAAGCTATAGAATTGCAAGATTATTCTACAGCTATTAAACATTTACGTAAAGCTTTTGAATATATTTCATCTGATTTTGAATCAAATTATTGGTTAGCTAAGCTGTATGTGGTTTCCGCTAAAAAAAGTTTATATTTTGAAATTGAAGAATACTTACATAGGGCAGCAAAAATAGCCCAAAAAGAAAATAGTTATTTTAGAGCCTCACATTGCTATTTGCTTATTGCTCAAGCAGCGATGTTTTCTGAAAAGGAAAATGAAGGGCTGAAATATCTTGAATTAGCAGAGGAATTGACCCCAAGTTTTGCAAGGCTTCATCTTGAGAAAGCAAAATTTTTATTATATTTCGATCATTTAGAAAAAGGTAAAAACTCATTAATGCAAGCCATTAATATAAAAATGGATATGTTGAAAGACATTGCTAAAGATCCATTTTTTAAACAATATAAGCCAACAATCAATGAATTAAAAGAAGAATTGAGGAGTCATCTGTATAAAAGTTGCTATGCAATTGCATCTCAGACAAACTCTATTAAACAAGCTTTAGATATTTCTCCTTCTCCAATTGATTTAAAGAATCTATCAATTTATGAATTATGGGTTAAAGCTAGACATGATGTACAAAGTCAGTACAGATTGATATCTACTCAAATGCAAAATGTTAGTGATACAGATATTACACATATTGAAAATGAAATGGCAGATTATAATATTTATATTGAAAGCCAGAAAGAACTTGAATTAAAAGAAAAAACATTAAAAGCTCAAGCTGCTAATGATGAGAATGAAAAAAACATTAAAAATTTAAATGACAATGTATTAAGCCATCTGAAAAATATAGAAAAAGGATTTAATGAAGTAAAACAATCATATGAAGATACATATAATGAAAAGAAAGAAAGTATATTTAATGTAGCAAAAATACTGATTGTTTTTATAATTATTATGCTGATAATATTGTTTTTTGGAACAAGTTCATCAGGTTTAATTGCCTTTACATTATTACTAATAAGTGGATTAATTCCACTTGTAAGACAGTTAAATAAATATAAAGGTGAGAAGAATTCATCAATGAATCAGCTAATTGAAACATATATCGAAGATAAGCGTAAATCAGAATTAAATATAAAAATAAATATAGAAAATTTGAAAAAAAATCTTGAATCGTTCAATAAAAATCTTGATGAAAAGTTTGAAGATCAACTAGCTGAAATTACTACAAAATTAACAAATTATAATGAAAATTCCAGTAATAGAATAAAAGAATTGCTTGAATATTATTCAAAAATTGCAAGTTTGTTTCAAATTTTTGAATCAACTACGGTAAGCAAGTCGACATCTAAATTTATTCCTTTTAGATCATTAAATAATTCTAAAACAGGTTCTATCATACGAATAACACCTCAATCTTATTCTAAATATATAGAATCAGGAAGGTTTTTGGAAATAAAGGATGATTTACCAAGCTGTTTAAAACTAAATAAAGTAGAGCCTGAGCAAATTTCTTTTTTAGCAAAAGTAATACAAAAAAATAAAAACTCTATGACAGTTTCGAGAATTAAAGCGTACATTTAGTAATCGTATTGAATATAAAAAGAAGAAAAAAATATGAATTTAAAATATATTAGCCATTCAGAAATAGGTAATTCAGTTAAATTTGACTTGAATACATATGTCGACGAATGGAACTCTCGAAAGTATTTGTATATTGAAAATTATATTTTTTTTATTGGACATAATAGAGTAGATTTTTTAGGTTATGAAATAGGGAAAATTATTATCTTAGAAGAATGGATAAAAAAGTTTCAAGAAAATGCTAAAACCCATTTATTAAAATATGGATATTAATATAAAAGATACTTTTTAAAATAGGTGTAATTTCTATGGTTTCAAAAAAACTCTTTTTTTCCTATGGACGGGATCCTCATAATCCTCAGTATGTTGATATTGTTCATAAAGTCAAGCAATACCTTGAAGCACAAAATTTTGAAGTTTTTATGGATGTGGAGCAATTAAAAGGGGGAGACGATTGGGAAAAAAAACTAGAATCAGAAATACGACAATCTGATATCTTTTTATATTTTGTCACATCATATGCAACTAGACCAGATGGCTATTGTAGAAATGAACTTTCATTTGCATTGAGTTTAAAGAAAAAAATTATCCCTTTGATGATTTCGTATGAGCCTTTGCCCCTTTCTATCTGTCGACTACAATACATCGATTTACAGAATATTAATTCAGATAAGCACTTAGTCTCAAAAATTGAACAGATAATACCTATACTCGATGATATACTATTTCAGTCGCCAGGCGAAAAAATACAATCACCAGCTTTAATTGATAATATAGCATCTACTAAACAAAATACGCTTATAGTAGACTGTTCTAATGATCAAACTCATTTAAATCAGTATGATTTTCCATATAAAAAAACTAAAGAGTATGTCCAAGTTTCTGGTGTAGCCCTATTGATGAATAATCGATTTGTTTTTCATTCACATAGGATGTCACAACTTTGCAATTCTACAGGGGAAGTATTGGCAAATTTAGGGAATGTTAAGGGTGCATTATCAATAAATGATAATAAAATACTCACATATTCAATGAATGAAACTATCAAATTATGGACTTTGGAAGGACAAAATCTTGCTCAATTTGTTTGTAATTTTAAAATTAAAAAAATTCATATTATAGATAATGATAAATTTATATCACGTTCATCTGATAATATATTGAGGATTTGTAATTTTTTTGGAAAAATACTTCATAAAATCAATGTAGACAAGGGTTTAAATGGTTTAGTAATTTTGAGTCACGACCGTATTCTCTTGTATTTTAGCAATGGAACTCTCCAAATGATAGATTTACAAGGGAGATTAATTCGAAATCTATATGGACATAGCGAAGGTATTAATGGTGTTTGCCTTTTATCCAATGATCGGATACTTTCTTATTCAAACGATAGAACATTACGCATTTGGGATAGAGAGGGAAGAACTTTAGCTGTACTGAAAGGACATAAAAATCCTATAAATGGTGCTAAAGTTATGAAAGATGGTCGAATACTTTCTTATAGTGGAAGTACGATATATATGTGGAACACTGCAGGGGAATTAATGTTTGTGACTAAAGCACACAAAGGACCGATTAATCGAGTTCAAATTTTTGAAGATGGTAGAATACTTACTTGTGGAAGTGATGGAACACTACGCTTATGGAATCAAAAATGTGAGGCGGTGTCAAGTTTGAAAGTTCAGTTAGGAGCTTTTAGAAATATATATTTACTGGATAAAAATAACATTCTTATTTATAGTCTTAACAACACATTGAGTTTGTGGAGTAGTAAGGAATAATTTTGATGTGATCTATAGAAGTACATGAACAAAAGTAGTCCTTAATGAGTAATATTCTTCATTTTATAGCATACATTTGCCATAATCAAAGCTATATGATGATTAATCAAAAAATCATATTTGACCAATTCCCACTTTGAAAATCCCATTTTTATAAAATTATCTTCATTAACTCTAAAAAAATCATAATCGTCTACTAAACACATGTGCATTTTGCACTGTTTGTAAATATCTTTTTCCGCCTTAGGATAAATATCTGTTTGTTTGAAGCCGTTCAGATAGTGAAATGTATTCCACCGACTATGTTCATTTTTAGCAAGGTGGTATTCATTGTATTTAATATGTGTAAAAACTTCTCTATTGTGCTTCCATAAATCATTAAAATCCATATCAGATTTTTCTAGTTCTATACCAAGATACTTGAGTTTTGTTTTTATGTGATCGGCAACTGCACGGTTGGATTCTTTATCGGAATAACTCAAGCCATTCCATAAGTTTTCATTTTTTGTTTTGTCAAAAAGAAAATCAGTATATTCAAATTCATAATTGATTCCGGTCGTGCTAGCCTTTGCTTCTGCATTATAATAAACGTAATTTACTGCTTTCGCGATCGTATCTCTCTCTTCATCGATTAAATATTTTCTGTCATTGATATCATGTTTACCACCAAAGACAAAGAAATTTTTGAAGATTCCTTCATGATGTTTTAGGGTATTGCTTAGACTGTAAGAATTAAACATAGCAATCAAAATTTTAGTTTGTAACGTACCTTTAACTAACTCTTCTAAATATGTGATATTTGCGATACTGGAGGCAATATCGAGGTTTTCTTGTTCATTACTTTTACACAGTATGACATTTGTAATATTGTCATTCCACAATGTGTCTCTATATAATGCCAATGAATTGGTATGTGCTGAGACATAAACAAGATTAATAGTTGGAATAGAACTGATACTTGGATAATTTAATTCAACGTCATTTTTAAAATTCTCTATTTCACGATCAATGCAATAGATGGTCAAAAGATTTTGATTAGGTAATTGCCCCATAATACATGCTTGGTAAATAACTTCATGAGCTAATTTTGTATTACCAACAATAACAATTCCGTATGGTTTATTTGAGTGGATGACATCAGTTGAAGAACCATCAATATCATGCTTTTCAAATAGTTCACGTGCGGAATCAGCGAACACCGAAAACAGTTTGACATTCATATCATGAAATAATCCATTTTTTTTATGGAATAATCTAAGTGTTCGGTCTTCAATATTTAAATAAATGGGTAAATGCTTAATTTTTTCATTATATGTAGTAAACATTTGTGTAGCTATTTCTAGATTTGTCATGTCATCGCCGACAGAAATGACAATGTGTTTCGATTTTTTGATATTCAATGCATTGAATAAATCAGGATCTGGAGTTTTGATGATTACAGGTATTAAATCATTCAAAAAATTTTGTATAAAAGGATTGTTAGGGTCTGATTCGATAATAAGCATTTTATTCTTATTGTCTACTAATTCACTATTGATATAAACCATATTGTTCTCAGTCAATCCTATTACTATGATATGATCACCATATTTCAAAATATCTTTTTCTCTCTTGGCAAGTTTGTCTTCTCTAAGTAAAAATTTTATTGCGCTGGAAACAGTGACACTTAAAGCCATAAATGCAGGAATTAATATCCATATCCAATTTGGAAAATCTTGATTGTTAAGACCAATTTCCGAAGGCTGTTTAACATCTCCTAAAAATAATAAAAGTGTATAGTATATCGATAGACAACAGTTCAACTTATATACAAATGTATAAATAGACCAACCACTGACAACAGTTACTATAAGAATGATTTGAAACCACCATGATTTAAAATATTCATATTCTTGCAATGGACGAATTTTCATAAAATTTCCTTATTTTAAATGGTTGATCGAAATATTATTCATCAGTAATATTGATTTCATCAATTTTGAAACAACGCTGTATATCAGGGTTGCTTTTCCGAGGTGTTATCAAGTGTAAAATTTTCTCTAATGAAAATGAAGTTGCTTTAAGTTTATGAATATGTTCCATGATATAACCTGTTCCACCAATTTTATCTGAATATTCCCCATCCCAAAGAACCAATAAGAGATTTGAATTTTGGATGAGATATTTTCCCACATTAAGATAGTAATCTTCTTTTGACAAGCATTGATGACATTTGATAATAAAGTGTTCATTTGCTTGTAGCAACATATCTTGAAACATTTGTTTTGAATTTTCATCAAAATTTTCTAAGTAATTTTTTTGTTCCATGGGCAACGGAACGATGAGCTTAAATCCTAATGCCAAGGCTACTTGCGCTCCAAGTTGATCACTTCCTTCTGCTAATGGTGACATAAAACGTAGTAAAGAGTTGGGATGCTGATCTTTGATGTCTTGCAGAATTTTAGTAAGATGTTTTTTTATGATATCAATATGATTAGGCAATAAATCTCTATGCCCGATAATGGAAATTGTAATTACTTTATCATTCATAATTTAAACAAAGATTCTAAAAGTGATTGAAATTTTGTAGTATTGAAATTGTTATCATGATAAATTTCAATGTCTCCCATCCGAGCTCTTCTAATCGCTGAAGGGCGAAAGTTCTCTGAAACTTTTGTGTTTTTGTACGATTTCATCTCTTTTGGCGCAATATTGAGGATAATCGCACGTGTGCCATTGCCCAAAATATCGATTAGTCCATCGTATTTGTAAATGTATTCGAGACCATCGAGATTACGTACCATTTTACATTCCACAGTATGGATACGGTTGTTTTTGGTCATGAGAATATCAAACTCATTCATAATACGGTTTTGTTGATTCGGTTCATCTCCCTGATCCAGATCGATTTTCGCTCCCAATACGATGTCGTCGAATTCAATCTCATTACAAATCCAAAATACATACTCTTCGAACAGTGTTCCCTCAAGCCTCATTTTTTCTGAGGGTATGAGATAATATTCTTCGTCTATAATTTCAAGCTGATGGAGAATTATTAATGATTCAGTATGTGAGGAATAGTCAAACTGATCGTCATTTTTGCTCAGAGCATTTCGTAGTTTAAAAAACTGATGGTAATCTGTGAAAAGAGTTTGTATTTGATATTTACGTTCTATGAGAGTGTGGTGTCTTTGAATATCCAAAATGGTGAAGTTGAGCAGTTCGAGATAATCATCGACACTAAGTTTTGAGGTGAGTTTGGACTTCGTGAAGTTGGTTCCTTCGATAATCGTTTGTTCATTATCGCTGATATCATAGGTAATCACTTTGCCTTTGTCTGAAAGAACAAGATTCGAGAGAATCAGTGCCGTTGAGGCAAAGCCCTCAGTAGAGTGCAGATAAAATTCTCCATCGTATTTGGCTCGAAGCGAGTAATAGATCCGTACGAGATCAATTTTACTGTCTTCATCGAGTATTACACTACTGTTTTTCCATTTGAGTTTATGAGAACGAATAAAACGCTCAAGTCCTTTTTCAAACTGTCGCGCTCTACGAATATCATCCGAAGCATCATCATGAATAAGAATATGATGGGTAATTTGATTTTTGTATTCATTGATGATCGGAGAGAGGATACTGAGATCATCTCCCAAAAGGCTGATTAAAATCATATAGTTCCTTGGTTTAATAGGGAGATTATAGGAAATATTTGCTTTAGTTTGAAAAAAAATGTGGCATTTTATGATCTATTATAGTAACCCCTTCATCTCTTTACACGAATCCTCGTCATTTCCCTTTTCGCAACCGATGGTAAAATATTTCAGCGCTTCGGTTTCGTTGACTGGAGAATCATCATGAAATCCGCTGAGTATCAGCCCGGCGTTGTAGCAAGATGCTCCGTCCGCTGTTGTTTCACAGACATCTTGATAAATCGTGAGTGCTTTGGAGACGTTTCGAGCGGTGCCTGAGCCTTCTTCATACGCAGATGCTTGCATAAAGCATCCGTCGGAATAGCCGTTTTCACACCCTTTTGAAAAGTAGGTGAATGCTTGGATCGAATCTTTGGGAACAAAGGTATCCCCTTCAGAATACAAAAATCCAAGTTTCGTGCAGCTTTGTCCGTTTTTATCCTCACATGCCTGTTCAATCAATTGTATCCCCTCAGTCGCTTCTGAAGAGGTCGTTGCGATTTTAAGAAGGTGTTTACCGTACACGCCACATCCTGCAGCGGATCCTAAGTCACAGGATTGTTTATACAGAGCGACTGCTTTGTCGTAATCGGCTTTTACCCCTTCGCCATTTTCATACACGATGCCTAAATCATAACATCCGGCGTCATCACTATGATCGCATGCTTTGGTGAAACGATCCAGTGCTTTGGCGTAATCTTGTTTTACCCCTTCGCCATCGGAGTAGATGACCCCCGCGTTGGTACAGGCGCCCCAGTTTCCTTTAATGCACTCTTTTTCATCCCACAACAGTCGTGCGACGGCACTGAGTTTGCTTCGGTTTGCATCATTGTATTCTGGATCAGTTTCCGAAGAGGAACTATGATCGATATTAGCGGCAATTGCCCCCAATATTAGTACAATGGTGAAAGCACCTATTACTTTGAGGATATTTTTTACGATTTTGTTTTGCATGATTTTCCTTTGTATTTTAAAATTATATGCGGTACGTCAGAGCAGTACTGAGTGTACCTCTAAAAAGTCCTGATAATTCCGCGATGGCTGAGATATAGCCGCCGACAATCAAAACCAGCCAATAGTTTAACGTATCCAATCCGATAAAGAGGGTTCCAAACATCCATTTCATCAATGCCGCATACGCACATGTGGCAAAGATAAATATCCATGTCGACATTAGCCCCCGTGAGGCACTGAGTGTAATAGCGTAGATGAGGGCACTGTTCAACATAACCCATGCTACGTTTGCAAAGCTGAATCCGAAAAAAAAGAATTCCCATTTTATGGGGTGACCCATAGTGATATATATCGCTGAATGGACTACAATCAATGTCAAAAGTGATACGATAGTAGCAGACAAGATAAAACTCAAGAAATGATAAATCGGTTCAAAATAAAGCGGTATATCCGGCATATCTATTCGAAACCAAGTTGTATCTGAATCCATACTTTTCTCCTGAAATAAAGTGGCAGAATCGTAACGTCTATTTTGAGGAGGTAAAGTTTTGGGAATTTTTCTGTAAAAGGCGATTTAGTAGGGTTCTAAGGTAGCTAAAGTATAATAGCTGCAATTTTAGCTTAGGAATATTGATGAACCCTATCGAAGTTCTCGTCGAATGCGGCACAACCTATCAGCCGCTCACCATTGGATTGCAGCTCCTCAAAAATACCCATGATATCAAACGAGTACATGTACTCACGACCTACAGCGCGTATGACGGTGCACGTAAGCTCATCGAAGAGTTTTTCCCCGATCTCAATGTCATCTATTATGGAGAGTTCGTCGATGCGGACGGCAAGCTCGAAGATCAGCATGAGTTTCGCTCTAATGTGGGTTCGGCAATCAGCTATGCCAAGCATCCTATCATCGGATTGTTAGCCAGCGGTACGGGGTGGATGACGTGGATCTTTTCACGAATGATGGAAGAATACCCGTGCTACTACGTCAAAACTCGTAAAGAGTTCGAAGATAAATGCTTTTTGCCCCAAGAAAATATCATCGGAACCGACGATGAGGGGAATGTCTATCGCCATGAGGGGGTAGTGAGTATGCTAATGCCTCTACAAGGGAGTATCGAAAAACCGCGTCTTTCGGTAAAAGATCGCAAGATTTCATTTTTAGGGCACGAAGTGAGTCTCACGATGCAAGAGGCGGCGATGTATGATTATCTCCTCCGCTGCGGTGGAGAACTGTGCTCTGTGGATGATCATACCGATACGTACAATGCGTTTTGCGAATCACACGAGGCTTATGATACAGAGCGGAGTCTCGTGGATGAGTTCACCCCCCGTTTCCGACAAAACGTCTCCAAAATCAATGGTAAAATCGAAGAAGCGCATCCAATCGTAGTTCGTCATCTCCTTATCGAGCGTGAGGGGGAGCGGTATCGATTGCGAACAGTGGAATCACTCCGTCCATAATGTTAGATTGAGTGTTTTTATCCAGTTATAGAGCTCTTTATCGCTAGGTTTATTATTCCATGCGGTTCGGTAGGCTGTCTCTCCAGTTTGGAGATGTGCACTCCACTGTGAAGCCGATTGTGATAGCTGTAGAGAGAGTTGCCTTTCACTTCTTTGAGGTTTTGCTGTAATCAGTGAACAATTTGGACAGATGGAAGTGGTAGAGCGATCTTCCCATATAGCATGACAATGAGCGCAAAGGTATGTATTCATGTGCTCCCCAAACTTTTTCCAAAGTATAAAAAATAAGAACCAATGAGTCTGTTTTAGGAAAGTTACTAAAGGCTATAAAGTTTTTGTGAAAAAAAGAGTTTTAAGATAGGGCTATTAGCTAATATTAAAAACTTTATCTTCTGCTTAGGTTTATCAATATAAAATACATTGTATGTATAAAATAAAGGCTTTTGATGATTAGTTACGGAGCAGAAAAAAATGAACTCCTAAAGCAAAGCCGAGGAATCGGGTTTGAAGAGATCATTGCTGCGATCGAGAGCGGAAAAGTTTTGGATGTGTACGATCATCCCGATCAACAAAACTATTCAGGACAGAAAATCTATGTGGTAGAAGCATTGGATTATGTCTATCTCGTTCCGTTTGTTCGTCATGAAAAAGGGATATTTTTAAAAACGATTATCCCAAGCCGAAAAGCCAAAAAAATGTACAAAGGAGAGAACAATGTTTGATGCAGAAGAGATGGCAATTTTAAATGCCCTCGAAAACGATATCTTAGTACGAAGTGTTGATGCGGATGAAGAGATCGCTTTGGCTCGCCAAGCAGCCAAAGAGTATTTGTCAAAATCGAAAAATATCACGATTCGTCTGAGTGTCGGAGATGTAACGACTATCAAAAACAGAGCACAAGAGACAGGGATTCCTTATCAAACAATTATTTCATCGCTGATTCATCAATACGCTACGGGAAAAATCCGCTTGGAAGCTTAGTAAATTTACAGGCTAACTTACCTCCGTTTTAGCTTCATTTCTCTACAATAAGCCACTAAATTACAATGTGGAACTTTTTTTGCGTATCGATAAATTTTTAAATGCCGTTAACCTCACCAAACGCCGTGCCGTCGCTCAGGATATGATCGGGGAGGGTGTTGTCTACATCAACGATAAAGCGGTAAAACCCTCTAAAAATGTAGCAGTAGGGGACATCATTACCCTTGTTTATCTCGAAAAACAGATGCGTTATGAGGTGTTGGCGATTCCAACTCTCAAATCGACCCCAAAATCTCAACAAAACCTCTATGTCAAGGAACTCTCATGAATACCTCCCGTAGCGATTTTGAAAATCTCTTTAACCATCGCATGAGCGATGAAGAGATGCGGGAGTTTTTGGTCTCTTTGCCGCTCAATAAAACGACACCATCGGATATGATCGCCACTGCCGCCGATGTAATGCGAAGCCATTCGATCATCCTTGATGTTCCAGCTGAACTCAAACCCAAGCTGATCGATGTCGTGGGGACAGGGGGAGATAAAAGTGGCAGTTTTAATGTCAGCTCCACTGTTGCTCTCGTTCTCGCCGCATCAGGTGCCTATGTCGCCAAACACGGCAACCGCTCTATCACCTCCAAATCGGGGAGTGCGGATGTTCTCGAATATCTAGGTGTTAAACTCAATCTTACACTGGATCAGAGTTCAACACTCCTCCAAGAGTGCGGATTTACTTTTTTGTTCGCTCAATACCACCATCCGGCGATGAAGTTTATCATGCCGATCCGCCGCTCAATTCCTGAGAAAACGATTTTCAATATCCTCGGACCCCTCACCAACCCGGTAGGGCTTTCCAAAATCCTTCTTGGGGTATTTGATGAGGTGTTTGTCCCGAAAATGGCGGAAGCGGCACGTGAGTTGGGGATGAATTCCGCTATCGTCGTGAGTTCACGCGAAAAGATGGATGAGATTAGTATAAGTGACATCACCTATGCGGGACATCTGAAAAATGGAACGATCGAGTATTTCGAGATCGATCCGCAGATGTTGGGGATCAAAAAAGTGCCGTTTGAAGCGATTTTGGGTGGAGAAGCGGAACAAAACGCTAAAATCCTAACTGATATTCTAAATAATCGTGCCACTGATGCGCAGCGAGATATGGTTTTGATTAACGCAGCGTACGCATTGGTTGCAGAGGGGATGGCGCGAGATGCCCAAGAGGGGTTGGAGATTGCCCGCGATACATTACGTAGCGGTAAAGCTGCCGAAAAACTCCAACAAATCGTATCGGTCTCATCAAAGCTATGATGACATTGGCGCTCAATGAGCTTTCTAAATTATGTGAAATGATTGTTGCAGAACTTCCTCATGGTGGCGTAGTCGTTTTACAAGGGGATTTGGCAAGTGGAAAAACAACACTAACCCAGGCATTCGCACGATTTTTAGGGGTGGAAGATTCTGTGACCTCTCCGACATTTTCCCTTCAACAACATTATGGAGAGAAGCTCTACCATTATGATCTTTATAATTACGGTTTTGAGAAGTTTTTGAGTTTAGGGATGATGGAAGAGCTAGAACGAGCAGGATATCATTTGATCGAGTGGGGAAATGAACCGCTGATCCATTTACTGAAACGTTCAGGGATCGAAACGGTAATACTAAAAATTTCAAAATGCGAAGAAAATTTGCGATGCTATGAGGTGCAACGTGCATGAATTAAAAATTGACAATTTGGTCAAAACCATCAAAAAGCATGAGATTGTCCGAGGTATCAGTATGGAACTTCGTACCGGAGAAGTTGTAGGACTGCTCGGACCCAATGGGGCAGGTAAGACAACAACATTTTATATGATTTGCGGTTTGGTTGAAGCGACAGGGGGAAAAGTCTATATCGACGGAGAAGATGTCTCTAATCTCCCTCTTCATAAGCGTTCACGTATGGGGATCGGGTATCTGCCGCAAGAAGCGTCAATCTTTAAAGATCTTACAGTGGAAGAGAATCTTATCATTGCGGCTCAAGCAGGTAAACTCTCTAAAGAGATGGCGGAACAGCGGATTGAAGAGCTATTGGAGATGTTTAACATTGAGCCGATCCGAAATCGTCGAGGGATCAATCTCTCGGGTGGAGAACGTCGTCGTGCCGAAATTGCCAGAGCTCTTGTTAATAAACCCCGCTTTTTGCTTCTCGATGAACCTTTTGCGGGGGTTGATCCGATCGCCGTGATGGATATCCAAAGCGTTATCTCTCAACTGGTTGAATACGGTATCGGTGTGTTGATCACTGATCATAATGTCCGTGAGACGTTGGCGGTGTGCGATCGTGCCTATGTGATCAAAAGCGGTCAGCTCCTAGCATCCGGGACGAGTGATGAGATTGCTCATAATGCCGATGTGCGTCAACACTATCTCGGTGAATCGTTCAAGTTTTAGCATCAGATGTTACGGGTAAAAACCAGCGTCGAGCTCAAAAACAAGCTTTCCAATACCCTCCGTAACTGGTTGCCGATTTTGCAATCAAGTTTGAGTGATTTGGGTGAAGCGATGGCTCCGTTTGTGGAGGGGAACCCGCTCATTGATGTCAAATCGGGATACGAGGAGTCATTTGAATCACGCATTCCTAAAAAGATCCAGTTTGGTTACGTCCAAAACTCTCACAGCGAAGCGATCGAAGCCCTCACGATTCAGCACAAAAGTTTGTATGAAGTACTCGAAGAGCAGATTGATGGATCGCTATTCCCCACCCCTTTGTCGCAAATTGTTGCGAGACATATCATTGAAAATCTCGACGAAGGTGGATATTATGAGGGGGATAGTGAAGCTTTTTGTCTCCAAAATGCCATTACCTTGGATCAATTCGAAAAAATCCGACTCCGTTTTATCCATATTGAGCCGATTGGTATCGGTGCAAGAACATTGAGTGAGTCTTTTTTATTTCAACTGGACTCCTCCTCGATCAGTGATGAGGGATACAGACTGGCTTCACAAATGATAAACCATCTTGATGAATTGGGGCGTTATCGTAAAGAGCCCTTTTTTGAAGAGGCGATGCGGGTGATCGGGAGTTTCAAAAATCCTCCCGCCATCGATTACATGGAAGACTCACAGCAGGTTATCCCTGATTTGATGATTTATACTGATCCTGAAGAGGGGATAGAGGTCAAACTAAACGATCAGTATTATCCGGCTATTACCATTGACTCGCAATACAGAGTGGAACACTCGTTTGTTCGTGATAAACTCAAAGAGGCTAAAAGCCTTATCGATGCGTTAGAGATGCGTAAAGCAACATTGTACAAAGTGGGGCTGATGATTGTTGAATATCAGTATGACTTTTTCACTGGGGGAGCCATCAAACCGCTTACCCTCAAAACACTCGCCGATGAGTTCGGACATAACCCCTCGACAATCTCACGTGCGATTGCGAACAAATACATTGCCTGTGATCGGGGTATCTATCCGATGAAAGATTTTTTCACGACAGCGATTGATGAAGATGTTTCCAATGCTGCGATTAAAGATTATGTGGCGGAGTTGGTCAAAAACGAGTCTCATAAAAAGCCCCTTAGCGACATGAAACTCCTCGAGATGATCCAAGACAAATTCAAAATTACGATGGTTCGACGCACTATCGCCAAGTACCGTAAACAGCTCAATATCGCTGGATCAAGCGAACGTAAAGCACTCTATCTTTTAGGACGATAGTGGAAGAGATTAAAGCATACCTCGATGAGCAGGTAGCGTCACGTAATCATCACGATGAGTTGTGTATAGAACGCCCCGATCCGTTAATGATTGCACGCCGCAGCAAGGACCAGCATCATGCTCTCACGTGCGCATTGTTTGCGTATGGGAGTGCTAAAGCTATCGTAATCTTTTTAGCCTCATTACCTCAAAATTTAGTAGATTTTGATGAGTCTGAGTTGCGTCTTGTACTAGAGGGGAAGTATTATCGCTTTCAGAGCAGTGAAGATATCATCCAATGGTTTTGTACTCTTAGAGCATTAAAAGATTCTGGAGGGGCTGAGAAGGCTTTTAAAGAGGGATATACCTTGGGTGGAGTGCTTGGCGGAGTATCGGCTTTGATTACTTCGTTGTATGATCTTAATCCCTATCGCTCAAAAGGGTATGAATTTTTGATTGGAAAACCGATAGAGAAAGTAGAAAAAGCCTCGGCGATGAAGCGTTGGATGATGTATTTGCGTTGGATGGTTCGTCACAATGAACTCGATATGGGGCTATGGGATGAGGTGAACCCCAGTGATTTAATTATGCCGTTGGATACCCATACGTTTAATGTTTCTCGTCGTTTAGGGCTCTTGAACCGATCTGTGTGTGATATGAGAGCAGCATTAGAATTAACTGAAACGTTAAAATTATTTGATTCTTATGATCCGCTCAAATATGATTTTGCTCTCTATCGGATAGGGCAAGAAAAGTTAATTTAATTGTTTAGGCTAATGTTCCTGGTTTACCGGTGTAATACCCTTGTGAATAGGATATTCCAATTGCTTTTAACTGTTTAAAGATCTCATCAGTACTGACAAACTCGGCAATTGTTTTAATGCCGAGCTTGGTAGCAAAATCGGCTATATGTTGGACAACAATGGCGTATTTTGGATTTTCACTGATATTCCGAATCAGAGAGCCGTCAATTTTAATGTAATCAATATCAAGTCTGAGAATATTTTCTAAGCTCGAATATCCTGTACCGTAATCATCAATCGCTATTTTGGCTCCGAGCGCTTTCATGCGATTGATAAAGCGGATAACGGCATCAAAATTTTCAATTCCTTCCGATTCTAAAATCTCAAACACGATGCGGTGCGCAGTATCGGTTTCGACAATCATCTCTTCGATAAAACGGACGGTGCTCGGATCCAAAATATCACGGATAGAGAGATTGACTGAAAACTCTTCGTTTCGCTCTTTGAAAGTGTGACAAGCATGTTCGATAACGGTACGGGTAATTTGCGGATAGAGACGGGTTTTTTTCGCGGTTTGGAGAAAATCGAGTGGCGGAATGATATTAGCTGATTCATCAATCATCCGAACCAATGTCTCATATTTTTCGATCCGTCCGCTTTGTATGGAGACAATAGGTTGATAAAAACAAATGATTCTTCCAGATGTCAAGGCTTTATGTATGGTTGACGTGAGTGCAATATTCGCTTGGAATTGTGCTTCGACATGAGAATCACTGCTATAAAATGCGATGTGTTTGCTGTGCTCTTTGGCCTCATGCAAAGCAATGTCGGCTCGTGTAAGTGAGATATTCGCACTCGTATCAATTCCGATGGTTACACTTAAGGAAATAGTCTCTTCACCCACGCTGAAAGGGTGATCATTCAGTCGATTTAGGAGACGTTGACAGAGGGTATCGAGCGCTTCATCGGTTAATTTTTCTTCTATCAATATCGCAAACTCGTCTCCGCTTAATCGATATGGTTGAAGATCAAGAGTTTGTATCCAATGTCCCATTTGGCGTAAAAGACTATCCCCGATTACAAATCCGAAAAAGTCATTAATTTCTCGAAAATTATGAAGGTTGAGGATGATAAGGGCATTGTAATCTTTACGATCCATATCATATTGGAGTCGGTGACGGTTTGGTAAACCGGTTAGGGTATCTTCAAAGGTTTGTGAAATCAGTTCTTTCGTTTTTTCTTCTACTTTTGTTTCGAGTATTTCATTGATTTCACGGAGCTCATCCGTGGCACTGGCAACCCGTTCACGTAACAAATTAGCAATATTTTGCAATGCATTACGGTAGATAAGCAAAAACGGCAAAGCCCCTAAAAAGATAATTAATGACGTTGCTACAGCTTTAAAAGCGGCGGCATTTGAGAGTTTCTGGACGGCTCCCACTTCGATGTCGGCACCGATAATATAGCGATACCCTGATGAGGTGGTTCCAGGCATGTAGATACTTCTAAATTTTCCCCACTGATCCGATTTTTCTTGAAGGTCCCAAACGATTTGATTGGTTTTAAGGGCTTTGATCATATCCGCATTACTGGGGTAAATATCGAAAAAACGGGTGAGATTTTGCCCGGTTCTGAGCTCATGATTACGGGCGCTGCTTGCGGTAAAGCGGAGGTTTCCTTTATCATCCATCACCAATGCATAAATATATTCAACCCCTTGAGCGTGAGCAAGAGCAGTCAGAGATTTAATGGTATCAGCATCCTCAACAGAGGTAGGTGTAGCTGCTAAAACGCGAGTGTGATAGGCATCTCCGATCACTACGTTAGCTGATTCGACAGCACGTTGAAGGGTTTCATTGATGGTTTGATTAATGAGTTTTTTTTCACGTTCAAAATGGTAATAACCGAATAATATGAGCGTACCGATAAAAAAGAAAAAAGCGAAGAAAAATTTTTTGGCATCGATTTGCATCCGTGCTCCTATCGTCTTAGAAGGATTAGTTCTAGGACTTATACCAGGGAAGTGTAGCACATATCAATCAAAAAAAACAATACTGCACAGAGTAATTTGTTTTTTTAACCGTACCGTTAATTGTGGTACAATCTCGGTTCTATAATTTAATGACACTAAGTAGTTTGCAGGATAATGAAAAAAATATTAATCGTCAGTGACGGAGCAATCGGACACCATTACATAGAGCGTGTAATGGGTACATACACGAGCGAAAATCTTTACTACGTTGTTCAAACACATGAGAACGATTTTCAAGGATACAATCCTGCCCGCTATAAATTTTTTCAGTTTGATCCAACCAGTTTTTATAAAATTTCCAATCTTTTGAAAATGGATTTTTGGCAAATCATTTTAGTTATGGAAAATATGAATGATTTGGAGCAGACGATTAAAAATATCCGTTTGTACAAGCCCTCTATCCGTATTATTGCCCTAGATTTATGGAATGCGGCAAGCCCATGTGATGATATTGAATGGGTCAATATGCAAGAACTTGTTGCTACCAACTTAATCGATTATCTCCCTAATATCCCTGTTCTGGCTAAAAATATCGGTTTAGGTTCGGGAGAAATAATGGAAGTTATTGTCCCTTTTGGAAGTTCATTTGTCTATCGCCATATTGGATCGATTGAGCAGAAAAACTGGAAAATTGCGGCAATTTACCGAAACCGTCAGCTCATTATTCCGAGTGATAATAAAATGATTCAGCCAAACGACACACTGGTGTTGGTGGGTGATCCGGCAGTTTTACGTTCTATTTATCGGGCAATTAAACGTGAACTTGGGCAGTTCCCAGCCCCATTTGGATCAAAAATTTATCTCTTTATCGATATGAGTATCGAAAAGTCTTCAGCGATTATGGCATTAGTGAGACGCAGCATATTTATCCAAAAGAAGCTTCGCCAACCGCTTATTATTAAAGTCATTAATCCTGGCGATATCGATGTTCTTAGAATGATCAAAGCTTCTGTGCAACCTGGTGTAACTATCGAAATTTGTTATGATTCTAAGCCAGATGATGGGATTATTTTGGAGGATATTAAGCGCTACCATATCGGTCTTTTTTTAGTTTCACACACCGCATTTTCAATTAAGAGTATCCGTAAAAAACTCTATGCCGGAAATGTCCCTGTACTAAAACTTTCCGAACGCTCGTTTTCATCACTAAAAGAGAGTGTGGTTATACTGAGTGAAGAGGGGCATATCGAAAATATTTCGACCACTATTTTCGACGTCTCATCTCAGTTTGGTTTTAATCTGGAATTGATCGAGTATAGCCACGAAGAGGGGGCGCATAAAAAAGAGGTGATTGAACATTTCAATAATCTTGCGACGATCTTTTCTAAATCGATTCATGTTTCGGCTCAAGATGAGAACCCGATCCGAACTCTGCGTGAGAGGGAGAATTTTCTCCATGTTCTCCCCTTTACCTCGAAAATGTTTATGAATCCGTTTAGTGCCTATTTCTCTACCGATCCTGAAGTGCTGT
The DNA here is from genome assembly GCA_964553185.1 of uncultured Sulfuricurvum sp. Lineage (GTDB taxonomy): Bacteria > Campylobacterota > Campylobacteria > Campylobacterales > Sulfurimonadaceae > Sulfuricurvum. The sequence continues at coordinate 21,985 of CAZKJU010000021.1, forward strand.
ATCATAAATTAGATCGAAATCACCAACTGTTTATTCCGACACAAATTTAAAAACCAGCTTTACAACCCTATACAAGAGGGTTTTAAGTGATCTTTTTGTACACTATTCTACATTACGCAATAACTTAATCCATCAGGTTTTTCTATGACACTCTCTATTAATCTTAAACGTATTATCGATGACTCATATCCTATTCATATTGGTTCTTTGCCGGAGATAAATTTCGAGGGCAAAGTGGCTATTTTGACAAACCCGAAAGTGGCGGGCTTACATCTCCAAACGCTTCTATCTCGTCTAAAAGCCAAAGAGGTTTATATTATTACGATCCCGGATGGAGAGCAGTATAAAACACTCGAGACGATTGAGAATGTGTTGGATCGAATGTTTGATCACCGTCTGAACCGTAAATCACTTTTGATCGCTTTTGGCGGCGGTGTAATTGGAGATATGGGCGGTTTTAGCGCGAGTCTTTATAATCGAGGGATCGATTTTATCCAGATTCCGACGACTCTTCTTTCACAAGTCGATGCGAGTGTCGGAGGTAAAACAGGGGTCAATAACCGTTTTGGTAAAAATCTTATCGGTGCGTTTCATCAACCACGTGCTGTTTATATCGATCCAAGCTTTTTATCCACTCTTCCATCGCGTGAGTTTGGTGCTGGCGTCGCTGAGATTGTCAAAATGGCAGTAACCTTTAATCATGAGTTTTTTGAGTGGTTAGAACACAATGACTTACGTCAAGGCAATAATCTTCAATATGCGATCAAAATGGCCGTTGAAACCAAAGCACGCGTTGTGGAAGAAGATGAAAAGGAGATGGGGCTCCGCGCAGCGCTCAATTACGGTCATACGTTTGGTCACGTTATCGAAAATGAAACCCATTATGAAACTTATTTACATGGAGAAAGTGTTGCTATCGGTATGGTCATGGCTAATGATTTGGCGTGTGAACTGAACCTTATGAATCGTGAAGAGGCTGAGCGTGTACGAGAGTTATTGGCTCGTTACGATTTACCGCTCACGTATCCGATTTTAGATGTTGAAAAGTTTTATCAAACCTTTTTCTTGGACAAAAAAAGTGCCGATAGCGCGATTACTTTTATCCTGCCGCGCGGAATCGGCGAAGTTGAAATTACCGATGCCGTTGATACGGCAACCGTGAAAAAAATCTTGTCAAGATTTCAAGGGGTTAGCGCGTGAGAGGGTATCGATTTGTTGCAGCACTTTTTTTAACAAGTGCTTTACTCCTCAACGCTGCCCCAAAAGAGGGACAACTGACCGAGGAACAACCGATTGAAGTTCCCCAAGAAGTTCGAATTAAAAATGCTCAGGATGAACTCTCTAAAATCCAAAAAGAGCTTTCACACGGCAATAGTATTTGGCTTAAAAGTTATAACTCTTACATGGCGTATCAAGAGGCACGCAAAAGTCTCAGAGATGTTAAATATCGGATTGAACAGCTTGAAAGCCGATCAGGCAGCGTTGAGAGAAAACTCGAAATTGAAGCGCTTCAAGCAAAACAAAAAGTATTAACCGAACAAATCGATTTACTCAAAGCACAGGGTGCCTCACCGTTTGTTTCACTTCTAAAACCTGATGAAGCGGGAGAACTTCCTTCTATCACAAACCCGTTTGATATTTTTACGGGGCTATCCTATGTTAAACGTGTTAATAGCCAGTATCGCGATTATGTACTTCGTGAAGAGGAACTTCAAGAACTTATAGCCCTTTTGGAGCATCAAGTTGAATTGTACAAAGAGCTAATGCAATTGAATCCAAAAGCGGATTATGAAGTTGAGCTCGATGCGACACTCTTACAAGTTGAAAAGTTTAAATTGGCCCTTGAAACCTTGATCTCAACCGCCGATGTATACGAAAAACGGATTGAATCGACTGAAGCTAAAATCAACAAAGAGATTAAAGATCAGATTTTCAAACTTCTCAATATCGGGATGATTGTTGTTGCTCTTTTCTTGATCTCTTTTTTATTTAAACGGGTTATCAAACGCTATATTGTTGATAATGAACGGTTTTATATGGCGAATAAAATTGTTACTTTCATCAATGTCACTTTTATCATATTGATCTTACTTTTTAGCTATATCGATAATGTTGGTTATTTTGCTACAGTACTTGGATTTGCATCTGCCGGTTTGGCGATTGCGATGCGCGACTGGTTTATGTCGCTTTTGGGCTGGTTGGTGATTGTGGTCGGTGGATCGATACACGTGGGAGATCGCGTCCGTTTTATGAAAGACGGGATGGAATATGTCGGGGATGTGTTGGACATCTCTATGCAGCGTATTACCATCATGGAAGATGTAACCCTTACGACGGTTGAAGTAAATCGTCGGGCGGGACGGATTGTTTTTGTCCCGAACAACTATATTTTCACCTCAATGATTGCCAACTATTCGCACGGATCGCTCAAAACGGTGTGGGACGGGATCGATATCGTTATCACCTTTGATTCAAACCATAAAAAAGCGGCCCATTTGGTAAAAGAGATTTGCCGAAAATACTCCAAAGGGTACACCGACATAACCCGAAAACAGATCAATAAATTGCGTGATAAATACAGTTTGAAAAACAGCAATGTTGAACCGCGTGTTTTTACCTTTATCGAATCCAATGGGGTTAAGGTGAGTGCATGGTATCTCACCAACGCCTATGCGACGCTTACACTGCGCAGCACGATTTCAGCAGATATCGTCGATGCGTTTAATGCCGAACACGATATTACGATCGCCTATCCGACTCAAACATTTTACACGGCTCCTATTCCTCCGAAATCTCCCCCTCCGATGGACGCTCAATGAAACCGAAAGTTTATTTTAAAACCTTTGGTTGTCGTACCAATCTTTTTGACTCCCAAGTGATGATGGGTGCTTTGAATGATTATGAGGTGACAGAAGATGAGCATCAAGCTGATATCGTAGTTGTCAACTCTTGTACGGTCACCAACGGTGCTGATGTGAGTGTCCGAGGGTATATCAACCAGATGGACAAACAGGGGAAAAAGCTTTTTCTAACGGGGTGTGGAGCTCATACTAAAGGGGAATCTCTTTTTGGTGCTGGGAAAATACAAGGGGTATTTGGTCCTTCGGAAAAAATGAAGATCAATGCTCTTCTATCATCCGAGAGCCGTTTTTATGAGATTGGTGATCTAAACTACATCGATGATGCAATTGTTGATGAGTTTGTTGGAAAATCACGTGCGTTTATCAAGATCCAAGAGGGGTGTAACTTTCGGTGCAGTTATTGCATCATTCCCTTTGTCCGTGGTGATGCACGGAGTATGAATGAGGAACAAATTCTTGAGCAGGTTCGACGTTTAGCTTCTAACGGTTTTGGCGAATTTGTCCTTACCGGAACCAATGTCGGAAGTTATGGTCAAGGTGAGGGAAAAAATATTGCTGAATTGATGAAAAAGATGTCTCTTATTCGAGGCGTTCGACGTATCCGTGTTGGATCTCTCGAACCGATTCAAATAAACGAATCCTTTCGAGAGATTCTGGATGAGCCGTGGCTGGAGAGGCATCTGCACATTGCCATTCAGCACAGCTCGGATGAGATGCTCCGTCTGATGAACCGACGTAATCGGCATAAAAGCGATGTCGAACTTTTCGGCATGTTGAATGCCAAAGGGTTCGCGCTAGGGACCGATTTTATCGTCGGTCATCCTGGTGAGAGTGATCTTCTATGGAGGGAAGCAATGGACAATTTACAGCACCTGTACCTCACACATATCCACCCTTTTACCTACTCAAAGCGAGACGGTACACCGAGTGCGACGATGAAACCAGAAATCAATGGTACTCTTTCTGCTCAAAGAATGGCTGAACTCAATGCTTTGATAAGCGCAAACAATCATACATTTCGCGAAAAAATGGTCTCGATTCCGTTAGAAGTTTTAGTAGAATCGGGTGATGGTAAACACTATAGTGGGTATGATCAGTTTTTTAATAAAATGATCATTGAATCGAATGAAGATATCAGTGGTGATTGGATCACACTGGAGCACTATGAGGTACACGATGAATATAACATGGCAAAATTTTAACCGTAATCAGCTTATTCTTATCCTGTCGGGGGGGATTGTTCTCCTATTACTCCTTTTTGCGTTATTGCGTGATAGTGGAGATACGATAACCCTTGCCGAAGCGACAAAATTGATTGAAAACAATCAAATCGAAAAAGCGTTTAGCGATGATGGCTATACCTATTTTGCAACCAAAGAGAAAGGTGTCGTTAAAATCGCCTCTTCGCAACTCCCCTCCGAATTGACAGCGAATCTTTTGATCGAGCCAAAGGGGGGGAATGGATGGATTTGGTTCTTTCTGTTTTTCGTCCTCATAGGTGGAACGGGATTTTGGGCATGGAAAAGTAAACTCGGTTTTGAAGACGATACACCGGTTGTTGACGTTCCCGTGACTAAAGCCGTCGCTGAGCCGGAAGCACCAACATCTTCGAATGTCGCAGCTGTCAAATCAACGGTTCGTTTCAGTGATATCGGTGGAATCGGTGATGTCAAAGAGGAGCTCGAAGAGATCATCGACTTTTTACGCAATCCGAAACGATACTATAGTTTCGGCGCTCGTATGCCGCGTGGTGTACTCCTCGTAGGCCCTCCTGGGGTTGGTAAAACGATGATTGCCAAAGCAGTTGCCGCCGAAGCGGATGTCCCGTTTTTTTACCAAAGCGGTGCGTCATTTGTTCAGATTTATGTCGGAATGGGGGCAAAAAGGGTCTCTGAGCTCTTCTCTGCTGCCAAGAAAAATGCCCCTGCGATTATTTTTATCGATGAGATCGATGCCGTGGGGAAAAAGCGTGAAGGGGGGCGAAATGATGAACGTGAAGGTACCCTCAATCAACTTCTCACCGAAATGGACGGATTTGAAGAGACGAGCGGAATCGTCGTTATTGCCGCGACGAATAACATTGATGTTATGGACGCTGCATTGCTCCGTGCGGGTCGGTTTGATAGACGTGTTTTTGTCGAACTACCGACGGCCAATGAACGTGAAGCGATTATTCAAAAATACCTCCGTCAAATTCCCAACGATCTCTCAATTGCTGAAATCGCTAAAATGACCGTTGGGTTTAATGGTGCCTCATTGGCAGCCCTGGTAAACGAGGCGGCACTCCTTTGTATGCGACAAAATGAGATTCAAGTGAAGATGGAACATTTTTTAGCTGTCAAAGATAAAGTGATGTTCGGCAAAAAGAAGATTGCAATGCTGAGTGAAGAGCAACGCCGTTATCAGGTACGCTATCAGGCGGGAAAAGTATTTGCTGCGACATGGTTTGATCTGCCGTTCGAGAAGATTACCCTCACTAATGACTCTATTACCCCTCCGACAGCTGAGCCGCAGTTGCGCCATGAGATAGAAGCCCATATACGGGTACATTTAGCAGGGATAGCAGCGTCACATCTTCGCTTTGGTGAACATGCCAGTAATGCGTCGCATGATCTGGGTGTCGCTAAAGAGTTGGTTCATGCAATGGTTTATGAGTATGGGATGGGGAGCAGTCTCCTCCCATTCACAGAAGATGAATCAGTAATCATTGATCGTCTCTATAGTGAGATGAGCATGCTCTTGGAAAGAAATGAAAAAATTCTTTCGAAATTTGAATCGATTTTAGATGAATACGAGCATATCTCCAAAGCTCTAGCCAAAGCAACGATGAGCATTTTTTTGATCCCTATCTCAAACACAGCGATTATACGGTAGCTGGATTTAGCTATGGTGCGATTAAAGCAGCGCAGTATGCCTGTGATGCACATGAACGTATCGATACCCTTCAACTTTTTTCGCCCGCTTTTTTTCAAACGAAAAAAGAGTCTTTCAGGCGGCTCCAAATGGGGGGATATTTCAAAGATTCTGAGCGCTATCTGGATAATTTTTTAACCAGTTGTTTTGCACCGCTTCCTAAAGCTCTAATCCGTCTTGGGGATAATGATGCGGATGGATTGGAAGAACTCCTCTATTTTGAATGGACGAGGGAACTGATGGAAGCGATCCGCGCCAAAGGGACACGTATCGAGGTCTATCTAGGAGTAGAAGATCACGTAATTGATGTCGAGGGGGCGCGAGAGTTTTTCATCCCTTCTGCCACTGTTATCTCAATCCGAAGAGGAAACCATTTTTTACAGGAGTCATTATGAGTATAATCAAAATAGGCGTTATCACCGCCTCAGACCGTGCGAGTGCAGGAATCTACGAAGATATTTCAGGGGTTGCGATCCAAGATACGATGAGAGATTATCTCAAATCCGACCATGAGATTGTATACCGTTGTATCCCAGATAATCAAGATACGATTGAAGAGACGATGATGGAGTTGTGTGACCGTGAGGGGTGTTGTTTGGTTGTAACAACCGGAGGAACTGGACCTGCAAAACGCGATGTGACCCCTGAAGCGACAGAGAATGTTTGTGAGAAGATGATGCCTGGTTTTGGTGAGCTGATGCGTCAGGTGAGCCTTAAATACGTTCCTACTGCTATCCTATCACGACAGACAGCGGGGATTCGCGGTAAAAGTCTTATAATCAATCTTCCGGGTAAACCTAAGTCGATCCGTGAGTGTCTGGATGCGGTTTTTCCTGCTGTGCCGTATTGCATTGATCTGATTGAAGGGCCTTATTTGGAGTGTAACGAAGAGGTCATAAAAGCATTTCGACCAAAACAGTAGGAAAAAAATTATTTATTAAATAAAAATGTCGATATAGATTATACAAGTATATATTAATATTCTTTTAATATGGAGTATGACATTCTACAGCCTTGATGTAGCTTTTGTGAGAAAAGGAGCAGACGATGATCGAAAAATCGATATCATCTTTGAGTAACCTCTCACACCGGATATACCGTTTTTTTTGCCCTCAATCAGAAGGAGATATTCTCCATACCACGATCCAATCTCAAGGGAAAGTGACGGCCTTTTTTTTAAGCCAGATTTTGGCATTTTTAGCTGCTTCAGCTATTCTCATTTCATCACCTCAAAATAATTTTATTCTTATAATGATGTTTTTGAGTATCGTCATGATTTTGATGAATTTTATGTATTTACGTCTTCAAATTCTCACCTTTTATTCGGCAACGCTTATTTTTGCGATGAATGTGTATGTTTCACAAATCATTATTTTGTTTGGTACAGAAATTAGATCCATTACTATATATGGATTTTTTCCTGCGGTTATCGGTGGTTTGCTCTTTTTAGGTACACGGTTGGGAGCTTTATATGCTTTTTCATATTTGATAGCATTATGGAGTTATCATTGGCATTTTAATACTCCTCATATTGAATTTTTTATGCAATTTTTGGCTTTGATGGCTACATTTCTAATAGCACTTTTTTATGAGATTGTTTCAACCTACCATTCAGAATTACTCTCATCAACATTGGAGGAAGCGAAATCTCTTGCACAGATAGATCAACTGACCGGGATTTTAAATCGACGCGAGTTTTTATATCAGGTAGGGATGATGGAGGGAAAATATAAAGCATACACTATGGTTATGATAGATATTGATAACTTTAAAGAGATCAATGATACTTATGGACACGCGATAGGGGATAGTGCTTTAAAACTTATAACGCAAACCATTAAATTACACATACGAGAAAGTGAACCGTTCGGGAGAATAGGGGGTGAGGAGTTTGCCATTATGCTCCCTTTATCCTTGTCTCAGGCGTATGATCGAAGCGAAGAGATACGTAATGCTGTAGAAGAGAGCAGATTATTGCGTGAAAAAGTTGATTTGCGTATGACCATAAGTATAGGTTTGGCATTTCGAAAAGATCTATCTAATATAGATGATATGCTCTGTAATGCGGATAAAGCACTTTATGAAGCGAAACGAGAAGGAAAAAATCAGGTAAAAATTTGGAATGAGTAGGTTTTCCCCCAATGAGGGGAAACGAGAGACTAGAGGAAGTTGACTTTAGTAACGTGGTGTTTGAGCCCTAGTTCTTCGGCACTGCAACCAAGAGCTAAACCTACCATTTGTTGCATATGAAGAACCGGAAGGGTAACTTCACGACCGATTGCAACAGAAGCATGGTGTGTTTGAGTATCAAGCTTAAGATGACAAAGAGGACACGGAGTAACCATCCAGTCTGCATTGGCATCCATAGCTCCAGCGACTGCATTGCCGGTTAAAATCGCTGCAGTTCGAGGTGCTTGAAGTTCAGCATGGAAACCGCAGCATTTGTTTTTCTCTTCATAATCGACACTAGCCCCGCCACACGCGATGATCAGATCGTCAAGAGAGGTAGGTTTGTATGCGCTTTCAGGGCTTTTATGCGTTTCGTTTTGAAGTTCTGATGGGCGGATATTGTGACAACCGTAAAACGGTGCGATATTGAATTGACTTAACGGTTTTACCACCATCTCTTTGATCTTATCGAGACCGAAATCATCGATGATCGCATAGAGGAAATGAGTAATTTGGGAAGTACCTTTGTACTCCAATCCTACTTCTGCGAGCTTTGCATTCACTTTAGCTTTGAGTTCAGCATTATGGTCAAGACGGTGTTTGGTCATAGCCGTATTGAGCTGACACGTATTACAGATGGTAACCATAGTTAGTCCATGCTTTTCCGCATAAGCGATGTTGCGTGCATTTAAAACCAAAGATAGAAAATCATCATAATCTTGTAAGTGTGAAGCACCGCAGCATGAAGCTTCAGTCAATTCTACAAGCTCAATCCCAAGTTTATTGGCTACCGCCAATGTTGACATCATTTGTTCGGGCGTAC
>CAZKJU010000022.1:0-28375 GCA_964553185.1 uncultured Sulfuricurvum sp.
GGTCATTGGCTGACTTTGAAACACTGACCACCTGAACATAAGAACAGGTGGTAGTCACCTAAGTGCTTTCCCTTGTGGAATAATGAATGATGCAGGATTAAATTGTCTTCAATTGATTCCTACCACATGAGCATTTATTGATGAAAGCGTCTCGACTGTTCTTGGAACAGTATTTTACATTGGCATTTCCCCAATGAATAAAAATTCACAAGTTTTTTTGAATAAAGGAGCACCTATTCATTTTTTGTTGAACCTGACTCCCATTGTTTTTTCTTTTCTTCTTCTTCTTTTTTCTTATTGGCTCTACTAATCAGGAAAGCACCTAAGATAACGAAAGCCAAGCCAGCAAAAGAAGAATTTTGCCCTTGTGTTAAAGCAATGAATGAACCAAGGGTTGATAAGATTCCTAATACCAGTAAAATTATACCTGCTGTTTTCATAAAGCTGTAAGTCAGAAATAACTATTGATTTTTGTTGGCATCCACAAATTCCACATCCTTTTTCTTAGACAAAAGAATAATTATAAGTCCTATAATCGGTGATAAAAACAAGCATAATACAAAACTCCAACCATACCCAATTTTCCTATCCTTACCGATTAAAGCAACTAATGCTGAAATAATAACAGCTACGAATAAAATTACAACTTGTTCCATAATTTAAATTTTAAAATTAATATTGAGTTTTTGCTTTGCTAATTCTTTCAATTCAACTAATTTTTTATAATTAGTCTTATTCTTAGATATTTCTTGAAACAGTTCTAACGCAATCTTATTCTTTTCAATATCATTAGGAAACCTGTCAGGATGACAATTTACTATTAATTCATCGTATAATGGTTTTACATGAAACGAACTGTTGATAATGTTACCAAAATCAATCTCACCTGCTTTGGCTTCTCTTTTAAACCTAACTGTTTCGCTTTCTGTCTTTTTCCTTAAGAATATTAGATAAATGATTAATAAAAACTCAATAATCGCAATCCATATCCAAAGACTGTGAGAACTAATAACTGGATTATCAGTTGAAGCTATGACCTGTCTGGCAACTTTTAGTGTATCAATTAAAAATGTATCATTCATACTATTGAGATTGAGGTAATGCAACATAGTCTTTTAGTTGCCATCGTAAACCGTAAATGCCTTGGTCTCCATGTATCTCTAATGTATCCCACCCTAATACGATTAGCCTCCTAACTAATACATTATCATTCAAGATAACCTCACCTATCTGCTTAATTTCATCCTTTGCCAGCTGCCTACCAGAAAAGGCTTGAATCCTAAATCCACTGTTTAACCAATTCGAGAATTGATGCCGATATGAACGTTCACCTTTTGATATTCGTGCTTTTAATAATGTAGGAGCATCTCCAGTGATAAAAGCATTTTTAGCAGAATCATTGAAACTTCTCAGTAAATGACTTCTTTCACTTCTATCTCGAAACCAATCGATTATCTTATTCCAAAAATTTTCTAACATTTGCTTTTCAGGTAGTAAGTATCTTATTTATAAACTTTTAATCTATGCGTATATTATATTCACCCTGTCACTACTATTGTTCTATTCATGTAAAACCAGCCAGAAGTAATACCAAAACCTTACTTATTGATTTATCGATATGCTAAAATGACAATTTCATGTTTGATTGCAAATATAAAGTAAGTTTACATTAATCAATTTGGCAGAATTAAGGAATCAAATGCCCTGAAAAAAACTGGTTGCATTTTACTTAAATTATCTAATCCACAAGTCCCAGTTAAGGTATAGTTATATCCTTTATAATAAAAGAAGTAATTTGTATAATAAATGGTATAATTATCCACTAAGTCCTTTGAAGTGTAATGCATAAACATTCCCTTTTTATTTCCAACGTAGACTATGCCCTTCTTTATGACTTTTACGTTTGGCAATTGCAGGTTGTTTTCCCAAGTGCTTGCTGGAATTTCCAATAAATCATCAACTGTTACATTCTCTTCGTGGGGTAAAAGTTTTTTAACAACAATTACTATTGAATTTCCATTTGGGTCTACTACTTTAAAATCGACATTTCTACCTGTTGCTTCTTTAGGCACAAAAGTTGTCTGATATTCAATCGAATATCCCCATTTACTACTCACATATGTTTTGTAGCTTTTGCTTTGAGCGAAGGCTGAATGACCAAGCAAAACTGCAAGAGTTAAAAGGACTATAGTTCTCATAATCAAACTAATAATTAATTGGAGATAAAATCGTAATCAAATATGGTATCCCTTCTTAGTTTAAACGTTTTAAAATTTTGTGTAGGACTAAATATACAAATTAATATTCGAGGAATTGTACAAATATATGATTGGGGTGAATAAATTAGGCTTTCGTTGATATTACTTACATAAGGAATTCAAGATTAATGTAATATAGATAAGGAGAGACGCCAACATTATCCTTGCGAACGGAGGTATTTTTTTCAGAAACGTTGATTCCAGACTCAAGTTCTAATGTTAACACACTATTTATTGTTGAACCATTGCTTAAAATGTCACTTAAAACGCACCATTGTCGTGGAGATTTAAACTCAACCTAAAGGATGCACCTACTACTGTGAGTGTATAATCCTTCTGAAAGAAACGGAATCATAAAAGAATGGCATATCAAGCCACAATTCAAACTCGTGCCATAAGTAAGAAAATAATGTGAGTACTGTCTCTATTGTGGTTGCCCATTGTGTATGAAAAGAGACGGCACGATAGTGGAATAAAAAATATTTGAAAGTGATATTGAAAGTAGAATCCCGCCAATTACCTTTTTCATAATTAGGAGATTTTATTTCAATAGAATTTCATTGATATTGCAGCTTGCCTAAAGATTTCTTCATAGCTATTAAATGAGGACTTTTCAGAAGTACAAGTCAGAACAAAAGCATAGCTTCCTTTGAAAAAGCTGTATTCTAATACTCTTAGTCTATTGTCTACGGGGTGGTCGAGAACCATTTTAAATGCAGGTTGACCTGCAACGGTAGTCTTATCTTCCTTTAGTACAATAATACTATAACCTTCGTTTTTATAAATGGTTTTAAAGTAATCTGCCGAATAAGAATGCCCCGTCATTTCCATTTCTTCAGGAAGTCTTTTTGAAACATGTATTATAATGCTTGCACCCGTTTCTAAATCAACCAGTTTAGTATCAATATTGGCTCTGTCTGAAGCAGATTCTTTAAAGTTAGGCGGAGCACTAATTGAATAATTATACTTGCTACTTACGTGTTCAACTGTTTTTGGTGAATGGCTTATTCTGTAGTTATCTGGTGCAAATGGGTCATTATCATTTCTTGCATACCGTGAGTCGTTTTCTAATAGTCTTAGTAAATGACTAAATGCATTAAAGCATCTTTCAGCATCGTAGGAATTTCGGAATTCCCATAGTTTATATTCACTTGTTGCTTCGAAATAAGAAAATATTTTCTTGCTGTTTTTTGCTTTCAGTACTATTGTTACATCCTTAAGTGATGTCAAACCCCTACTTATATCCTCATGATGAAAGTTTTGGACATCCGATGTGTAAAAATTCCCATTATCGATGGGGTCAGTACAATCCCTGAATGTTATCGTTCTTATAATGGTAAAATTTCCGTCACTTGATAATGAAATCCTATCGTAATAATCCGAAAAACATCTTTGGTCGTATTTTTTCGATTTGAAGTGGTCGTTTGGGTTAGATTGATAACCAAAATATCGAGTATTTTCTTTAATGACTTTATTAATGTATTCAATTGTACTTGGAATATCAGTTGATTGGGCAACTAAGTTTGGGAATAGCAGAATTAAGCAAAGAAAAGTGAATACAGTCCGTTTCATGACAGGTGGAATTAATGGATACTAAATGTACTAATTAAATCTGATAGTATCGAAATTACCTATTGATAACAAGCACTTCAGAAATTATATAAGTATGAAAGTATCGAACACTTAGAAGCTAAGAATATCATAAGTATCCAAAAGTTCTTTCTGGCTAATTCCCAGATATCTGCGAGTAATTGAAGGATTGCTGTGATTAAACAATTGTGATAGTTTTACAATAGCCAGTTCAGCATTTTCTGCACTTCTATTAAATACTTCCCTACCAAAAGACTTCCGAAGACTATGACTGCTGAAATTTCTGACTTTGAGGCTGTACTGCTTCTTTAGGTCTTTCAGGATAATATTAATTCTTTGAAGGCTAAAAACCGTGTTTTTCTGGCTAAGAAACATGAAATCATTCAAACTGGCTGGCTTAATTTTGTTGTAGCAGTTCGAGATATGCTTCTTTAATTGCTGGTTTATTTTAATGTACCTTATCTTCTGTGTCTTCTTTTCGATAAGCTGAAAGTCATCTTTACCAAGCAAATCATCCCATCTTAATGAGAGAGTATCACTGGCACGTAAACCAAAAAAGCAGCTACAGGCAACATAAAGAGAAAGTGTATACTTTTTATCATCATATAATTTCCGAATTAAGTTCATGGCTTCATTCCATTCCAGATAGTCTGCTGTTGTGCATGAAAATTTCGCACTCATATGTTTCAGTTTTATGTTTATTTAATCAAAAGTGAATGTCGTTTTTTGACAATAATTGAAAAAATAAGTATATGTAATTGATTATCTTATTTTTAAGGGAATATACTTCTATTTCAGTTATTGACAATAGTGAATATTTTGAAGTACTGTTCATTTGAGGATTGCTTTCAGTTAGCGATGTAAGGATTTATCGAAAATCGCATATCATTTTGTGGAATTTTTATCCCGAAAGACCTTATCGGTATTTCATTCACAGCTTCAATTAATATGACATAAGCGTCAGTATTCTGGAAACCCACAGTAAATAGGGATGGATAATAATTTATCTTCTTATTCATATCGCTGCCCATTTGTATGGGCAAAGATAGTGAAATTTGCTCTGCCCATACATATGGGCACATATTTTAATTACTTTTACAAAAAAATACAGTGAGAAAGCCAACCGACCTTCCAGAAGAACATCAGGAATTAATAAAACAGATTGGGGCAAAATTACGTTCCATGAGAAAAGACCTGAGCAAAAGCTATGAAACAATAGCTGAAGAGACAGGCTTGCAACGAACAACATATAATTTGCTGGAACAGGGTAGACTCAATTTTCAATTTTCAACATTGCTTCAGGTATTAACTTACCACCAGCTATCAATTTCTGATTTCTTTAAAGACCTTTAAAACATTCTTTGCGGTAGTTTCCAGAATTTATTTCACGGGTGATGCTGTTCCTGTGGGACACCTATCTGGTAATTTTTGCACTTAAACCCTTTAAAAATCAATAATTCAGCGCTGAAACATCCATATAGAGCCATTATCTGAACTTAGAATGGTACAATAAAACGATATTACTGGTGCTGGAAGGTACTGGAAAGAATATTTATCGTGGATGTTGCTGCACAATCTATTGGTCAGTATTTATAGTGAAATATCCCAAATGATTAAGAAACTACATCAAAAAGAATACTACAAGAAACTCGAATTCATTGGGGCATTAATCCGTGAATATCGTGTCAATAGCGGGTATTCCCAGATGGAGTTAGCGGAAAATTTGAATTTGCACCGCAATACTCTTTCCCGTGCAGAAAGGGGGGAAAATTTGACCTTGCTCAGCATCATAGAAATCTGCGAAACACTTGAGTTAGACTGGAAGGAAGTACTTATAGATGCTTAAATATCGTCTGCAAGATAGTTGTAGACTATTTACATGGCAATTCCGATTCAGTTATTGCTACTATGCTATGCATACTATTCTGATTTTAAAAGTAGTTTTCTTAATTAAGATTGTACTTTCTTAATTAAGAATGTAGTTATAATATTAATTAACAGCATTTTAGCACAATAAAAATATTTTTTCATACACATTTTCTTCATAGTAATTTTGCATTGTAATCGAAGAGATTACACTGGTGGATAAAATGCCTCTTCAAACACAGAAGAGGAACGAGCCGCCAAAATAACCACAACAAAGGGAACAACATGTAGACCTGCTACTAATGCAGTGTTTGGGTAGTTCTTTGATTGAGTTGAAGGTTATTTTGGCGGTTTTTATTTGGAAATTATTAATTATTAAACAGTTATATTATGAAGAAAACAGTTTCACAATCGGAAGTCGATGTAATCCTGACCAATGAAAAGATAATGGCAAGGTTGCATCAGGAAAAGAATCACCTCAAAAGGCTGATTCAGGAAAACAGGTTACTTGAATACCGAATTTTAGCTATTGACCATGAGTATTGTGCTCATACAGGTAGCGGTGTTCATGAAGCATATTATTCAGGAGGAATATTGACCGATAAATACCTGAAAGGGGTGAGAGTATTTCGTATTAAGGTTGGTGCACTTAAACCTTATGGTGGCTTTTCAAAAGCATACGTGGTGGACATCCCATTGGAAAAATTAAATCAATAATTAAAAGAGAATATCATGAAAAAAGCTGTAACAAAAAACAAGGAAAACTTGATTGAAACAAAAGTTAACACATCAAGAGGAAGAGCAAAGACGCATAAAATTGAATGGACTGAGAAAACATGGAATCCTTCGGCAGGTTGCACTAAAATAAGTTCAGGCTGTAAAAATTGCTATGCTGAAATTAGGGCTAAACGTTTACAAGGAACGGGTGTAGTTGGCTATGAAAATGGCTTTAAATTCAACACTGTTCCAAGTCGATTAAATACCCCTCTTAAAAGAAAAAAGCCAACTGTGTATTTTGTAAACTCGATGAGTGACATCTTTCACGAAGATATGCCAGAAGATTATTTGGATAGGATTTTTGAAGTCATAAAAAACACGCCTCAGCATACCTATCAAATTCTCACTAAAAGGGCAGACAGGATGCTTCAATATTTATCTGTCAGAGCAATCCCAAAAAATATTTGGCTTGGCGTTTCTGTTGAAAACCGCAAAGAAGGATTACCAAGAATAGATAAACTAAGAAGTTTGCAAGCAAGCGTATTATTTCTATCTGTTGAGCCATTACTTGAAGATTTAGGGGAAATGAATTTAAAAAATATTGACTGGGTTATTGTTGGCGGTGAAAGCGGAAACAAAGCAAGACGTATGGATAAAGAATGGGTTGTAAATATTAAGCAGCAATGCGAAGTAGAAGGTATCGCATTTTTCTTCAAACAATGGGGCACTTGGGGAGAAGATAAGATAAAGCGAAATAAAAAAATAAACGGGAAGGAACTTGACGGTAAAATCTGGCAACAGTATCCAAGAATTATTGACAAGCAATTTGATGTGATATAACTCAGTGTAATACTGATAGTGCCACTTGTCATTCTGTCTACCCCCCCCCTTAAAAAACAAAAAAAAGCACTATTTGGAGAAGAATTACCACAAATAATGTCTTTCCCCAAACATTCCAGTATTTATCAATACATAAGATGGACAACCATCAAACAAAAATTACTTTATGTCTAAATATAATACATTATGAAAGAGACAGTTGAAGGCTACAAAGTAGCTTACGAAAAGAAGAAGCAAATCCTTTATTCAAGGATGGACGACAGCATGATTGAAAGATTAAGGACTATCAGGAGAAAAACTGGTATTTCAGTTTCAGAAATTATCCGTGAAAGCGTAAGAAGACTTCTTAAAGAGGTTGATGAGACTGGTTCAATTAATCTTAAAATCAATTAAGCAAATCTAAAATGAGTACAGTAATGTACTTATAACTAAAAACCACCAAGCACCCCCCTGTACTCATTATAGAAATTTGCCTTGGATTTTATTAAAATGAAAGTCATGAAGAATAAGAATGAAAAATATATCAGCTTCAGTTTGAATAAGCCATATAATCTGGCTTTGGAAGACTTAATCAAACCTGAGTTACCTTTCTTTGTTCCTATACGAAGGGATGATGGTTCAAGCAGTTGGGATATGAAGACTGGCAAAAGTATCAGGAGACACATCCCTGCTCTGTACTATTTCATACATATACTACTGGTAAGACAGCATTCCGATGTTGAGACCCTGAGATGCTGGTTTGCAAAAGATTTCATTGAAATGTTCAGCAGGGATATTGAGCCAGTGAAATCAAAGAATTATTTCAGGTTTATTTGGGGAATTTTGTCAAGCCTTAAAGTAATTGAATACCATGATGACACAAAACCCAACAAATACAGGAACTCAGCGAAGGCATACTATTTCAGGTTAACTAAGAAATACTCAGAATCAAAGGTTATCGAGCATAATGTTTCATACAAAGAGAGCATCATTAAGAAACTTAATAAGAAATGGGGCGCAAACAACAGCAAGGAAACCATACAGGTTGATTTGTCCAAAATCTCTGCATACAAACATTTGATGCATCAATATAATGCTCTGCATTCAATAAGATTTGATTCAGAGGCAGCAATTGAGCATACCAATAATATGCTTGCCGTTGGTCAAATCAACATTAAACAGTATAACACCTATCAGATTTCAATTAATAATATCAGGCATGGAAGAATTAACATCACTTATAGCGATTCTTGTCACAGGTACTTTACTCCAGTGACTGAGATGCCTCGTGAACTCAGGCAATTCATTTATGATAATGAGGGGAAAAGGCTTATTGAACTTGACTTCAGCAGCTTTAATGCATATGCTGTATATCGATTGCTCAATTCCTTTACTCCTGATTATGATTCGGACTTCAAGAAGATTGCCTATGAAGTTGAACTTGAATTGTATAGACGAATCCTTGGCGGTGGGGACTTTTATACTTCATTCAAAGGGATTTTTTTCCCAGACGAAGAACTTGACCGTGACCAGATTAAGGAAATAGTCTTGAAGAGGTGGTTTAATGGCAGATTAAACAGTAGGAATAAATACAGGGTTTATATGCGTAAAAGGTTACCCAACATCACCGATATTATTGATTGTTTGAAAGTTGAAGAATATAATAATTTCTCCAACACAATGATGAGGATGGAAAGTGAACTGGTATATGACATCATCTATAAGAAATTCATTGATATGCACCCTGATGCGATTTTATACACCATTTTCGATAGTTTTTTAGTGGAACAGAAATATTCGGCAGAATTACTTTCAATGATGCAAGAAGAAGGCGGTAAATATTTCAACATCAATTGTATAGTCAAAACCAAATGATTTAAGCCAATGAAAACATTACAACAAATAATATATGACATAAAATATATCTGCAACCAGAATCCAGTGATGCAGGATAGAATCAAAGCACTAAAGGAAGCGGGGTACGAAAATATTAATTATGTGTATGTAAAAAATATGGGACTGTTTGAATCAAAACATTTGTCGAAGAAACAGTTATACCGAATCCAAATCGGGTATGCAGAACTCCAGAAAGGTTACCCTGCTGCATGGTGCATTGACGTATCGAGCATAGATGTTGTAGATGAGGTGGAATTACCATTTTAAAATTTAATTGATAGATATGGATGAAAAACAAAATAACTCCAGCACAAGAGAAGATTATTGATACAATCCATAATCTTATATGGCACAGAATAACTCATGATGATAAATATCTTGAAGATATTCCCGAGATTGATTCCAAAAATTTCCATGTTTGGATTTACAACATGAAATATGAATTTATTGAATATGATGACAGTATTATTCAGGCTGTTATCTACTTGAACGGCAAACATTATGAATATAAGCATACTCCGCAATGGTTGAATGGGTCTATTTGGGTAAATGAAATAGACGAATCCGAAGTAAAAGCCAAGATTGTTGAACTTGGCGGAGAGATTTATGATGGGTTCGAACTATATAATTGGGTTTACCCAAAGCGGAAAATATCCATAATAAAATGGACAATTCTGAGGAATATCATGACTTGCCTTTTTAGGTACGCTCTGCCAGAAACCTGTTATGTTTAATTATGATTAATAGAGATTTATGTTTATATATTAAATTGATATTTAATTATTTAAGTTAAGAAAAACTTTGAATTTTCCAATTTTTTTACCATGCTACATACAACCATGTTTTTTGGTGTTATAACCATTTTTATGCATTAATTTTGATGTAATTCCTTACTCATAGAAAGCATCATGTTATGAACTATTCGAAAACTCCTGCACAAATCAAAAGCTACTACCTGCAAAAAGCGAAAGCCAGTTTTAAAGCGAAGTTTGATTTGCTACTATATCATCGAATAATCAATGGCAACTATGGCGAAATTACTACAGACATATTGGATATGTTTCAGATTGAAGAACATCCTGATGCATTAGATGAATATATCCATGTATACTGGCAAAAGGAAAATATTAAAGAAGTCATAACCAATGGCTGGACTATCGAAAGAATATATCATGAAATGAGAAAGTGGAGAGATGCCAATAAATCAAATATTGATGCTCTGCTTGACCATTATGTAAACACCTCATATAAAAAAGTATTTCCAGAAGAACAATTCAAGAAAATGGTTAATGATGCATCAGAATGTGATTATTGCCATATCACCAAAGAAAAGATAAATAGCCTCATCCTGAAGAATAAGCTGTATAAGAAACACATAACTCGTGGATGGTCGTTTGAAATCGACCGCAAGGAAGCTAATCTGGAGTACACCAAAGATAATTGCGTTCCCTGCTGCTATTGGTGTAATAATGCGAAAACAGACGAATTCGGTTATACTGAATTTAAGAAAGTAGGTGCAATAATTGAAAGTATTTGGAATGAAAGACTTGGTCGTTAACAGACATGCCCTTCCTGATTGGTATCGTTGTCAATCTATAGCATTTGTATACCCATATAAAGTAAAAGACAGGGAGCATCTTATTCCGTTTTACGATAATTTGTTGTCTATTGTACCACATGACGTTGGTATAACTCTGGTTGTAAGAGATGCTTCCTTCACAAATGCATACTCAAAGAAATGTCATGAAAAAGGCATTACCAACCAAATCAATTTTATTGAAATCCCTGATATTACTGACATTTGGATTCGTGATTTTGCTCCTATCACTATAATCGAGGGCGGGTTGAAGACCGCCTTACAGTTTGAGTATGCCCCTTCTTACGTTGATAAGAAGCATCAAAAATACCTTCTACAAGACCATCAGGCAGGAGAGACGTTATGGATGAAGCTGAAGGGATATGGAGTTGGTTCTATGTACTTTAAGTGGGATATGGGCAATCTCACCCATAACGGTAATGGAACTGCCATTGTCACCAATAGACTTATTGCCGATAATCAAAACGTGAATATCGAGCACGAACTAAAACCGATGCTACATGTATTCACTGGATTTAAAAACATACATTTTATCCCAACAGAACATGAGGATAGAACAGGTCATGTGGATGGGATGGTAAGATTTATTGATGAAAAAGTACTGGTGGTAGGTTCGTATCCTCGTGGCGTTGAGAATCATAACCTCATGGATAAGGTTGCCGAAGAACTTAAACAAGACCTTGGTAGTGAATTTACCGTACTAAGACTTGAAAATGGTATACCTGAAGACTTTGAGTATGAAGGAATTGGCAGTGCCTATGGTAATCACATTAATTTCCTGAGAATAAATGATAACATTCTGTTCCCGTATTATAGTGATGAAGTATCAAAAAAACCTATGCACGATTTAGTTTCAAACCTGAAGCATAACCATATTAATATCAATGTAATCCCTGTAAATATTCCTGAAATAAAGGATTTGGCACGTTTGGGTGGGGTTTTAAATTGTATTAGTTGGCAGGTATTTTGACCCAGATTATTCTTCCTTCAGTCGAATAAACTTCCCTGTTTTGGCTTTTTAAGGTTAGTGAAGGGAAGTAAAAAATGTGTTACCACTTTTATCCGTAACCTTAATTGCACTTAAAACGGAATTCCATTAGGTCATCAATATTTTTCAAATAACCTGCGATGCTTCCCAAATCATGGTATTAATCTAAATCTTTTTCTGATTAAATAATAACCATTACCTGATGTTCACACAATCACAATAATTTACGTACATTCGTTAGTCATAAATTTAACTTTTCTTAAATCAATGCTTCTTAAAGAACTACTGAAGACCAAAGGCATTAAGCAAGTTTGGATAGCCAACAAATTAGGGGTATCCGAAGTGACAGTCTCAAAATGGTGCGCAGGAAAAAGTGTACCCAAGAAATCACATCTTGAAAAGTTAAGCCAGCTTCTTGACGTGCCAGTAAAGACTTTTGTAAACATATAAATGAGCCTGTCATCAAAATACATATTGTCATTTACGGCTGCATCATTACGATTAAACGAGATGATTAAGGTCGCTAAGGCTGCATATGATAATAATTCAACCGACCTAAAGGTGGTGAAAGAAAGTGGCGTTGTTTTCAGTTCCGTCAAAACAAGGACTTTTGACAGGGAGTTCCGTGAAGTTCGGAAACGACTGGAAACATTAAATCCTGAACAGATAAGCATTTTGATTAAAGGTGACCTTATTTCTCAAAAGCAGATAGCTTTTCTTGCTGTGTGCAAACGTTACGGGTTTATCAGGGACTTTACCATTGAGGTTATTCGTGATAAGGTACTGGTGTTTGATTTTAAGCTAAACGAATCGGACTTTAATTCATTTATAAACAACAAAATTTTGTTGCATCCCGAACTCGAAGCGTTTTCGGAATCAACACGAAAGAAAGCCAAACAGGTGATGTACCGCATTCTTGAACAGGCGGGCATTATTAATAACGCAGTTGATAAAGCCATCCTACCACAACTTCTTCAGCAGGATGTAATTAATTCAATTGTCAGGGACGACCCTGCATGGCTCAAAATATTCATGATGCCCGACAGGGACATAAAACAATTAAGGCACTGAGATGGAAGATATTGTTAAGAAATTCGAGCACCTATATCAGGTCATAAGCAATCAGGAGTTCCTGCGGATGGAATCGTTGGGTGGTGAAATACCATTCTTTATCGCAGCTTTCGACCCAAAACAACAGAATGATGTTGAACGGGCAATAAGAAAACTGAAGAACAAACTCGACACAAATGGCATTCCTGTACTGGAATTAAACCTTTATGATATTGCTCTGGAACTGCTGAACGATGGACTTGGTGAGGGTGAATTATTTGAACTCGAAAAAACAATGGATAAGAGGGAGTTCAAACAGGCATTGCAGTCCACCTTGGACATCAATGAAGTGCTGATTCCGAAGATTAAGAACATGATTGAAAACAGTTCAGCTAAGGTTTACTTTTTAACGGGTATTGGACTGGTATTCCCATTTATACGTAGCCATAACGTGCTTAACAACCTTCAGAATATCGCCAAAAAAGCACCAACAGTTGCATTTTTTGCTGGTGATTACAACGGCTACTCTCTGGAACTTTTTGGTCTGATGAAAGACGATAACTATTACCGTGCATTCAACATCGCTAACTATAAATTAAAGAAATGATTCTCAAGGATTTCTTCGTAAAAGACATTAACCGTACCATCGAGACGGTTATCAAAGCAGATGACCAAGACCACGTGCTGGATGAAGTGGTTGAATATGTTGTCACCAATGAGGTATCAAAGAAGATTGGTGACTTTTTTTCTGCTTATAATGAATACCGTGGGGCAAACGGAGTCTGGATTTCAGGTTTTTTCGGTTCTGGCAAGTCCCATCTGCTGAAGATTCTTTCATATGTTCTGGAGAACAAGGAATTCAATGGCTATAAACTCGGTGAACTGTTTGCTGAGAAGATTGAGACCGACAAAATCCTCAAGGGTGATATCCAAAGTGCAACACGGATACCATCAGAATCAATACTTTTCAATATTGACCAGCAGGCGCAAATAACAAGCAAACAAGAAGAGGATGCACTGCTGAACGTGTTCTACAAAGTCTTTAATGACCACCTTGGATATTTCGGTGCACAACGCCATGTGGCAGAATTTGAACGCTGGGTTGACAACGAAGGTAAATACAAGGAGTTTCAGGAAGAATTCGAAAAGGCAACTGGTGAGTTCTGGTCGAATGCACGGAGAAAATATTTTTCACCAAAGGTTAAAGAAGGCATTGGTCAGGTTCTTTCAAAGCTGTTGGGCGATACTCCTGAAAAATACCACAATATCATCGATACTATAAGAACCGATTCCAGCATATCGGTGGATGATTTTTGTACTAAGGTTAGCGAATATATCAAGACCAAGCCAAAGGGATTCAGGCTGAACTTCTTTGTGGATGAAGTGGGTCAGTTTATATCGGAAAACACCAAATTGATGCTGAATCTTCAGACAATTGCCGAAACTCTTGCCACAAGAACCAAAGGCAATTCATGGATACTGGTCACTTCACAAGAAGATATGGAGCGTGTTGTAGGTGACATGAGCAAAAGCCAGCAGAATGACTTTTCGAAAATTCAGGCAAGGTTTAAACTGAAAATCCCATTGACATCTGCAAACGTGGATGAAGTGATTGAAAAGCGGCTTCTCAGCAAGTCTGAACCCGCAAAAAACCTGTTGAAGACCGCATGGAAAAACGAACAATCCAAAATGGAAACGCTACTTTCATTTTCGGAAGTGGGTGTACAATTCAGAGGTTATCAGGACGAGAAGGATTTTATCAGTAAATATCCTTTCGTTTCTTACCAGTTTGATTTGTTCCAGCAGTGTATTAGGGCACTTTCGAATCATAATGCTTTTCAGGGCAAACATGCATCGGTTGGAGAAAGGTCTATGCTCGGAGTATTCCAGCATGTTATTCAGCAAATTGAAACCAAAGACCAGAATGCATTTGTCAGCTTTGATTTGTTGTTTGAAGGCATCCGTTCCACCATTCGTGGCGAACTGCAAAGTGCCATTATACTTGCGGAGAGGCAGGTTGATAATCCATTTGCTGTAAAAGTACTGAAAGCACTCTTCATGGTGAAATATTACAGCAATTTCAAAACTACTGCCAGAAATATCTCGACCCTGATGATTGACAGCATTCAGGTTGATTTAAAGGAACATGACAAAAAAATTAATGAAGCACTTGCTCTTCTTGAAAACCAAACCTACATCCAGAGAAACGGTGACCTGTATGAATACCTGACTGACGATGAAAAGGATATCGAAGAAGAGATAAAAGCAACAGATATTGACAATGGTCAGATAACAGACCTGTTCAAACAAATCATTTTCGATACCATAATCGGTGACAATAAGATTCGTTATCTGGATAACAAACAAGAGTACGATTTTACAAGCAAGATTGATGGTGTGATATTAGGCAAGGATAAGGAACTCACCGTTGAAATTATCACACCAAACTTCCAAGACCATGACAGGGAAGATTTCTTCAAATCCCAGACGATGGGATACAATACCCTTCTGATGATGGTTCTTCCTGATGATGTACATATGCTCATGGATGTCAGGATGTACCTGAAAACTGAAAAATACATCCGTCAGAACCAATCCACCACGAATAAGGATAATGTCAAGCGCATTCTCTTTGAGAAGGCTCAGCAGAACACAATGAGAAGGGCATCCCTTGTTACCCTGCTGCGAAGGTTATTGGGTGAATCGGCAGTGTACATGAACGGGATGAAGCAGGATGTAAATGGCACATCTGACGGTAAAACAAAGCTGGTCAATGCCTTCCAGAACCTTATAAAACTGGCATATCCGAACCTGAAGATGCTCGGAAGCACTGTATCTACAGAGGATACTATCAAATCTATTATCAGGAACACGCAGGATGATTTATTTGGCACGGATGACTCAACATTATCCGAAGCCGAAAGCGAAATGCTGAACATCATTCAGAGAAGAAAAAAGATGTCGGAAAGGACATCATTAACCGATATCCGTGACTATTTCGCCAAAAAGCCATATGGATGGTATCAAAATGTTGTCTTCAGCATCGCAGCAAAATTATATAAACGTGGGAAAGTTGAACTTTCACAGGATTCAAACCTGTTGGATGATGATGGTGCACTGAATGCTTTCATAAGCAACAGGCTTTATAGCAACACCTTGCTTGAACCACAGGTAGATTACGACCCACGCCTTATTAAGCAACTGATGACGATTTATAGTGAGTATTTTGATGAAACGTGCCCAGCGAAAGAAGCCAAAGAGGTGGCACTGGCATTCAAGAGTAAACTCACTCAGGAATTGGGGTGGATAAACCAAATGTTGATGAGCAAGGAGACTTACCCATTCCTATCTATACTTAACCTTGTGGCTGAATTTGTGGAAAAACTTACAAAAAAGGATTATACCTACTTCCTGACCAGTGTAAAAGAGTTTGAAGACGAATTGCTTGACCACAAAGAAAAAACGGTTGACCCCATCAAACGGTTCTGGAATGGTGAGCAAAAGAATATTTATGATTCCATCCGTAAATTCTTTTCTGGCAACCAATCCAACCTTGACTACATTCAATGTGAGGAATTGGATGCGCTTCGTGAGGTAAATGACCACTCCACACCATATAATGGAACACTTATACGGGATGCCAAATCAGCAAAGGACACACTGACAAAAAAAGTGCTCACACAAATCGAAGAAGAAAGAAAACTGACTGAAGCAGAGATTGACAAAGCTAAAAACCTGATTCAGTCCCATGATGATTTTAAAGCACTGGATGAAAGCAACCGCATGCAGGTTCTTAAACCATTTGAAGTTGAAGCCAAGAAGATTAAGGAGCAGCGTTTCATAGCTAATTTAAGGGGTACACGAGCATATGTCAAGGGTGAACTACTTGAAAAACAGTTGACTGAAATGGCAAAATTAGCTTTGCCACCTGAAAAACCTGACTCTCCAATCGTGCATTATCAACGAATTAACACAGTGAAGGTTGAGTTTCCAAAGACCGAACTTAAAACCAAAGATGATGTGGAAAAATATGTGGAAGCACTGAAAGCCAAGCTGACAGAATTGATTAATGATAATAAAAGGATATCTCTTAACTCATGAATACCAACCAGCTTAAAAAATTTGCTCAGGAAGCAAGAAGAAAATTGTTGGAACAGGTTGGTGCAAAACTCAACTTTGTTTTAACTACTGATTCGGCTGAATTGCGGGAAAAGACAGAGCAATTAAAACAATTACGGCTGGAACTGGGCAGAACCACCAAAGAGCAGTTGATTGAAAAGGTTGCCTACACTTGGTTTAACCGTCTTATGGCACTGCGTTTCATGGATGTAAATGATTACCAGCCACTGGGGATACGCATCATAACACCGAAAGATGGGTATACCATTCCTGAACTGTTGGATGAAGCAAAACGTGGGAACATTCCAGATGAGTTGAAGGTGAACCGACAGAAAATATATGATTTACTGGATAACAAAATTCCAAGCAGCAAACCACAGAATGAAACCTATAAAGAATTATTGATTGCATCCTGCAATCACTTACATACTACATTCCCCTTCCTGTTCGAAAAAATCAACGATTACACTGAATTACTGCTGCCAGATGACCTAACCAGTGAATTTTCAATAGTAAATGATGTACGGGAGGGTATGTCTTGGGAAGATTGCCAAAAAGTAGAAATGATTGGATGGTTGTACCAGTTTTATATTTCCGAAAAAAAGGATGAAGTAATTGGAACAAAATGTAGAATAAAGAAAGAAGACATTCCAGCCGCAACTCAATTATTCACCCCAAGATGGATTGTTGAGTATATGGTGCAGAATACCTTGGGGAGACTCTGGCTGCAAAATCGTCCTAAGTCCCGTTTGAGGGAGTACATGCAATACTTCATTGAGTCAGCATCAAATGAGGCAGAAGACTACCTGAAAATCAATTCCCCTGAAGAAATAAAATTCTTAGACCCTGCCAGTGGCAGTGGGCATATTCTTGTTTACGCATTTGATTTGCTCACCAAAATCTATGAAGAAGAAGGTTATAACACCAACGAAATCCCCCAACTCATTATTGAAAACAACCTTTGTGGATTTGAAATTGATGAGCGTGCATCACAACTCTCGGCACTGACATTGATGATGAAAGCAAGGGAATACAATCGAAGAGCATTTAGGGAAAGTATTTTTCCAAATGTTATCTGCTTTCAGGATTTACCATTAAACATAAGTGAAATAAAAAGAACAACCGAAACTCTTAAAATTTATGTCTCAGATGAGTTTTTAAATGATTTAATCACAATACAACAAGGGAAGAATTTTGGGTCATTAATACAACCTCATGCTGATAAGAAAGAAATTGTCAGGATAAATGAAAGTTTAAGCAGTCAGGCAAGTCAAATAGATATTTTTGAAAGCAATATAATATTTGCCTTATTAACTACATGTCGACAGTTATTATTCCTCGCAGAAAAATATCACTGCGTTGTGACAAATCCACCCTACATGGGTAATGGTAATATGAATAATGAACTGTCAGCATGGGTAAAAGACAATTATCCAGAATCGAAAGCCGACTTGTTTAGTTGTTTTATCAACCGCTCATTGAATATTATTCTAAAAAATGGTTATTGCGGCTTGGTGACTATGGAAAGTTGGATGTTCCTTCCAAGTTTCGAAATGATTAGGTTAGAATTGATAAACAATTATAAAATACATAGTCTCAGCCATTTCGGATGGCATATTATGCGCATTGCCTTTGGCACTGTTGCCTTTATTACACAAAAATCATTACCCAATGATAATTTCATGGGCATTTACTCCTACTTAGAAATTGGAGATATTGACAAGGAACGTGATAGACCATACATTTTCCCCAAAAAAGATAATAATCGATACCGAACTATAATTCAGAAAGATTTTATCAAAATTCCAAGTTCTCCATTAGCATATTGGTTAAATCAAAATATGTTAACTCATTTTTCTCGTGGTAAATCCATCTCTGATGATTTTGAGTCTGGAGGAAGAATTAAAACCCATAATAATGATAAGTACCTCAGATTTACGTGGGAAGTCCCATTCTCGTCCATTGGTAGAAATGGTAGCTGGATTTGTGTTGAAAATGGTGGTGATTATAGAAAATGGTTTGGAAATGTTATCTGTGTCGTCCATTGGACTGATATGGCTAAAGAGAATTATGCTCAGCATGGTGGTTTATCAAATCCTAAATTTTGGGAAAGAAGAGGTATTACTTGGGGTATTATTGCGAGTAATCAACCCTCATTTAGATTAAAGGAAGAATATTCTGAATATACATCTGCATCTCCTGTTATAATTCCAAATCGAAATGGTTCATTATTTAAAATACTCGGATTATTAAACTCCAAGTATTCAATCTTTCTATTAAAACTCTTAAATCCCACTTTTAATAATACTGTCGGAGATGTACTTAAATTACCAATTTTAAATATAGATGATAAGATTGAAGAATTATGTATTGCCTGTATCGATATATCACGAAAAGATTGGAATATAAAAGAGATATCAATAGATTTTAGAAAAAATGAACTAATTAGAATTAAGCAGGATGATGATATCACGTTTGAAGAATCAATGGAGTTATATCAACAATTTTGGATTAACCAATTATCAGCCTTGCAAAGAATGGAAACCGAAATCAATTCAATTATAAATGCATCATATGGAATTGAAAATGATTTTAGTTCTAATGTCCCATTAAGTGATATCACAATTCAAAAAGATGAAATTGATATTATTGATGGCAGTTTAAAAATTAACTACCAAGAAGTAATATTTCAATTCATTAGTTATGCAGTAGCAGTAGTGTCCGGTTAAGGACTTATTAAAACTATATAAAATATTAATATATAATGTATTATACAAGGTCAAAAGTTTTTACGACTTGAACTTATACATTCGCTCTCACAACGTTTTGAGCGATTATGTATACCGGAAAGACAGTTTTTGCGCAATTGATGATGTTTATACCAGAATACGATTTTCAGAAGTGTGTCGATCAGTACAAGGGTGACTACCGGGTGAGAAGGTTTACTTGCCGTGAGCACTTTCTTGTAATGAGCTTCGCTCAACTGACCGGGCGTGAAAGCTTGCGTGATATTGAAAGCTGTCTGACTGCATTCTCCGGTAAATTATATCATTCTGGTATCAAGCAACCCATCTCCAGGTCTACCCTTGCAGATGCCAACGAAAGACGGGATTGGCGCATTTATGCTGACTTCGCTCAGGTTCTCATCCGGAAGGCAAGACCTCTGTACTTTGATGATAAAGAGTTCAGGCTAGATCTGGATAATGTGGTATATGCCTTTGATAGCACTACCATTGATCTTTGCTTAAGTCTTTATCCCTGGGCTAAGTTCCATCATCAGAAGGGGGCAGTAAAGATGCACACCTTACTTGATCTCCGGGGATCCATTCCTGTCTTTGTCGACATCACCGAGGGTGCTGTACATGACATAAATGTTTTGGATAAAATCCCGGTTGAGCCTGGCTCATACTATGTTATGGATAAAGGTTACGTAGATTTTCATCGGTTGTATTCCCTTATACATCAATGCCGTGCATTCTATGTTACCAGAGCAAAGGAGAACTTAAGATGTGAGATCATCTCTTCTGTAGACCCAGATCAATCAACAGGTATAATCAGCGACCAGATGGTCAGGTTGACTGGCTATAAGTCCTCAAAATCTTACCCCGAAGAGTTCCGGCTAGTAGTCTATGAAGACTATGCATCCGGGGTTGTCTATAAGTTCATCACCAATGACTTTAACCTTCCGGCTTTAACAATAGCAGAGCTTTACCGTGAACGATGGAAGATTGAACTCTTCTTCAAGTGGATCAAACAACATCTTCATATCAAGGCATTTTACGGAACGAGCCCTAACGCCGTCTATTGTCAGATCTGGATTGCTACTTGCACCTACCTTCTGATTGCTATTGCCAAGAAGAAGCTGGATCTCGCTATCAGCTTGTATACTTTCGCTCAAACCATGGGTCTTACTCTATTCGAGAAGACGCCTATCAAAGAACTTTTTAACAATAATAATAACCCAATTAATCTATCCGATGAGAACCAGTTGTCATTCTGGAATTCTTAACCGGACAGTAGTGATGCAGTAGGTTGTTTTTTTGGTCGTTTCAATACTAAAAAGGAAGGCTTCGTAATTGTCAGTCCAAAAACCGATATTTCAAACTATTTAAAAACTCCTGAATTAAAAAACCATAAACTTGAATCTCTCCCTGATGAAGATAATATAATACCAATCCTTGATGATGAATGGTTCGAAGATGATATTGTGGGGAAATTCTACCATTTCTTGAGAGTGACATTTGGTGAAAAGAATTTCAATAAAAACCTCGCATTTATTGAAGAGCAGATTGGGAAAGACATTCGTAGATATTTTATCAAAGATTTTTATCATGACCATATCAAACGTTATAAAAAACGCCCAATCTATTGGATGTTTTCCTCACCCAAGGGTTCATTCAACGTATTGATATATATGCATCGTTATACTCCAGATACAGTAAGCAACATTTTGAATAAGTACCTGAAAGAATTTATGGGGAAATTAAATACCCGCAAAGAACATCTTGAACATGTTCAGGTCACTGGTTCAACTTCCGATATAACCAAAGCCATTAAAGAAATTGACAACATAGATAAGATGCTGGTTGAACTGCATGAATATGAAAGAGATATTCTCTATCCATTAGCAACAGAACGCATTGAAATCGATTTGGATGATGGTGTGCTGGTAAATTATAACAAGTTTGGAAAAGCAGTTAAGGAAGTGAATGGATTAAATGACCCTGCCACCAAGAAGAAGGTGAGACAGTTTGATTGGATTAATACTTCACAAATCCGATAGTTATGGCATTACAGATTTACCATAAGAGAGCAGAAAATACCCATGAAAATGAACAATTCAGAAGAATTGTGAGGGATTTGAAATTGCTTTTTGAAAAAATGAAATGGGATGGTTTGTTGATAGGGAATCCCGATAATTCAAATTTCAGCAGGTTTAAAGCCGATGCTATATTATATTACACTAACGGATTGATAATTATCGATTTAAAGGATTACGCTGGAGATATAAAGTTGCCGCCAAATTCAAGCGAATTTAAAACAACGAAATGGTATATTGATACAGACACAGACAATCGGAGAATTGAAATAAAAGGTGGAAGCCGATTTATTAATCCATTTAAACAACTTGAATCATATAGAAACTCATTTATTGAACTGATAAAGTCCAATTTAATTCTATCAGAGAGAATCAATTATTCCCGAATAAGTATCATTAACGTCTTTAGCGGTCCGATTAAATTAAATATCAATACCCCTCGTGATATTCCTTATTACAGGATAGTTCAAGAATCTGATTTTCACTCTTATTTGTATGATTTTGCAAGTCCAGTTACTTTCCAAGCAGAGATTGCTGATGAACTGAACCGCATTTTCCCTTCTGAGGCATGGGTGGGTGATATCCATTTTAAAAGTTCACAGGAACAGGTACACCATAGTTACGAACTAATTGACGATAATTTTAAAAATGTTGTTGCTGAATTTTTACGGCAACCTGAGAAGCAAATCTTATTGATTGAATCTGGTGATGCTCATAAGAGGGATGAATGGATGCACTTTTTATTAACGAATGCAATATATTTTGATATCCCTCAGACAGAGATATGGACACATTCAACTCGAATTGCCAGACGAATCCGATTAAGGGCAGGAATTGAACCACATAGTTTATTTACTACAATTTATGGTGGAACTTCTGAAAATTATTCAGAAGTTGGAAATCAAGATGATACAGTCGAAGCAAACTTAATTACGGAAACTGAATTGCCTGAACAGGTTCAAGATGTTATAGGCATTAGAAGTGATAAAGAACTTGATGAAAACTCAGTAATAGTTCTATGTGAGGCGCATCTTGTCACACGGTCACTATATCAAACAGAGTTACTTAGGTTTGGGTCAGGACGATTACTTGAGGACATGTTCACATATTTAAAACTTAATGGTACTAAAAGAAAACTGATTTGTATAGGCGACCCATATTCGCTCAGCTATGGGGACGTTGACGAATCTGCCATTTCAACAGAAACCATTTCATTATTACATAAGGGTGAGGTTCTGAAATTTCGTGACATAAATGATTATAATCAGGACACAGCGATTAACAAATTAAAACTTCAAATCACATCTTCAATAGACAAAGGGTTGTTTAACAACCTACAGTATGATTGGGATAATAAAACCCTATTCGAAGTTGACAAATCTCAGGCAGAATCAGCATTTCACAAGTGGTTTAAATATGCCTGTGAAAAAGAACCTGACTATGCTGTGTTTGTGTTTAAAAATAAAGATGCCTTAAAAATCAGTCAGTGGATACGGAAATATGTTCAAAATAAAAAAGAAGACTATGCACAGGGTGATTTATTGATGGCTAATAACAGTTTCAATATACCTGATGAGACAGGTCTTTCCTATCCTCAAAGAATCCAGAATGGAATGTACCTGAGAATTGAAAAAGTATTGGATAGGCACAACGAAACCATTACTCCAAAGAACAGGCAATCGATAGTTTTAAAGTTCGTAAAACTGAATGTCACATGCCTGAGTAATGTACCCAATTTTATGGCTGACATTTGGATACTTGAAAACTATATGCATAATGCATATGAATTAACTCTTGAAGAACAGATAGCATTCAGGGTTTTTGTAAGTAATAGACTCAATGAGTATTCAAAAAAGAATGTTTTCGAGAAATCTTTGCATTACACCAATTTGATTAATTATCAGGAGTATAAAGATGCGGTTCATGAACAAAATGAACTTCAAAAACAGTTAGCTAAGGGGCAAAGGGTTAAAACCAAACTTGATGAAATTGGTGTTCGAATGCGAAAAATGGAACGTAGAGCGAGAAAAAATCACAGGCAGTATGGGATGATTCATTTATTGAATTCTGACCCAATGGTGAATGTTGCTCTTGTACAATTTGGATACTCGATGAATGTCCATAAGGCATTAGGGTCATCATTTAAAGAGATTGTTTTCAATAGTTTTCAGGGTGAGAATTTTGGCATAACCAACGAGGGTTATTTCAGGTGGTTGTATACTGGACTATCTTGTGGGGTGGAATCGATAAAAGTCATTAATCCTTTGTCAATTAATCCTTTAATGAACTGTGTGTTTGAAGATACTGATAATATTGTAGGGTATGGTGCTTCTTCCAAAGACAAAACACATATTGAGTTTCTGCCTATAGTGATTCCAAATGAAATTACGGGTAAACTTCCAGAACAATTGCCCGATAACGTAAGATTTGGCATTTACCATATTATCTCCAAACTTCAGCCACTCGGATACCTGTTTGAAAGGACAGTATTCGTTAATTATGCACCGAAAGTCTTTTTTACAACTCCTGAAGGGAAGGAATTGGATGAAAAAGATAAACTCTGTCTGGTTGTTCATTACAACTCAAAGGGAGCAGTTTCAACAGTCAGAATAGAAAAAGAAGGAAAATCAGAGCGAAAAGTAATTGAAAAACTCTTAAATCAACTAAGCAAAACCATTGATACACCTAAAGATTGGCGACAGGATACGTACGAAAACTGGATTCGGCAATGTAAACAATCTGGCTACGAATTAAGCATTCTTGAGGAGCATAACAATCAGACTGTATTCAAACTAATGAATGATAAGAAAAGGGCAAGATTTAGACTCTGGTACTTGAATGAAGGTTTTTTCTCAAAAATGACTATGCTCGATAAAACCACTCCTGAGTTAGGAGATGAAATAAAGCAATTACTAATTGATGGATACAAAGCGTGACATAGAAAACAAAGCACGGTTGCTTATCGATTCGAGTCCTGAGGAATCAGTTGTTCTGTATGAAAAAATATGGAACGAATACAATGAAGCATTCAATGATTGGGACGCTTTCCATTATTTAAAAGCATTGCGAAAATGTCTATCACATAATCCTGATAATCTGGATGCTATTGTTGAAAAATTTAAAGATTATGATAAGGTCAGTGGACTTTTCTCGTGGTATATTTTTGATAAATATGTAAAACAGGTTGAAAAAAGAGAATTGATTAATAATGAACAGATAATTTGGAATTCTTTTAGCATAGCGAAACAGAAAGACCTTCATGAAAATCACGAATTTCCATGCCCGTTAACGATATCAGTATTTCAATTGGTAGATGCGTATTCCGAAAATATTTTCAACGCCCAAAAAGTAAATGATTTACTTGAGGTGCTTAACCCTGACTTATTATCAATAAATCCAAGATTGATTCATACCGAAGAACGAGGAGAAATTGAAATAGCATCTGATAAAGAAAAGTACTATTCACTCAAATCAAAGGCATTGTTAAAACTTGGAGAGTACTCAAAATGTATCGACTTATGTGATACTGCACTCAGAAGTTTTGACAAATTTCATTATAACAATGATTTATGGTTCAAGATGCGTCAGGGCATCTGCCATGATAAATTAGGAAACTCTGAACAGGGAGAAAACATTCTTAATGAACTATTGGGCACTAAGGCGGGAAGTGATAAGTGGTTTATCTATAGAGACATTGCTGAAATTTATTATGAACAATCGAATTATGAAAAAGCATGGCAGTATGCTGTAAATGCGGCTTACCATGGAAATGAGCCAAAGTATATGATTAACCTCTATCTGTTGCAAACAAGATTATTGTACAAACTTAAACGTCAAGAAGAAGGAGAGTTGATAGCGAAATTATTATATGCAATAATTAAGGAAAATGAATGGAATATTAAATCAGAATTTTCCAGACTATTTACTTTTTATAGCCTAAGAGGAGATGAAATTTTAAGTGTAGACAATTATTTTAAAAGTGCAAAAGAATTCTGGAATAATGAAAGATACCAAGGGATAAAAAGAGAAAGTGGACAAATTATTTGGATTCATAATGATGGCAAGAAAGGTAAGATAAAAGCCACTAATGGGTCAATCAGATTCTTTTCAAAGAAAGATTTACGAAGAAGAGTAAGAGACTTAAATGCCATAAAAAATAGTCTCGTTGAATATTACCCCCTTACAGATTTCAAGGGTGATAATATTGCTGAAGATGTGGTAATACTGGAAGAAAAAAAACAACAACCAGCAGAACAGACGAATTTGATTGGCAAGAAATTTACAGGTAAAATTAAATCTGTTGTTGAGTTTGGATTATTTGTTTCGATTCCAGAAATGAAGGATGGTCTTTTACATAAAAGCAACCTGATAAAATCAAATCAAGGAGATTTTAAAAATATCTATTCAGTTGGTGATGAAATTGAAGTAGAGGTTATTGATATCACTCCTAAAGGGTTTTCATTAAGACAAAAAGTATGAACAAAATTGAGGAAGCATTATCAAAACTTTTCGACAAGCATCGTATCATCTTCTGGTACGATGAAAACGAACAACTGAAGCAAGAGTTTGATGAGTTGGCTTTGGATGGTGTGGAGAAGGTTATTGTCGGGAATAACCAATTCTGTATTAAGCATCTCGTAACCAAAGAAAAACCAAACGCTCATTTTTTGCTTTACCTACCTTGCAAGAAGCCAAGTAATGCTGATAACTGGCTGCTGGACTTGGAACTTGCCCACTATGTTTTTCAAACCAGACAAGAAGCTATGTTTGCTCAGGAACTGGAACTGAATTATGATTACACCAGTCTGATTGCTGAACACATTGAGTTTTTTAAAAACAAAGAACGGAGAGCGTATTTGAAAGAACTGCTTGGCAAAGATGATGATTACCAAGCCATTCGTTACAAAATGCTGGCAGTCCTATTTAACACTGATAACGTAAGCCTTGTTTCATTCCTTCAAATTCATGCCTCAGCTTTTAGTGATGGAAATGAAAGGTTCGACAGGGAACTTGAACGCTACAACCTTAAAAACTTCTACTGGAAAGAAATTGCCCGAAAATATGGCTATAACAATGAAACGCCAGCGATATATGATTTCCTGTTGGAAGTGTTCAATAATAACCTCTCCATTGGTAAAAAGACAGGGATTGCCAAAGAATCAAAAATATTAATTGGCATATGGAAGGATTCAATATCCTACCAACAGGCATATCGCAAGTTATCACAAAAGATTGCTGGTGATTTAAAAGTTGAATCAGCTTTGAATACTGTCAGGGTAGATGATATTATTCAAGATGATTTATTCGAACTGATTGACAAACGAATTATCTCAGAATTGGCACAATTAATTTGCGAAGAAGCCATATCCAATGATAGATTGAGCCAACTAATTAAGCAAAGAGAAAACAAATACTGGTATCCTGATTACGAAGATTTTTATGCCTGTCTGGGGAATAGCATGTTGATGATAACATCTGTCAGAAAAGCGGACAAGTTAAAAATTGAATCCTTTGTGGAAGGTGCTCAGTCTTACGTTCAGAATCTCTATAAAATCGACAACTACTACCGAAAATACATTACCCATTATCGCAAAGCCAAGCAAAATAAGGTATTGCAGCCACTTACCGAGAAAGTGGAGAAAGTGTATTGCAACGATTGGCTGCTAAACTACGGTAACAAATGGCAAAAAGTTATTGATTCCACAGAGAAATGGTATAACCAGCCAAATGTAGCACAGCACAGGTTCTTTACTGACCATATAAAACCATTTACTACCAAGGGGCAAAGACTCTTCATTATCATTTCGGACGGTTTGCGGTTTGAATGTGGCTGGGAGTACTTGCAGAAAATCCAGACCGAAAAACGTTTTGAAGGGGAATTGGATTATATGATTACATCACTCCCATCCTACACCCAGTTAGGAATGGCAGCACTGCTACCCAACTCAAATATGACCTTTCAGCCAGATAGTGAATACGTCCTTATTAAGGGTAATTCTACTCAAGGGGTGCAGGCAAGAAGCAAGATACTGGAACAGATGGCAGGTGTAAGAGCCACAGCAATCGGAGCAGAGGATTTCATGAAAATGAACTCGGCTGCCGATGGTCGAGAGTTTGTGAAACAGTACGACTTGATTTACATCTACCACAACCGAATTGATAAGGTAGGTGATGACAAAACAACAGAAGAAAAAGTATTTGAAGCTGTAGAGCAGGAACTGGAATTCCTGATGGATGTGATTAAAAAGATTGCCAATATGAACGGCAACAACATGTTCATCACGGCTGACCACGGCTTCTTGTACCAAAATAAGGAACTGGAAGAGAGTGATTTTTCAATTGGTGAAGTAAAAGGTGATATCTGGAAAGAATCCAGACGTTATGTCATTGGAAAGAATCTGAAAGGCGATGCCAGCACCAAACATTTCACCGCAGAACAACTTAATCTTTCAGGTGATATAGAGGTTTTGATTCCAAAATCCATCAACAGGATTCGAATTAAAGGCGCAGGTTCAAGATATGTGCATGGTGGAGCGTCTCTTCAGGAAATCGTCATACCTCTGTTAAAAGTCACGAAAACACGTCAGGATACGACAAAACAGGTGGATGTGGATATCATCAAATCAACAGATAAGATAACCACCAATATTCTCGCT
>CAZKJU010000023.1:0-27564 GCA_964553185.1 uncultured Sulfuricurvum sp.
GAGCATCTCACTTTTAATGAGGGGGCCGATGGTTCGAATCCATCACGAGACACCACTTTTTGAGCCGCATTTATGTGGCCCCATCATCTAATGGTTAGGATTCCAGATTTTCATTCTGGCCATAGGGGTTCGAATCCCCTTGGGGTCACCACTTTAAACTTCCTCCCACATTCAACACTCAAATACAATACAGTTATTTTAAACTGCTTTTTTTCTCTGATTTATTTTCATACATAAGACGATCAGCCAAATCAATTAAAACATGTAAATCTTGACTATTTTCTTCTGATAAAAATACAATACCGATGCTTGCATCAATTTTTAAAGAAATTTCTTTTCCATTGTAGATAAAATCAAATGATTCATTCAAACACTCATTAATTTTAGTTTCATAAATCATTCTGTTATGAATCGCATGTTTTAGCACAATTACAAATTCATCTCCTCCATATCGAGATATAATATCGCTTTCTCTGACAATGTGTGATAATTTAGATGAAAACCATTTTAAGAGTTTATCACCAATTGGATGACCATACGTATCATTTATTGGTTTGAAATTGTTTATATCTATAAAAATTACTGCTAATTCTGAGTTGTCATTTAGTGCATTTTCAATCATCACTTGCGCTGTTTCACATAGCATACGTCTATTCGGCAACTCTGTTAAATGGTCATATAAAGCCATTCTTTCAAGCTTTAGTTTTAGAGTTACAAGTTCGCTTATGTCTCTTGCTGCTGCGAAAACACCTTGAATTTGCCCCAACTCATTTCTATATAAAGAAGCACTATATTGGACAGGCATAGTTGCGCCATTTTTATGTTTTAAAACTAATTCATATCCCTTCACAAATCCAAAAGATAAAACTTTTTGATAGCCATCTCTAGCTCGTTCAGGATCTGTAAAATAGTCAGAAAAATCTGTCCCTATCAATTCTTCTCGCTTAGCTCCAGTAGCTATTATTGTAGCATCATTGACATCCATAATTTTTCCTTCTGGTGATATCGTTACCAAAGGATCTAGACTAGCTTCAATTAATGAACGTGCATAATTATAATGATTGCTATTAGATAAATGTAATTTAAATTTCGAATATAATTGTTTGCTTTTACTAAAAAAGTATAGCGTTCCTCCCAATGAAATTATCGAAACTAATATAGAAATTTTTTCAATCATTACTCCACCTTCTCTATTATTTTATTGGTATCCATTTCAAATGTAATCCTTTTAAACTTAAACTATAATAACAATCTATATAAACTATAAATTTAATAGCTTTTTTGATACATCCTGCATCATCCCTCTCGACTCTTTCCGAAGAAGCGATAGATATTGTTTGAGAGTGTGAGTATCCGTATGTCCAAGCATTGCAGAGAGGGGAATCACATCTAGCCCTTGGGCTGAAAATGTAAAGTAAAAAAGTTTCATCTTTGAAATAAGTAGTGATTAAACCTAATTTTTAGGATTTAAATCCCCATTGGGGTCACCACTTCGTTTTCACCAATTCATGTTACACTTCTCTACATTGTTATCCAATCTCTTTAAAGAGCATTTTTGGATTTCTCTTTCCACACACTTTCTAACCTTATTTACTCCAAAGTTCAAAACGTCATGAAAATCTCATAATCTATCGTTACAATTTTTACAAAAGGAGAAAGTTTTGCCACATTACTCCGAACTTATTGAACAGCTTAAATCAGAAATCCTAGATCGTAATTCGATCATGATTACCACTGATGCAAAGGGTATTATTACCAATGTCAGCAAAGGGTTCGAACTCCTCTCAGGGTACGACCGAGAAGAACTGATCGGATGTACACACAAAATTTTTCGCCATTCAGATACACCAACCGAACTGTTTTCTCAACTATGGGAAACTATCAAGCAAGGCAAAGCGTGGTGTGGAGAGATCAAAAATAAAAATAAGTACGGTTTGGGGTATTGGAGCAAAATTTGCATTGAACCCCTTATAGACAAAGAAAATATATTAGGCTACATAGGGATCTATACCAACATTACCGAGCAAAAAGAATTAAGTAGAAAAGTGGATATTGACCCGCTTACCGGAGTTTATAACCGATCGAAACTCCGTTTTCTCCTTATCAATAAACTTGAACAAGCCTATTTTGAAAACGGTACTTTTGCTATTCTCTTTGTTGATTTAGACCATTTTAAAATGATTAACGATACTTATGGTCATCTGGAAGGTGATAGAGTATTAGTGGAATTTAGCCATCTTATCCGTGGTTCATTACGGAGCAGTGACCTTTTTTGCCGATGGGGAGGGGAAGAATTTATTATCGTTTTGGATAATACAGAGGCTGAAGCTGCCTATTCTATCGCCGAAAAGCTCCGAGGCATTGTCCAAGAAAACGATTTTCATCTCAATCATCCTCTAACCATAAGCATTGGTATAAGTGGATATGATTCAAAAAGCACCATTGATGATATTATAAAAGCAGCAGACCAAGCAATGTACAAAGCAAAATCCCAAGGGAGAAATCAAACCGTTTTAGCTTAATTACTTTTAGGAAATTGTCATGTTCAAATCAAATAACTTTACCCTTCTTTATATCGAAAGCAATACCGATATTCGTGAAAAAAATTCACATATCATCCGTGAAAACGGTTTAAAAGTTCTCGAAACAGACAACTCAACGAAAGCATGTGAGCTTTTTAGAACCCAAAAAATCGATATTATTGTTATCGATCTACAACTTCACAATGAAAACGGTTTGGATTTTGTCCGATGTCTTCGACAAAAAGATGTATTGACACCTGTCATCATAACAGCAGCTCATACCAGTAAAGATATCCTTTTTGACGCGATCAATCTCAATACTACTCGATACCTTCAAAAACCTCTTCAGCACCAAGATTTACTGAATGCACTTCAGCTTGGAATCAAAAAAATACTCAACTGTCGTGCCTCAGCCTATAGCGTGTTAGAACATGGATACAGTTACGATCCGATTAACAAAGCGATTAACCATCCAGACAATACCTCTGTTCAATTATCCAAGAAGGAGTATCTCCTTCTCGAACTCCTGCTGAATAAAAAACGGCTCATTGTCCCTTATAATGTTATCGAAAGCATAGTTTGGCAAGAGACATTAATGAGCATGGATGCACTTCGTACTCTGGTTCGGGGAATTCGTAAAAAATCTTATAATGATATTATTACCAACGTCAACGGAATCGGATACAAGATTGATCTCTAATCTGTTAACAAATTCTTGTTAAACTTTTCAATCATTTTTCTATACTATGAGGCAAAATTATGAAATATGTATCACTTATAGCATTTATCCTCTTCACCGGCTGTTCAGCAACATGGAGCGGTGTGCAACAAGACACAACCAATGCAGTCGATTGGACAAAAGGAAAAGTAAATCAAGGGGCGGGCTACGTAAAAGAGAAAACTGAGTAACTTTAGTTACACACATAATCCTCTTTTCGCTCTACAATTGCGGCATCTTCATATTAAGGATTTACAATGTGTTTGATTCTGACCCTTGCTTTTATCGCTGCCGCCTTTTCCTTTTTTAGCCAAGGGCTTATCCCTCACGCCATCATAAGCGGTATCATTGCCGTACTCTCACTTTTCTTTTTCATCCGAAAACTCATCACTAACGGCCGTTGTATTTTCGGTAAAGATCGTGACTGCAACAAACCCTAAGTGAGCTACGCTACAATTTCACCTTTTACCAAAGGTGTTATCAATGCGAAAATTTTTCCTCACTTTTTTACTCATTTTTGGAGTTACCCTTACAGCCGATGAACCCAAACAATGGGGTGAAAATGTCACCGGTGTCGTGACCACATTTAAAACGTCTCAAAAAGAGATTGCCCTCACCTTTGATGCGTGCGGTGGGAGTTTTCGAAGTTCTCAGTATGATGAGGGACTCGTTGAATATTTAATTGAAAACCGTATCCCCGCCACACTCTTTATCAACTCCCGATGGATCCACAGCAATCCCGAAATTTTCCAAAAATTAGCGGCTAATCCCCTCTTTGAGATCGCCAACCACGGCACTGCACACCGCCCCCTATCGGTCAACGGTAAAAGTATTTACAACATTGCAGGAACCGCCTCACCCGAAGAGGTAGCCCAAGAAATCAACGGCAATGGCGACCTAATCGAAAAACTTACCGGCAAACACCCCCGTTTTTTCCGCTCCGGTACTGCCTACTATGATGAACAAGCAGTTACTATCGCGCATAAAAATGGAGTGGAAATCGCCGGTTTTAGTGTATTAGGAGATGCAGGGGCAACTTTTAGTGCACCCCAAGTAACCCACCAACTCCTCACGGCACAAGGTGGAGACATTCTCCTCTTTCACATGAATCACCCTGAGAGCGGAACACGTGAGGGGATTATCGAGGGTATTGCCAAACTCAAAGCAAGCGGTTTTAGTTTCATACGTCTCAGTGAAGCCAAAGATCGCCTCAATCGCCTCCCCTAAGTGTAACTCAGGTTACAGACACGGCTACCCTCAAAGGGCTACAATACTCCTACAAATTTAGAGAATCACATTCTCATCCAAGGAGTTTACAATGAAATGTAACACAGGAAAAATTGATAGAGTTCTACGTGTTATTGCAGGTGCTGCCCTCATCGTATGGGCGATCATGAGCGGAAATATGTTCGGCTATGCAGGTCTTGTTTTAGTGGTCACCGGCATGGTGGGGTTTTGCCCATTCTACCCTCTTTTGGGTATTAACACAGGATGCAAACTGAACAACGACTAATGCCTCGTGCTATAATGCCTCATATCCCTTGAGGCATTAGTATGGAACTTTCCCAATTTACCTTTTATTCTCATCTCTCCTCTGAGCTTCAAACCTTTGTACACAATCATGCCCGTCCCATCACGGTTCCTAAAAATACGATTTTGTTTTATCAAGGGGATGTGTGTAAAGATATCCTCTTTTTAACCGAAGGGAATGTCCGCCTCTACATCCAAGGCGAAGGGACTGAAGAGATCACCCTTTACACCCTCAAACCGTTGGAGCAATGTGTCGTCAATACCGCCAGCCTCGTATCCCAAAACGTCGCTATCGGTACGGCTATCACCGAGAGCGATATCAGCGGCTATCTACTCGACCATGAGTCGATCCGTTCTCTCATGGCACAAAGCCCCGATTATCTATCATTTATGTTTTCCCTTTTTACCGTCCGTCTTGCCTCCCTCGCTACACTCGTCGAAGATATCAAGTTCAAACGGCTCGATGCGCGTTTGCTAGAGTGGTTAGGGCAACAAGAGAGCAGTCGTATCGAAATGACCCATGAGCAAATCGCAACACAGCTGGGAACATCACGCGTGGTCATCAGCCGATTACTCAAAGATTTGGAACACAAAGGGAAAGTACATTTGGAGCGAGGAGCAATAGAGCGGCTTTGATTATTTTAAATATGAACGCAATACACCCACTAATTTTTCTAAATCCTCCTCACGCTGCTCTATCGGGGCATCTGCACGCAGATGTTCACGGATATAACCTTCCAATACCTCATTCATCAAACCGTTGACCGCTCCTCGGATCGCGGCAATTTGCTGCAGGACTGCGGAACACTCATTTTCATTATCCAGTGCCTTCTCTAACGCTTCAGCCTGCCCTTTGATACGACGTACGCGTGTCAATAAAGCTTTCTTACCATGTATCGTATGCGCCATAACTTTCCTTTTTTAAACGTTATTAAGTATACTGGGGTATAGTATCATAATTTTTTAGCAGAGACAAGCCATGAACAACGTTTCCAATCCCCTTATCCACTCCCATCAGTTTGATGAAGGAAACCCTGCTGCAGAGCGCAAAACAAAGTTCGCCGTTATACTAACCGTCGTCATGATGGTTGCCGAAATCATCGGCGGGTATTATTACGGCTCTATGGCACTCCTTGCCGATGGATGGCATATGAGTACCCATGCCCTCGCCCTCGGGCTCTCGGTAGGGGCATATGTTTTGGCACGTCGATATGCACAGGATGGTCGATTTGCATTCGGTACGTGGAAAATTGAGGTATTGGCGGGTTATACCAGCGCCCTTTTCTTGGTTGCGGTTGCTCTGCTCATGTTTTACCAATCCTTAGAACGGCTCATTGCACCGGTAACCATCCATTACAACGAAGCAATTTTTGTTGCGGTACTCGGATTAGTGATCAATCTGATCACCGCATGGTTACTGGGAGACAATCATCATCATGACCATGGACATCATCATAAAGAGCACCATCATCACGAACACGAACACGAACACGATCATGATCTTAATCTCCGCGCGGCATATTTGCATGTATTAGCGGATGCGGCGACCTCTGTACTCGCAATCATCGCATTGATAGCGGGGAAACTATGGGGTGCATCGTGGCTTGATCCGGTAATGGGGATCGTAGGGGGAGTATTGGTAAGTGTCTGGGCGGTGGGATTGCTGCGCGATACGGGGCGAATCCTCCTTGATGCGCATATGGACGATCCAGTAGTTGAAGAGGTGCGAGAGGTGATTACGCACGTCGACCCTGAGGCAAAGATTACCGATTTGCATGTATGGCGAGTTGGAAAAGGAAAATACTCCGTTATCCTCTCACTGCACACCAATAATCCTCTAAGTCCGAATGATTTTCGTAATGCCCTATCGATTCACGAAGAGCTGGTACACATCACGGTAGAAATAAACTAAGAACCGATTAAGTCAAAATGTCTACAATTCAATAATAGTTATTATTTTCAGGAGATCTCTATGCATTTGATTTGGGAAGCGTTTTGGAGCTTGAGTATCGATATGGGGATTTACATCCTTTGCGGTTTATTAGCCGCGGGGGTGTTGCATCAGTTGATTAGCGAAACGTGGATACAAAAGCATTTAGGTTCCAATACCCACGGCTCAGTTTACAAAGCCGCCTTGTTCGGTACACCACTTCCCCTGTGCTCATGCAGTGTTATCCCCTTTGCCGCATCGTTGAGAAAAAACGGCGCCTCCAAAGGCTCTACATTATCATTTTTAATCTCGACACCGATCACCGGAGTTGATTCGATTTTAGCCACATTTGGGATGTTCGGATGGGTATTTACCCTCTACCGTGTTTTTTCTTCCGTAATCATAGCGATTACGGCGGGGATGCTCATGAATATTTTTGAACCCAAAGAGAGTGTACAAAAAGGGCTTTCTTTCAGTGCGACCGCTCCAAAAATTGCTCCATCCACTATCCAAA
The DNA here is from genome assembly GCA_964553185.1 of uncultured Sulfuricurvum sp. Classification (GTDB taxonomy): domain Bacteria; phylum Campylobacterota; class Campylobacteria; order Campylobacterales; family Sulfurimonadaceae; genus Sulfuricurvum. The sequence continues at coordinate 7,215 of CAZKJU010000023.1, forward strand.
TCCCCAAAACCGAAGCAAAAAAGCCGTTTTCGATATCGGGTGTCTTTCAGTACGGGTTGATAACCTTACTCGGAAGTTTCAGCAAACCTCTCTTTTGGGGTCTCTTGCTCGGTGCTTTGATTACCGCGGCTATACCCTCCAATCTCCACGAACTCTTTAATGACAACCGCTTTCTAGGCTACCTGATAGCTATCGCCATCGCCGCACCTATGTACGTCTGTGCTACCGCTTCGCTTCCGATTGCCGCTTCACTCATTATCGCAGGAGTCTCACCGGGTGCCGCCTTTATCTTCCTCAGTGCAGGCCCCGCAACCAATACCGTAACGATGGGAGTGGTCAAATCGATGCTAGGAACACGTGCCTTAACGGTTTATTTAGGTGTCATAGCCATAGGAAGTTTACTTTTTGGAGCATTAATCGATGTCGGATTTGATACACTATCGATCAATATGGAGGTTGATTTACACGAACATCACGGATTTGTAGAACAAGCAGCAGCAGTTCTTCTCTTAGGCCTAATAGGATGGCATCTCCTACGCGGCTTATTTCAGAAAAAAGACAAAAGCTGTAACGGAGGTTCGTGCTGTTCATAACGATTCACTCGATTGTCCGCTATAATTCGCCACTTATTTTTCAGGAAACCGTATGAACGAAACCCTCCTCATCCTCGCCGTTGCGTTGGCAATGGACTCCGTCGCCGTCTCGATCGCCATCGGCTCAAAATACAAAGAATTACTCGTTTCTAAAGCCCTCTTTGCAGCTGCTGTTTTCGGATTTTTTCAGGGGGCAATGCCGGTAGCTGGGTATTTTATCGGAATCACATTTGCCGAATACGTGCAGGCATTCGATCACTGGATCGCGTTTGTATTGCTCGTGGGACTTGGGGGAAAAATGCTCTATGAAGCGTACCAAAATGAGTTTGATGATGAAGTCACTGACCTCTCCAACAAAACCCTTGTCACGTTGGGTATCGCCACCAGTATCGATGCGATGGCTATCGGGGTGACGTTCGCTTTTTTACAAACCGATATTTTCACTGCGGCAAGCGTTATCGCACTGGTAACATTCATACTGTGTGTTGTCGCGGTCTATATCGGAAAAAAACTGGGGTCATTATTGGAGAGTAAAGCAGAAACGGTTGGAGGGTTAATCCTTATCGGATTGGGATGTAAAATTCTCGTAGAGCATTTAGGATTAATTTAAATTTTACCACCCGTCGCTAGCGTGATTATCATGTTTTGACTTTTTATAGCGGCGGGCATTGATCTTTTTTTCGAGCTGGTTTTGGGCATAAAACAGCTCCTCTTTAATCGTCTCTATATCGGTATCACTCGCTCTAAAATCGAGGATTTTCTGGCCCAACGCTTCAAGCTCCGTGTATTCGTCTTTATAGAGTTTTACCGCTTCATTTTTTTCCAAAAAGCGAAAATTCATATCTACTTTTTGGTCATACTGTTCTTTGGTGGGATGGTCTGCTTTGGAGAGCCATGCGATAATTCCGCTGATAAATCGTCCGAGCAGACGGATATACCGAAGCCGTTTTGAATTTTCCTCTTTAGATCCTGCCATACAACCTCATATTAATCATTCATCGATACAATTACGCCATTATACCTTTTAGGAGCCAATATGCGCTTAGCTTTTTTCTCTCTTCTACTCGCTATTACAACCCTTAGCGCCGATTATATCCGTCAGCCGATCGATCAAAAACTGGTTGACAGTAAAATCAAAATCATCGATATCCGTACCCCTGGTGAGTGGAAGACAACCGGTTTGGTCAAAGGCTCAGTTCCGATTATGTTTTTTGACGAACAAGGCAATTATAACGTCGAAGATTTTTTAGGAAAACTGGGTAAGGTAGTCAAAAAAGAGGAGAAATTTGCCCTTATCTGCAACAGTGGAAATCGTACACAAACAGTCGGTACTTTTCTCGGAAAACAACTCGGCTATAACGTTATTGATCTCCAAGGGGGAATCCAATACGCCATAGGCAAGAAAATAACGCTAGAACCGTATAAACCCAAACCGTAAATGTTACGCTTTTTATGGATATTAGCAACACGTCTGATATTCATAGCCCTTTTTATCGCCCTCATTGCAGGAGGGATCGAGTACGGGCTCTACTGGCTTCTAACGTAAAAATTCAAGCAGATCGATATACTCTTTTTCAATCACCCCAAGATTCTCCAACATACGCATCTCATCGACCCCTGGATTTTCACTTAGAAACTCCCGTCTCCACTGAATATTGTCTTGAAGCTCGGTAAGTCCCGTAGAGAGATATTCGATCATCGTATCGATATCGCCACCTCGAATGGCCCCTTCGGTATCTGCTTTGTAAAACAAAAGTGCATAATCACCCGTTTCATGAGAAAATCGAAAATCTTCAGCAATGTTATGCACAATCGTCTTTATCCGTTCATCTTTGATGAGTCGTTTAGCCATAACCAGCCTCCAAAAATAATTGTTTAATTGTAATCGCTTTTGGTATAGGAGTTGCTTAGATAATCTATCCAATTAAAAAGATTAGCCCAAGCCGTGGAATCACTCAAACTTAAATCCAAACTGCTCTATTTACTGTTGATTGTAGGCTTTGGCTTAGGTGTCGTAGGGCTGATCGGCTACATCAATATCCAAAATATCAAACGCAACATGGATACCCTCTATTTTGGATCCTTGATCCCTCTAACCGAACTAAATTCAATTACCGAAACATACCACAATGACCTTGCATCATCGATCTATCGATGGAGCAATCAACTTATCAGCGATGAGCAAGCTGCTGAAAAGATATCACTCGGACTGGATCGGGTTAATCAGCTCTGGGCTTCCTATCTCTCCCATGAAAAACGTCCTGAAGAGCTCGCATATGTCCACTATACCGAATCGCAAATCCAAAGCTTAGAGAGATATTTTAGCGAAGTACGCACCCTCATAATCTCTCCCGATCGGACCCATCCTCTCTCGCTAAGTACCCTTGATGACAATGTCCGTCTTATTCACAATACCATTCATCAGCTCATTACGTATGAAAATGCCGCTGCGCGCTATGAGCATGCAATCCTTTTAGCACAGTATCAAAATGCCCTTATGCAACTTATCTTTTTTCTCATCATCATACTTGCTCTGGTTATGGGACTCGCTTGGAAAATCTTTGCAAACATCGAACTACAGCAACACCAATTGATTGAGTCCACCGAAACACTCCAACATCTCAATTTAAAACTCGAACAAGCCTCCTATACTGATTCGCTTACAGCCCTCTACAATCGACGCTACTTTAATATCGTCTATGAACGGGAGTTTAAACGAGCCCTCAGATCAGGTAAACCGTTTGTCTTTATGATGCTGGACATTGACTTTTTCAAACAATACAACGATACCTATGGCCATTTGCAAGGAGACAGTGCTCTCCAAGCGGTCGCCAAAGTACTTAAAATGACGCTGCAGCGTCCGGGAGATTATCCGTTTCGTTTAGGGGGAGAGGAGTTTGGAATCATCTTGAGCGATACCGATTGTAAAAATGCCAAGATGATGGGTGAGAGAGTACGCGAAAATATTGAAAATCTAAAAATAGAGCATAACGGGAGTAAAGTCACCAACATCGTCACCATCTCCATCGGAGGAATTTGTATTGTCCCTACCGCACATACAGCCGAAGATGCACTGATTCATACCGCCGATACCAACCTCTACGCCGCCAAACAGCGAGGACGTAATCAGGTTGTATTTACGAGTAAACTATAAATTATTTAGGATTTTTGAATTTGAAGCTGAGCTTTTCAAGCTGTTCCCGCACTTTAGGAGCGATCTCTCCTTGGAACTCCATCCATCCCTCTTTGTAAGCTCCACCGCAGGCGAGTGACTTTTTCAAGGTTGAAAGCACTTTTTGGGCAGACTCTTCGCTGAGACTGAACGGTCCCACTAACGTCACTATTTTCCCTTTGCGTTTCTCTTTTTGAAAAACGAGTTTATGTTCAGAAGGTTCAAGAAGTGTGATGGTTTTGGACGTTTTTTCCTCTTCCATGCTCCATCCCTCACCCCATGAAGCACCCATATCCAGTGAAAGTTTCGTCCCTCGGCTCATTGCACCTCTCCACAATACTCAAACCGCTTAACACCGTTTGGCAGCGTCTCAATAAACATTTTATACGGTCGTACCCATAATCCTCTTTCGCCGTACAAAGGGCGATAGACCACAAGCTGTTCAGAGGTTTCGGAGTGCTTAGCCACACCGATCACTTCGTAATGCTTCCCCTTATAATGGCGATAGAGCCCAGCTTTAAGCACGGATCACCTTTTGGACCAATACACTAATCCCCTCAGACTCGAAAGCGTTTCGATTTGCCATCGAGAGGATCGGGTTCATGCAGTATTTATTGTTATCATATACGACAACAATCACCTCATCCCCCTCTTGGAGGAAATTGGTCTCTCCGAAATGGGTATAGCGGGTCGCACCGATACTGATGATCGCCTGCTTTGGATAGTGTGCTTCGCGTAAATACTCACGAATCGGTTCAAGCGGACCGAAATCGACCTGAGCATTGAGCTGATTTTTCATCCACTCGATAAGCTTACCGTGGAAAAAGCTGTATCCGCTAAGTTCCACATCTTCGCCATAGCGCATCAACATCCCCTCACGTCGTAAAAACGAGGCGATGCGGTAGCTGTCCATCACCCCCCCTTTATCAAACGTGTCGATAGGGATCAGCGTGGACGCCAGCCCTTTGGAAGCGGCACCCCAGTTTTTCTTGTGACTGATCTTTGCCGCCCCCTCTTTACGGAGAGAACAGTCGTTATAGGCACCGAAAAATTTAGGGGTAATCTCTGAAACATTTCCCTCAGCATCATAGGCAATATCGCAAATAAGTGCCACTTCGGGTTCGGGCTGAACATTGCACACTTCATGAGGGAGGATGATCGACTCGGAGCTAATCGGGTAAACACCCAATTGTCCCTCACGATTCGGAACATAAAACGGAAACATCCCTTTGGGACCGTTCGGATCTTCGGTGATCACATCTTTGAAATCAGCACTTTCACCCGCTTGTTCGAGATGAAGGGCAAAATTGCCCGCAACCCCTAGACCGATATAATCTTTGTACTGGCTCATATTTTAACTTCTCCCGTCATTCCCGACTTGATCGGGAATCCAGCTAGATTCCCGCCTACGCGGGAATGACAAAACTTATAAACTACCGCTTGCCTTAGCCTCGGCAAACTCTTCATACGTCCCTTTGAAATCGGTATAGGTTCCATCGAGGTGCAATTCAATAACCCGCCCTGCAAACGCATCGAGCAACTCACGGTCATGGCTCACGCAGATAACGTTTCCGTCAAACTCGTACAACGCTTCTCCGAGTGCAATAATCGCTTCTAGGTCAAGGTGGTTGGTCGGCTCATCGAGGACGAGGAAATTTCCCCCCTCCAGCATCATTTTCGAGAGCATCATACGGTGTTTTTCACCCCCGGAGATTTTCTCGATACTTTTTTCTTGTTGTTCACCGTTGAAGAGCATACGTCCCAAACAGTTACGGATTTCAGAGATTTCGCGTTTCGGATCAAACGCACGAAGCCAATCGTAAAGCGTTTCAGACCCTTTAATACGGTCCGCCGTATCCTGAGGGAAATAGGTCGGCTCAATCGTTGCCCCCCACTTGACACTTCCGCTGGTTGGTGCAATCTCTTCCATGATGATTTTAAGGAGGGTTGATTTACCGACACCATTCGCTCCAATGACCGCGATTTTTTCACCCGGAACAATTTTGAGATTGATGTCATGCAATACATTCAAATCGCCGTAACTATGAGAAACATCGATCACATCGAGTGCTTCGTCTCCCATTTGGCGTTTGGCTTTAAAGACGATACTCGGATCACGGCGGGATGATGGCTTGATGTCATCAATGGTGAGTTTATCGAGCTGTTTCTGACGAGAAGTTGCCTGTTTCGCTTTTGAGGCATTCGCAGAGAATCGGCGGACAAACGCTTCGAGCTGCTCTTTCTCTTTGAGTTTTTTATCCCGATCGAGTTGCGCTTGGTTCGCCATAACGGTCGATGCTAGATACCAGTCATCGTAGTTTCCGGTAAATTCACGGATTTTTTGGAAATCGACATCGAGGATATTGGTCACAACGGCATTGATGAAGTGTCGGTCATGCGAGATAACGACCATCGTCCCCTCATGGCGTTGAAGCTCGTGTTCGAGCCATCCGATCGTATCGATATCGAGGTTATTCGTCGGCTCATCGAGGAACAATACGTCCGGTTTCGGATACAAAACCTGTGCCAACAAAACTTTAAATTTTTCCGATGAAGGGAGACTTGACATCAAATCGTGATGATTTTCAGCCGGAATTCCGACGTTTTCGAGAATTTTCGCGATTTGAACGTCGTATTCGTAGGTCGGATCCTCTTCACAGCAGATCATCTCCAACTCCGCTAAACGGTCATTGACTTTATCGTCTTCAAAATCGCCCGTCGCGTAGAGGTGTTCTTTCTCTTTGATCGCATCATAAAGGCGTTTATTTCCCCACAATACCGCATCGGCAATCGTGAACTCTTCAAACGCAAACTGATTTTGTCCCAAAACACCCACTTTGAGACCCGGTTCGATGGAGATGTCCCCCTCGTACTCTTTGATCTCACCGCTGAGAATTTTCAAAAACGTTGTTTTTCCGGCGCCGTTTGCACCGATAAGACCGTAACGTTTGTTACGATCGAGTTTGAGGTTGATCCCCTCGAATAAAATTCGACTGCCGAAGCGCATTGTTAATTTTGTGACTTGTACCATTGCAAAACTCTTTACTATAAAAATTACGCGATTATATCTAAATTCCTATAATCACCTACTAAATAGAATGAAGCAAGCTTTAAACTATAACAAATTACAATATCACAAAAGAATCACTTTATCATCACTTTTACAGGAATCAATGGAACACGAAGCCCCCTTATATGATGTTTTGAATTATCTTCCAGACGGAATCGTCATGGTAGATGAGCGGGGCGTCATCCTTTTTGCCAATGACGCTTTTTCAGAAATGGTGGGGCTTGAGAGCACTATGTTACTAGGTCTCAACATGTTGAGTCTCCTTGCAGACATTGATGTGTTCCAAGCGTGTATCGAAAAAGTGATGCGTGAGGGGAAATCCCTCGATGCCGAGACCAATTTTATCCATCGTAACGGTTCCATCGTACAGGCGGTTAAAAGTGTCCGAATGATTCGACATAACGATCATGTCCGCTTTTTTGTCAACGTACGCAATCAAACCGATCTCAACCGCTTAAATAAAGAGCTCCGATCCTCAAAAGAGCTCATTGAACTTCAAGCCCGCGAGCTCTCTTCTCTCCTCAACTCTAAAAATCAGGAACTTGAAGAGATTTTGAGCAGTATCGACGAAGTCATTTGGTACATTGATAACCAAACTCTCTCACTTCGCTATGTCAATCGTGCCGTTGAAAAAGTTTTTGGATTTAGTCGAGAGAACTTTTTATCCGATCATACGTTGTGGCAACAGCAGATCCATGTCGATGATCGGAATCTGGTACAAATATTTTTTGAAACACTGCTGCCGGGACAATCTCAAGAGATTCGATTTCGAATCCTCCATAATGAGGGAGAGATACGGTGGCTCAACAGCCGTATTTATCATCATCCGACCCTTAATCTTTTTATCGGTATCACCAGTGATATTACTGCCCCAAAAGCCCAAGGTGAAGAGATTGCATTTTTAGCGTACCACGATCCGCTTACCTTGCTTCCCAACCGTGCCAAACTCAAACTTCAGCTTGAAAGCCGTTTTGAACACTCCGCAGCCAGCCCCTTTGCTTTACTCTTTTTAGACTTGGATAACTTCAAAAATATTAATGATACCATGGGGCATAAAATTGGTGATACCATCTTGATTGAGGTGAGTGATCGTCTCAGAGAGAGTGTCGGAAAATATGATTTTTGTGCCCGTTTCGGTGGAGATGAGTTTGTCATTTTACTCCAAGATGCCGATACGCAGAGTGTTGACGCTATGGCGCAACGTCTCATTCATACGTTCAAAGAGCCGTTTAAAGTCGATCAGATGGACTTTTTCCTCTCCTCATCTATCGGTATTGTCCTCTATCCTTATGATGCGTCCAATGTGGAAGATTTAATCAAACATGCCGATACCGCAATGTATGAAGCAAAAAACAAAGGTAAAAATCAATTTGTTTATTATCACGCCTCAATGCAGCGAGCCATCCACGATTACTTGCATATCGAATCATTGATACGTGATGGACTGACGCACAACCTCTTTAAACTCTATTTTCAACCTCTCATCAATACCAAAACGTTGCAACTTGAGGGGTATGAAGCCCTTCTTCGACTTCCCCACCCCGAACAAGGCTTTATCGCCCCCGATATTTTTATCTCCGTCGCGGAATCAAACGGTGATATCCTTTTGATCGGAAAAGAGGTGCTGAGTCAAGCATGCGATTTTATCGACACCATTAAAGCTCTGCACGATGAACCATTTTTCGTAGCGATCAACGTTTCCAGTAAACAGCTCCACCAGGAAGCGTTTGCTAAAGAGTTGCTCGAATATTTAAACCAACGCTCCATCTCCCCGACGTATCTCAAGGTAGAACTTACCGAAAGTGCCGTTATGGAGAACATCGATATTGCAGGCCGGCAACTCCGTCAGCTGCAAGCAGGAGGGATTCGAATAGCACTGGATGATTTCGGTACCGGATATTCTTCATTTGCCTATCTTGCACAGCTCCCGATTGATACACTGAAGATTGACAAATCATTCATTTTACCCCTATTTGAAAGCGCTTCCAATCGTCATATTGTCGAAGCCATTTCAAATCTCGCCCATGTCTTGGGGATGAAGGTGACTGCAGAGGGGGTTGAAGAAAGCTCTCATTACGATTTTTTAATGGAAAATAATATTGATACACTGCAGGGGTTTCATCTATGCCGCCCTCTTCCCAAAGATCAAATTCTTCAAAAGCTAGAGACTAAAGCCCCCTATTTTACCCCTGTTTCATCCTTTGGATATACCATCTGACGAGCTTTAACAAGCTCTATTTTAGCCCAGTAGCATCGCTATTTGTAAAGTTTTTACAAGACGATTAGACTAATAGGGAAAATACAATTATTTTTAACATTCCCATAAGATTGTAAAAGCTAAAATGTGTGTAAGGATTATGCTGGTTATAGTTCGATTTTTTCACGGAGTACAATGTGACACAAATTTATGTCGGGAATATTCCCTACGGCAAAGACGAAAATGATTTGAAAGATCTTTTCGGACAATACGGTGAAGTTAGTTCAGTTAAATTCGTAAATGACAAAGAAACAGGCCGTTTCCGCGGTTTCGGTTTCGTTGAAATGGCGAACCAAGATGAAGCTAACAAAGCGATCACTGCCCTTGAAGGTAACGATTTCGGTGGGCGTACACTTCGTGTTAACGAAGCTCGTCCACGCGCTCCACGCCCTCCGCGCGACCGCTGGTAATCACATTACATGATAAGCCCGAATGGGCTTTCATGCACCTTTTGCTTTCCCCATTTTTTTCTTCCATTTTTATAATTTTATTGAAAAGACACCCTAATGACGTACACACTAACCGAACCTTTTATTGAACTTCATAAACTGATCAAAGTTCTCGATCTTGTCGATACCGGCGGACAAGCGAAAATGCTCATCGAAAATAACCATGTTTTTCGTAACGGTACCCTCGAAACCCGTAAACGGGCAAAAATCGCCAAAGGGGAAAAAATTACGATCGGAGATGTCGTAATCGAAGTGATCTGAATCATTGTTAATTAATGAAGTTTTCACTATAATTCCTGATCTTATTAACGGCTCTACATGAGGTTCAAAAACGTATGAAAAACACAAAAATGATGGTCGTCGGTTTTATCAGTGCCGCAGCGATTAGTGTTGCACTCTCTACATCGTTGTTTGCTAAAAGCAATACCGTTACACCAGCTGAACCTTCTGTAGAAGCCTCACGTCTCCAATCGTTGGCAAAATTCACCAAAGTTTTAGGAATTGTCGAGCAATACAATGTAGACGGACTCACAATCGATCAGTTGATTGATAAGTCACTTCAGGGGATGCTCTCCAACCTCGATGCCCACTCTACCTATATGGACAAAAAAAGCTACGATAATCTAAAAACCCAAACTGACGGTGAATTCGGCGGATTAGGGATTACGGTCGGAATGCGTGATAACGCCCTCACCGTCATCGCCCCGATCGAGGGGACACCCGCCGATAAAGCAGGGATTAAAGCAGGCGATATCATTCTCAAAATCAATGATAAAGCGACTCTGAGCATGACGATTGATGATGCAGTCGCTCTCATGCGCGGAACCCCAAAAACACCGATTGACCTCACCGTCGTCCGAAAAGGGTCAGCCGATCCTCTGAAATTTCATATCATTCGTGACATTATCACCGTAGAGTCTGTTTATACACGTACCATCGGAGGGAATATCCTCTATATTCGTGTAACCAGCTTCGATAAAAAAGTTGCCGCCGATGTCAAAACAGCGATAAAAAAACACGCTTCCAAAAGCAAAGGGATCATCTTGGATCTCCGTAACAATCCGGGAGGCTTGCTCGATCAAGCGGTTGAGCTCACCGATTTGTTTGTCAATGAAGGGGTGATCGTTTCCCAAAAAGGGCGCAACAAAGCGGATGACATCTCTTACAGTGCAACCAAAAGTGCTACCGTTAGCGAACTTCCGCTGGTTGTTTTGGTCAATGAAGGCTCTGCGAGTGCCTCTGAAATCGTCAGTGGCGCATTGCAAGATTTGAAACGTGCCGTCATCGTCGGCGAAAAAACATTCGGTAAAGGGTCTGTTCAAGTGGTTATGCCGGTTACCGAAACTGAAGCGATTAAACTCACCATAGCACGTTATTACCTCCCAAGCGGGCGTACTATCCAAGCTGTAGGGGTTGCCCCGGATATCGAAGTGATCGCCGGTGAGATCAAAAATCACGATAAATCTTTCAATATCAAAGAATCCGATTTGAAAAAACACCTCGAATCTGAACTCGAAAAGAACGACGGTATGATTGATGTAACTGAAGCCAATGCAACCAATAAAACCATCATTACCCCTGAGCAGCTGAACAAAGACATTCAGCTCAAAGAGGGTGTCGATATCATTAAAGCTCTAATCATAGTCAAAGGAAAATAACCATGGAAAAACGCGATCTCATCTACGAAGGAAAGGCTAAACGCCTCTTTAACACTGATGATGCCAATTTAGTCATTGCGGAATTTAAGGATGATCTGACCGCTTTTAACGGCGCTAAAAAAGATAATGAAGCGGGAAAAGGGGCGTTGAATAATAAAATTTCAACCGAACTTTTCAAGATGTTAGCATCACGCGGTGTGGAATCTCATTTTGTAGAGATGCTTGATGATAACCACATGCTTTGTAAAAAAGTGGATATTATCCTCATCGAAGTGATCGTCCGCAACATCGCAACCGGTAGTCTCAGCAAAAATCTCGGTATCGCAGATGGAACCGTCCTTCCATTTACCTTGGTCGAATTTGACTATAAAAACGACGCCCTCGGCGATCCGAAACTCAATGACCAGCACTGTCTGATTCTCAACCTTGTCAAAAATGAAGCTGAGCTCGATCAGCTCCGCGCTATGGCTCGTGAAGTAAACTCGATTCTCCGCCCATATTTCCACGAAAAAGGGCTTAACCTCGTCGATTTCAAACTTGAATTCGGTCGTGATGCGGAGGGGAAAATCATCCTCGCCGATGAAATCAGCCCCGATAACTGCCGTTTTTGGGATTTAGAAACGGGTGAAAAAATGGACAAAGACCGTTTTCGCCAAGGACTCGGCGGACTTAAAGTCGCTTATGAAGAAGTTCTTAACCGAATCCTTAATTAATTACGAAAGAACAAAGGGAACAGTATGAAAGCAATTGTTAACGTATTTTTGAAAAATGGAGTTTTGGACTCACAAGGTAAAGCAGTTCAACACGCCCTCAGCGGTCATGGTTTTGAAAGTGTTCGTGACGTTCGCGTCGGAAAACAAATCATTATTGAGATGAATGAATCCGATGCAACTACGGCAAAAGAGAAAGTTGCACATATGTGTGAAGAACTTTTGGCCAACACGGTTATCGAAGATTACGAGATCGAGATTCAAGCATGAAAGTAGGGATTGTTCAGTTCCCCGGAACAAACTGTGAATATGATACTCAACATGCGTTCGATGCACTAGGGTGTGAGACAGAAATCCTGTGGCACAAAGCAGATGCTATCCCTGAGGGGACCGATCTTGTTGTCGTAGCGGGCGGGTTCAGCTACGGTGACTATCTCCGCAGCGGTGCCATTGCGAAAATGTCTCCAATCATGAAAGCCTTAAAAGTTTATGCTGATAATGGCGGAAAAGTATTAGGAATCTGTAACGGTTTTCAAGTGCTCACTGAAACGGGTCTCCTGCCGGGTGCACTTAAACGTAACGAGGGGCTTCATTTCATCTCTCGTCATCATCACCTCAAAGTAATCAACAACGAAAATGATTTCCTCGCTCACTGTACAGCAGGTCAAGTGGTCAATATCCCTATCGCTCACCACGATGGTAATTTTTATATTGATGCCGATGGGCTTAAAGAGCTCTACGCCAATAACCAAGTCCTATTGAAATACACCGATGCATCTGGAAATATTGACAACCCGAATGGATCAGTTGATTCAATTGCTGGAATTTGCAATAAGAACAAAAATGTGTTTGGTCTCATGCCGCATCCAGAACGGGCGATGGAGAGCCTTCTCGGATCCAATGATGGACGAGCCATGCTCGAAGGGTTTATAAACGCTTGAAAACATTCCTCCTCTCTTTTCTGCTGTTTGCACAGATTCTTTTGGCTGAGCCATCAGTACTAACCGATCCTGCGTCAGAAACAACACAGACACATGTGGCTGAAGAGGACTCATCGACCATAGATTCTCTTTTCTCTTCCACATCAACTGCTACAACGTCTGGATTGACCTTAGAATTTAGCGATTTACCTACCCGTCCCTATGTAGGTGAAATCGTTGCACTTACGGTCAAACTCACACCGGTAGATTTAGCTGCGGGAAATATCGAGTATACGCTCCAGAATGAAGAGGGAGTCCGAATTTTTAGCGATACCCCTCGTCGGAAAGTAAAAGAAGACGGTATCTATGATACCTTTTATTTTTTAGTCCAATCCTCTAGCGTACGATTCCCTGACATTACTGCAACTATTACCTCTACCGGAGCAGCATCAGAGCCTTTAATCGGAACTTCACTTAGTGCCACGACACTCAGCCCACCATCAGGCTTTGCTAATGTTTTAGCTGAAAAATTTGAAATTATCAATTACAAAACCACTCCCTACAACAATGAAAGCAATGTCGTTATTTTTACCGTCAAAGCATCTCGTTGTAATATCAGTGATTTCAATATCCCTAATGCAATCAAACAAGGATTTGAGTCCAAAATCACCAATGTCGGTGAATCTCAAATGACCTATTATGTCATCATCCCCAACGATCTGCAAAGCCTCAATTTTTCGTACTTTAATCTTCAAAAACAACGGTATGAATCACTCACGATTCCCATTATCGTAGATGATGATACCGTCTCTACCCAAAGTGATCTCTCTCCAACGGATGCACGTCATACTGAGCTCAAAGTAGGTGCAGCTATCGTCGTGGTCCTCATCCTTGCAGGGATGTTTTATTGGAGACGCCAAAAATGGTATCTCTATGCATCGATACTACCGATGTTTTACATTGTTTTTTCAATTTTGCCGAATCAAGACGTTTGTGTTAAAAAAGATGCCCCTATCTATCTCCTCCCGATCAAAAACGGGACTATATTCGAAATGACTCTCCAAGAAGAGCATCTTGAAGCCGAAAAAGAGGTAGGAGAATTTACCAAAGTACACTTATCGAACGAAAAAGTAGGATGGGTTCACCAACGTGATCTTTGCTCGAATTAGATGGATCTACGCCCTCCTCGTGATTTTCACGGGGATGACGCTGATGATTGCTATTTATTATCTTGTTCCTAATCCTTATGCCCAAAAAATCAGTGCTTGGTTTATCCGTCTTCTTGTCTTTACCCCTGTAAAAGTAAAAGGAAGCCCTGATCCTGAGGCGCAGATGTTTCTTCTCAATCACCAAAGTGAGATGGATATCGGGATTATGGAAACGATCACCTCAAAAGATTTGGCATGGGTTGCGAAAAAAGAGCTTTTTAAAGTCCCTTTTTTTAGTCTTGTGCTTCGTTTGCCAAAAGATATCGCATTGGAACGAGAATCCAAAACTGCTCTTGTAAAATTGCTCAAAGATTGTAAAGATCGTCTCGATCACGGTCGTGTTATTACCATCTTTCCCGAGGGGACACGTACCGAAACCGGCAAGATGAAACCGTTTAAAGCGGGAGCCAAAATGGTTGCCGATAAATACTCTCTCAAAGTACAGCCGGTCGTGTTGATCGCAACCGCATGGCATTTTAGTAATAAGCGACGCGACTTTAGACCTGGGAGTGTCACAGCAATCTATCTCGATTCCTTCATAGCGGACAAATCGAATCCCAATTGGCTGAATGAACTCCACGACAAAATGCAGCAAGTCTACGACACTGAGCTAGCATCTCTTCCTCGCTATTCTTAACGAAGCGTTATAATCTCATCGGCACACCACTGTGCCAAATCCCCATCGTGGGTGATGAGCAACACCCCCATCCCCTCAATATGATTCACAATCAGCTTCATAATATCCAGCTGATTGAGGTTATCGAGTGCCGATGTCGGCTCATCCAAAAGGAGCAATTTCGGCTTCATCAGCAATGCTCTCAAAATCGAGCAACGTTGCAACTGCCCTCCGGAGAGTTTGTGGGGAAGTGAATCTAAATGAGACTCATCCAACCCCATCTGTTTCAGCACTAGTTGGTACCCTTCCATGGAAGCAACTTCTAAAATCTGATGTCGAATAGTGTAAGTGGGGTGAAATGAGCTATAGGGGTCTTGAAATACCTGCGAGAGGGATGATGATCGGATCGTGCCAAAATGAGGTCTACGGTGTCCTAGAATGAGCTCAAACAGGGTCGATTTTCCCACACCGCTGGGTCCTACAATCGCTTTTATCTCACCCTCATTGAGGGAAAGTGAAAAATTATCGAATAATAGTATATCTTTACTATATCCAAAAGATATATTTTCAATATCTAAAATAGAACTCAACGAACCTGCCCTTTACCGTATACTTTGTATTTGTAGGTGGTTAGCCCCTCAACTCCCATAGGCCCTCTGGCATGGAGTTTGTTCGTACTGATCCCCACTTCTGCACCAAACCCGAATTCACCGCCGTCGGTAAAACGGGTCGATGCATTTACATAAACTGCTGCGGCATCAATGCTTTCCATAAATCGCTCCGCAGTTGTGATATTTTCGGTGATGATCGATTCAGAGTGGCCCGAGCCGTATCGGACAATGTGGCTGATCGCTCCCTCAACTCCGTCTACCACTTTGATGTTCAGAATATTGGCAAGATATTCGGTATCGAAATCTTCATCACTGGCAGAGGCAACTGAAATCACTTCTCGTGTTTGTTCACACCCTTTTAGTTCGGTATGAGCACGATCAAATACCTCTTTAAAGAGTGGTAACACCTCTGTTGCAATCGCACCGTCTACCAACAGTGTTTCGATGGCATTACATGCTGAAGGGCGTTGAACTTTTGCATTGATTGCTATTTTAAGAGCATCCTCTATTTTTGCATCTTTATCAATATAGAGATGGCATTGCCCTTTGTCGTGTTTAACTACCGGAACACTTGAATTTTGACTTACAAAACGGATCAACGCCTCCCCGCCGCGAGGGACAATCAAATCGACATATTTGTCCATCTTAATCAGTTTTGCCACCCCTTCTCGGCTTGAATCGGGGAGCAATGCAATCAACTCTTTAGGCAGATCGTTACGGATCAGCACCTGCTGTAAAACCTCAGCGATAATCGCATTGGATTTTTCCGCCTCTTTCCCACCTTTGAGGACACAGCCGTTTGAGCTTTTAAAACACAATGCCGCCGTATCGGACGTGACGTTCGGACGGGATTCATAAATGATGCCGATCATTCCGATGGGGATACTCACTTTCTCGATTTTCAATCCCGTTTCGGTAATCCATCCCTCGATCACTTTGCCTACAGGATCTTTAAGAGCGGCTATCTCTTCGATTGCAACGGCCATAGCGTTGATCCGTTTTTCATCAAGCATCAAGCGGTCTTTGAGCGATGAGGAGAGACTCTCTTCATCTGCTTTTTTCATATCGATCGCATTGGCTTCGATGATATTCATTGTATTGGCTCGAAGTGCTTCAGCCATCTCACGTAAAATTCGGTTTCGTTCACTTCCGCTCATCGTTGCCAAGACGCGGCTCGCCGATTTTGCTTTTTCTAAAAATTGTTCCATTGCTATTCCTTGGTTATTCTTCAGAGAGTTCTCGCATAATGAGTGAAGAAAGCTGATCGTACCCTTTTGTCTCTACAAGAGTTTTCATCGTTCTGATCACCTCGCTTTTTCGAAAATTTTTCTGATACCGTAATATTTCATCAAGTAAATCATGACATCGTTGATCATCTTTACTCTCCGCTGCAGCTTTGAGTTCTCCCATCAACGTCATAAAAAATAGATTCTTTTTAAGTTTGTAAAAAATATCTCTTTCGGGTTCAAACACTTTTGGCTCTTCGCTCTTAGGCGTATCATCCTCTTCAACGAGACTGAATGCCTCTGATTCGATCATCTCTACACGATCTTCATTCTCACCCTCTTCTACAGCCTCTTCGTATTTCTCTCTGAACTCTTTTACGGGCTTTTTTGCTGTACGAAATTTCCATACAATCGCTAGAACAGATGTGATCAAAACAAAAGCGATAATCCATCCTGCGCTAGAGTTTTGTTCCTCTGATGATGACACTTCTTCCACAGTTGCCGCTTCGAGAGCTGACGCAACAGGAGTAGAGTTGTTTTCTGCAGTACTCTTTTCTACTTTTGCCGTCGTGTTTACTTCGGATACATTTATCTCTTCAACTGAGCTTTTAGTTTCAGGGGATTTGAAAAAAATCGCCCCTTTCGTTGGTCCAAAATAACCGTTGACATACGCATCAGGATAGTATTTTTGAAACGCTCTGAGTACCGATTGTGCCCCCTGCTGGGTTTCAATCGGCTCAACTGCCAACATAAAAGCCTTTCCGGAAGATCTCGCGGCTATCTCAAAATGATACTCTTTTTGAAGTCCGAATTCAGACTCTCCTATTTCACTCCCAAGCTTATCTAAAGCAGTTTTCGCCTCATCAAAAGTACCAAATGAGGCCAATACGATCTTATACCCCTTCGCCTCGGCTCCATGTATCTGAATTGTTCCGAAAAGGATTAGACAACTCAAGAGTAAAAACTTTATTCCATTCTTTCTCATTCTTCCATCGCCTTTTCAAACGTATTTACTTTTTCCATAACCTGGGTAATTATCGGCTCTATTATCGCATATTTTAGCCCCAAAGTTTGCAAGTACGTTTCAATCGCTTCAGTATCGAACATCTCGATGGAGCGTACCAGATCAAGCATCTCTCCAAGGAATCCTTCTCCCTCCAAAACCGCTTGCTCAATCTCATATGAAATATTGAGTTTCGAGAGGACATCTCTTTGTGACATGTGAAATAAAAGATGGATCAAAGAGAGCATCCCTGCGAAATACGCCATAGAAATATCTTTTTTTGTCGCTTTTGGATTGATTACCTGCACTAAAGCACTCATCAATTCCGTACGATGAACCACCATCAGCAATAAAGGAACCCGTTTTTCACTGCTTCCTTGTTCTGAAAACATCATCAACATGATCCAGCGAGAGATCGGATCACGCCCCATGAGAGTCAATACCTGCTCAATCGAAGAAACCGGATTACGCAATGAAAATGCCGCCGAGTTGATAAATCGAAGCAATTTTAAGCTGATCGCATGATTGCTTTGAAACGCCTCTACCAACTCAGGCATTTCGCTCTCTCCTTGCAGAAGATTCCACAAACGAAATATCCCCTCTTGCTCAGGAGAAAAAGAGGTATTTTTAATGATATTGGGTTCAGAGATGAAATACCCCTGATAATAATCAAACCCCATAGAACGACACAGTTCATACACATCATGGGTTTCGATTTTCGTCCCAATCACTTCGATCCCTACTTCATGGAACATTGAAATATTACGTCCGACCAACGGCAAATCGCTTTGGGTCACATCAATCTTTATATAGCTTAGTGAGGGTAATATCAGGGCAAAGCGGTCTGCACTTTTTTCAGTAAACACACAATCATTGAGGGCAAAACGGTACCCTTGATCGCGTAAAAATCTCATACGATCCGCAACATCTTCATCGATTAGGGCATCCGCAAAAAGAGAATAAACCACCTTTTCTTGTAAAAGCAAATCGATTACATCGTAATGGAGAAACTCGGTATTGACTCGAATAAATCCGATATGTTTCCCAAGAATCGTCTCCATCGAAATCAAAAGGTTACTGATAACAGCAGCTGTCAAACCATTATCATCGTTGTGACCTGTTTCACGATAGAGCAAATCGTATGCGGCAATTTTGGCTTTAGCATTAATAATAGGTTGTCGTCCAATATATCGATCACTCATAAAAATCCAAAAATAATATGTTAGAAAGATTATAACAAAGGTTGACTGGAGTTTACGATAGCATTATCCAACATACTCTCTAATATCTTGCACTAATCTATCCAACCGTACCTTATAGTGGTCGAAAAGGCTAAAGTAGCTCCGCTCATCTGTGTCACTTAGAGAGAGTTTTAGGTTTGAAGCAATTTCACCAAGTGAATGTGCTCCGATGTTTTCAGCAACACCAATAATATCAAGAAGCAGCGAATCAGCATCTTGAAGATTATGAGAGCGTAAAAGCTCCCCTAATGTATCCGAAGAATCGCCATAGTCAGTAATGAACTCAGATAAGATTTCACGGTAGAAACTCTCATCTCCTCCACACGTTTGAATCCCTTTATCGCTATCCAAATTTTTCATCATAACCGATTCTACAAACTCATCATTGGGAGTCTCTTTACCTGAGTAGGCATAAATAATGTTATACAAAGAATCCATTCTCAAAGGTTTTTCGAGCTGTTCAGACATCCCTGCATTTTTCATTTTCTGTATGTCATCAGCAGCTGTGTCTCCACTAAGCGCCACGACTAAGATGTGATCATATTTAGGATTGGTCCGAATAATGCGCGTTGCTTCAAACCCGTCAACTCGCGGCATATGGGCATCCATCAAAATCATCAAAAAATTGGTGTCATTTTCGAGTATATCCAGAGCTTCTTGCCCATCATTTGCCAGCACTAACTCAATACCGCTCCCCGCTAAAAGTCCTACCAGAACTTTTTGATTGATTAGGTTATCTTCTGCAACCAAAATTCGCTCACCTGCAAATTCAGAAAAATTTTGTTTTGTAATTTTCTCATGCGGAGGAACAGAGCGTTTCGGGATGGTTTTGTCACTTTTTCGTCTATCCGTTAACGCTTGATCTTCAGGAATCGGTGTAGCGGTAATAAACTCTCCCTCTTCGGTTCCAAATACGGGAATTTCCGAGAGAGGCTCTATTTCTGGCTCTTCTTTTATCTCCGGAACCGCTTCTATTTTCTCTCGAACAGCCACTTCCGTTATATCATTTTTTTCAGGTTCACCAATAGGATTTTTTGGGGTTGAAATTTTTTTTATGATAAATAAACCTAAGATCAATAACACAATGGCAACAGCAGCTATACTCATTAATAGAGGGTCATTAAACATTGGATACTCTTTTTTTCTTTAAATCATACAACATTTTAGTTATAAACAATAGTATTGTTTTTGGAAGAATAGTTTTATCGATGGAAAAGAAGAGAGTATAAACCCCGCCGAAGCGGGAGGAGGAGGTATCGAATATTACTCGATTTCTGCGTCGATGACGTCGTCATCTTTTTTCGCAGATGAAGAAGCAGCTTCGCCGCCTTCATTTTGTTTGTACATTTGTTCTGCCATTTTGTGACTTGCATCTGCCAGTTTTTTCGTAGCTGCTTCGATCTCTTCTTTGGTAGCGTCTTGATTTTTCAAGACCGCTTTGAGCTCTTCAAGAGCCGTTTCGATAGCCGCTTTCTCTGACGCGTCAATTTTATCTTCCATCTCTTTGAGAGACTTTTCGGTTTGGCTTGCCAACGCATCGGCCTGATTGCGAAGATCTACGATCTCTTTGCGTTTTGCATCTTCAGCTTTGTGATTTTCTGCGTCTTGAACCATTT
>CAZKJU010000024.1:0-27224 GCA_964553185.1 uncultured Sulfuricurvum sp.
GACTTACGTATGATCAATGCGAAGATGCGATGAAATGGATCAAAGACGGTACTAGTGTTCAAATGATTTTCCATAACGGTAACGCTATCAGCGTTGAAGCTCCTGAAATCATGGAACTTAAAATCGTTGAAACAGCTCCGAATTTCAAAGGGGATACTTCAAGCGCCTCTAAAAAACCCGCAACTCTTGAAACCGGTGCGGTTGTTCAAGTTCCTTACCACGTTCTCGAAGGTGATATTATCAAAGTTAACACCGTTGAGGGTGAATACATGGAAAAAGTTAAATAATCTTTTTACTCTTCAAAACTCCCGTATCTGCGGGAGTTTATTTTCCTTTTTTTAGCGAATTGCAATCTCCACTGATCCATTTTCCTGTATGATTCATCTGTACAACTTCGATTTTTCCTTGAACTGTTGTCTTTACGGTCATTTTCCCTTTATAGGCCTTGTCTCCTATGAACGTATATTCTCCTTCTCCGCTGCTGGGTGGGTTGCCTTTGCATTTGTATTTAAACCAAACACTGTTTTCATTTTGACGAACAATGGTTTGTTCGCATTGTTTATCCGATGAGGGGATAATCCTTTTAGCTGCTTGTTCTTTAGTGATACAAACTTTATAGGTGTTTGGTTTTGAACTTTTGGCAACACCGTGAGAAGCCATGGTCTGTTCCATCATTTTACGTTGTTCCGGAGGGAGCGCAGCGAGCTGCTGCTCCATTTGAGCCATCGCTTTTTCCATTTCACCGTTTTGCGTTTTAATGGTGGTTGTGTATTCCCAGACACCGGGGCGTAATGATGAGCCTTGAACGCTTCCTGCGCTCAGGGTCAGTGCGGTGATTGCTGTCAATAAAATAGGGTTTCTCATCTTCTCCTCTTTTCATTTGATGTTTTGGCTGTTTTTCATCTACTCTGTAGCCATTGTAGATCGCAAGTGATTAAATATTTATGAAACCTAAATTTAATCTATCTTCAATTATTATAGAGGATAGAAAATAATTGGAACAAGGTGTTTATGATGGTAAAAGTAATAGTCCCTATTGCCGAAGGGTTCGAAGAGATCGAAGCGGTGAGTATCATCGATGTATTGCGTCGTGCGGGAATCGATGTCATTATTGCATCTTTAAATGAGGTGATGATTGTGAAAGGTGCGAATGGTATTAGTATTCAATGCGATCGTTCTATTTCGGGGATTGTTGCTGATGAAATCGATATGATTGTTTTACCGGGTGGATGGGGTGGAACCAAAGCCCTTGCAAACGATGTAAATGTCCAAAAGCTCCTCAAAGAGATGGATGCAAAAGGTAAATATATCGGTGCAATTTGTGCCGCACCCTTTGCCCTCGATACAGCCGGAGTTTTGAAAGAGGGGTATACCTGCTATCCGAGTGTTGAAAATGAGATCAAAACAAGCGGATTTAGAGGTGCTGAGTCTGCTGTTGTCGAAAGCGGCAATGTGATGACCTCACGCGGTCCTGGAACGGCGATCTGTTTTGCTTTGGCGATTGTTAAAAAGCTGGTGGGGAAAGAGAGCTACGAAGGGTTGAAAGCAGGATTGCTTGCCGATTACTGTACGACGATTTAGTCTTTTTATCTCACTTATCGTTACGGTTAGATTATAGAAACGGCAGATGCCGTTTCTAATATTAAGAAGCTTTTTTGGAAAAGTAGATTTTTTTCGTTGTGTCCAGTAAAATGATCACTGAACCGAGAATCATCATTGCATCTGGGAGGATTCTAAACCACATCCAGCCACTAAGTGCTTCGATCGTTTCACGAGCACGTGCCGCATAATAGCCGGCTTCAAAAGCGGTTTTGGTCTGTTCAAAACCTATGACGATCGTCGGAAGAGCATATAAAAGCACTCCGAGTGTCACGAGCCAGAATCCTACTTTACTGAGGGTCTCATCCCATACCAGATTTTTAGCCATCGCATTGGCGCGTGCTGTCATGTAGATAAATGCAATCGCAATGTACCCAAAGGCTCCGAGTAATGCAACATGAGCATGCGGCATGATGAGATAGGTACCATGGGAATAGTAGCTGATGGTTGGGGTGTTGATGACCATCCCCAAAAATCCGGCACCGAACCAGTTAAGAAATGCCGAACCGGCTAACCACATAAACGGTACGCCAAAATCAAATGATCCTCCATGCGCTTTGATATCGCTTTTTTGTTTCAATGCTTCGATCATTAAGAGGGCCAACGGTAACGGTTCTAATGCTGAGAAAATACCGCCGATAGCGATCCAGTACTCATCCAGACCTTGCCAAAAGTAGTGGTGACCTACGCCGAGAGTTCCGCTGAGCATAATGAGTGCGAGTTCAAATAGCATAACACGCTCAGCTGTTTTACGAGAGATAAGCCCAAGAGCTACGGTCAGATAAGCGATAACCCCTGCTGCAAAGAGCTCAAACGTGAGTTCTACCCACAAATGAACTACCCACCAACGATAATAATCATCGACCGTAAAATTAGGGATGACTTTGTGTACCGGCATCATTCCTGCAATGTAGAGGGTTGCGATTCCGAATGCCGACCAGATGATGGTTCCTACCAGTAGATTGTTCTCTTTTGCTTTGCGAACGGTACTGTAGACCATACCAAACCAAAGAACCAGACCAACGACCAAACCGATATCCCAAACACGACCGAGGTTAAGAAGCTCACGACCTTCGTTTCCAAGCCAGAACCACGTATCGCGTAAATATCCCATTGCACCCATATAGATACCGATCAAGCCACCGGCACCGACGATCAAAAGTGCCACCCACAATAGATCCACTAAACGGGGAAAACGTAAATCACTGCCGCCTACGAGTGGTGCGATCAAGAGCCCTCCGACGAGCCAACCGATAGCAACCCAGACGATAGCGATATTGGTGTGCAGTGCACGCATAACATTGAACGGGATGATATCCTGAGAGATGATAAAGTTGTTGGAAGGATCGGCATAAATATGTGCCAAATAACCGCCCAATACCATTTGAATCACGATAAACAGCGCCACAATAGGGACGTATTTGAGCAATTTCTCCTGAGAAGGGAACAATTTGGTGATTTTGAGGGTTGGTTCTAGATGTTTTTCCTCTTTCTCTTCGGCTTTGTAGAGATACTCATACGCCAAATAGATCACCGCAATCGTTAATGCCCATAGGAGCAAAAATTCCCACAATGAGTAAAAATGGCTGGTCCAGGTAATGTCTTGATCAATCAGAGGCTCTGATGGCCAGTTGTTCGACCATGTACGCTCTGTTCCCGGGCGTTTGGATGAAGCAACTAGCTGTGACCAATCGAAGAAAGCAGCAATTTTGATCGCTTCTTCTTCGTGGATAACACCTGCTCTCCATGCCCGTTCTTTGTTTCCATTGACCAAAAAGTCGACGATATAATCGCGATTATGTTTATACGCCTCGGCTGAATGGTCGGTATAAATTACCCCTTCTTCTTTGAGAGCGGTTTGCTCTTTTATGTCTTGGATCGTACGTGCTTTGACCGCTGCGAGTTCCATTTTGTTTAGTTCTGAAACAGGTTTTGAGTAGAGCTCTTTCGCATACGCCTCATATAAAAACTCTGCACGTTTGTGCAAAAATTCGGTGGTAAAATCGGGTCCTAGATAGGCTCCCATACCCAGTAAAGTTCCATAATCCATCAAATCGAATTGTTGGAAATACCCTTTACCTGTAACCACATCGTCATAGGTATACAATACTTCGCCGCTGTTAGCGGTGACCGATTTTGCAATCGGAGGAACCTCTTTTTGCAGGTTCGCCGTAAAGTAGATCAGCATAGTGACCATAAAAATTCCGCCGATCCAGAAAAAAGCGTATAACCCTTTTTTGCTCATCAGCCGTTCCATGAATGTAGTATTCATTACGCACTCCTTTTATATACTATCTAATGGTAGTAATATGAAATTCTAGAGAAGTGCAGCTTAATTTCTACTAAGAAGTAGAAATATAATTAAAGTTTAGTTTGTTTGTTTTGGGAGAGGGTAGCGAGGGTGGTTTCGGTGAGCATTGTTTCAATCATGTTTTTTGGAGCAACCCACTGATCGTGGAGAGCACAGGGGTTTGATGCATCGCATTTTTCAAATCCTAAAATACAGCGGTTGGGTTCCAGAGGTTCTCCGATAGCATCGAGGATATCGCATAACCGGATATCTTCGGCTTTTTTTCCCAGGGTTATTCCTCCCTCGCGTCCACGTGTAGAGTGGATGAGCCCTTTTTTGACCAAATCGGTAACAACACGGGTGAGGTATTTATAAGGGAGACCCAGCGTTTGGTGGAGGTGATTGACCGAATGGGAGGTGTCGTTGTAACGGTCTAGATAACTTAGAACGCGTATGGCGTATTCGGTCGTTTTCGAAAAATGCATAAATTTTCCTTCGATATGAATAAGGTATTTTAACCAATTTTTAGATCAAAAAAATGTTATTCTACTTTATGGTAGTATTTCTTTAAAAATTAGTCTGAGATTAGAATGCATAAAGAAAAAAAACGATTTTCTCCGGTTTTTTTAAACGGGCTGTATGCCGGTTTAGGCGCTTTCTTCGGATTGTCTTTAATCGGTTTGCTCGCTCAATCGGTAAATCAAATGCTCCTTATAGCCCCATTTGGAGCAACGGCTGTCCTTTTATTCAGTGCTCCTGAGAGTCAGTTTTCAAAGCCGTGGAATGTGCTGGTCAGTTATACGCTTTCAACCATAATAGGTTTTTTAATTTTGCAGTTTACCAACGGTCAATGGTTTGCGATAGGGGTAGGATTTGGAATCGTGATTCTGGCAATGCATATTTTTAAAGCGATTCACCCGCCAGCCGGTGCTAATTTTTTGATCGTGACACAAGGGCATCTCTCGTTTTATTTACTTTGGCCGCTTCTGGTCGGATTGTTGGCATTGATTATAATCGGCATTGGTGT
Organism: uncultured Sulfuricurvum sp.; assembly: GCA_964553185.1. Classification (GTDB taxonomy): domain Bacteria; phylum Campylobacterota; class Campylobacteria; order Campylobacterales; family Sulfurimonadaceae; genus Sulfuricurvum. The sequence goes on from CAZKJU010000024.1 coordinate 4,917, forward strand.
AGATAAAGCTAGGAAAAAAATTTTATAATTTTTTCCCAAAAATCAGTGTTTTTCCATACCGTCCTCCCCAGACGACGAATAAAAGTATCCACACCGTAGCGCTAAGATCAAACAGCCACCCGTGTGAACCGCTAAATGCCGTATCGACGGAGAGGGCTGTACGGGAGATGACGAGAACTTGTGTCCACCAAAAGAGTGCTATAGCGATTTTGTCGGCATGGGGAGGTTGCCCTGAATGACCGAGGGTAACGCGGGTACCGAATCCTATCAATACGGTGGTCAAAAATCCTAAGGCGAGGAGATGAATTTCGGCAAATAGGAAATTCACTCCATAGATCATCTCGATCATTTGGGTGAGAGAGCCTATCAAAAGTCCGATTGGCAGCCAAAAAAGTGCGAGATGGAGAATCCATACTATTGCAGGCGAGTGAAACGGATGGAGTTTCCAGCGCAAAAATTCACGAATCAGATAGAGTGCGAGTAGAAGACTCACCGCTGCTTCGCCGATCGTAAACGCCGCCATAGCGAATGCGGTTTTGAGGATCAAAGCGGCAAATACACTCTCCACAAAATAGGGGGTTTTGCTCTCCTGTGAATGGCTGAAAAACGGGATCATCCGCTGAGCGACCGAAAAGGTGAGAAAAACGAAAAAGAAGTTAACGATAACAGGGACGATCAGAGAAAATCCATCCGAATATCCCCACACTAGCTGTGCACCAAAAGCGATGAACCATACGAGATGGGTCATCAGTGCGATAGCGTGGGCAATCAGTATCCAAAACGGATCTTGTTTGAGTGGAGATTGCCCGATTTTATAGATCCAATAGAGGGTAAATACCGCCATCGACTGTGCAAAGAGTACCGCGAACATCGCGGCAAAAACCATCCATTCGGAGAGTAAAGAACCTGCGATAAATAAAGCCGAACCGATTTGATAAAGCCAAACGATCCGAATATAGACCTCTTTTGGGATGGTCATCGCGGTGCAAAAGCGGGGGAAAGTGGTAAACAAAAAACCGTGGAAGAATTGGGCAAAAACGAGAAAGGCGAGAGAATAGAGATGAAACTCGTTTTCGGCAAATGATAGAGTGATGATCCCTTTGTGCGAAAGGGTAAAGAGCACCATGGAGAGAAGCGCCCAGAACAGACCGAAAACAAAAAATGGCTGATGGGGTTGGGATAAAAAGTAACTTTTGTTGAGGGGTTCTGATGAGGTGAAAAATGATTTCATAGTTGGTTCTTTCGCAAAGTGATAGTGGGATTATATCGGTAGAGCTAAAGGGATATATTGATCGATGTCAAGAAGATAAACTTGACTCAGGTCAATTTTTTGGAGATTGAAAAGCGATACAGTTCTCTTATATTCAACATAAGGATGTGAAGATGAAATTAGGAAAACTAAGTTTAGTTGCTGTAATGGCATTGGGGACGAGTGCGTTTGCGATTGATAACGTAAAAGTGAGCGGTGAGGCGAAGTTGTGGTATCAGACAACTGAGACAGAAGGAGGTGCTACAGCAGCAACCACAAATGGTTTGGATTTTTTTGAAGATGGAGCTAACAGTTCTGCACACGTGAAATTAAGCGTTGGTGCTACCGCTGATTTACTCCAAAATCTGAGCGCGGGTGTGAAAGTAACGGCATTATCAACCCTTGGGCTTGAGAATAACCTTGTCGGATCTACTTTCACAGCAAAAATTGATGCCGATGGAACAAGTCATCAGAAAACATCAGATATGTCCTCTTTGAATGATCAAGCATGGGTTGAAGAATTATGGCTAGCCTACACTGCGGGTAAAACAACAGCCAAAGTTGGTCGTCAGCGTCTCGATACACCATTAGCATTTAGTGAAGACTGGAATGCGGCGGATAATACTTTTGAAGCAGCAGTTTTACTCAACAACGATTTACCTGATACGACACTCGTCGGTGCATGGGTTGGTAAACATAACGGTGTAGGATTGTTGGGTGATCCAGATGGTTCTGCTGCTACGTATGTAACTCCTCGTAATACAACTGTTGCATATGAAGGTAAATTTGGTACATTCGGAACCGATGGAGCGTATGCGGTAGCGGCGATCAATAAATCAATCCCGAACACAACTGTACAAGCTTGGTATTACAATGTATGTAATATCGCAGATGCATACTGGTTACAAGCCGATACCAAAGTGATGGGTATGATTAACCTGGGTGCGCAGTATGCGTCTATGAATCCTGATAATGTAGCCGATGATCGTAGCACCGATATGTTTGCACTAAAAGCTTCCGTTGATGTTTCCGGCGTTAATGTTTATGGTGCCTACTCATCGGTAAGCGATGGTACACTCGGATTTGCCAACGTTGCTACCGGCGATAAAACGATGATGTACACTGGTCTTGCTAGTGTCTATTTTGATGGTGAAATCGTTTCCGCTCCCGATACAGATGCATGGAAAATCGGCGCTTCGACCAAAATGGTTCCGGGTGTAACGCTTTTAGCCAGTTATGGTGAAGCTGAAACCGGAAACAATGGTGGAATTGCAGCACCATTCGGCGGTCTTAGTCTTCAAAATTATGATTATGAAGCATGGGATATCGTAGCAAAAACCAAAGCTGGTCCGGTTGATTTAACGGCTATCTATACTGAATTTGAACGTAATGGAGCAGATGCAACTAAATCCATCGATAATGCTCTATTCCGTCTTATCGCTTCTCTTAAATTCTAATTCTACTTTCAGGGCCTTCGGGCCCTAAATATTCTCCTTATGTTAAGCTTTTCTTCGCGAGGATTCGTCACCCTCGCACTCCATTTCTTTCTGAAATTGACTCAAGTCAAAAATAACCAACACATAAACAAATATAATAATATTCATCAATTCTATGATTCAAGTGGAGGTTTCTAATGAAGAACACTCAGCGGGTAATAAAACGAGACGGTACATCTGAACATTATTATCCTTTTAAAATCGAAGATGCAATCCGAAAAGCATATGAAAGTGTCCAAGTTCCACTTAATGAAGATGTTATTACGGAAGTGTTGTTTCGAGTTGCATACGATCAAATTTTTGAAGTTGAAAAGATACAAGATTTGATTGAGGAAGAACTCTATAAATCCGGCGCGTTTAGTGTCATGAAATCATTTATCACCTATCGGTTTTTACATAAAATGCAGCGAGAACATATTTTAGGATTGGGTGAAGATACGACCTATGTCAACTCGACTCAGAGTGTAGAGGAATATATTTATAAATCCGATTGGCGAGTGAATGCTAATGCTAATACGGGGTATTCGAATGCGGGGTTAGTCAACAATCTCGCTGGAAAAGTGATTGCCAATTTTTGGCTCGATAAAGTCTATACCCATCAAGAGGGTGCGGCGCATCGCAACGGGGACATTCATATCCATGATCTCGATTGTCTCAGCGGCTATTGTGCGGGGTGGAGTCTGCGTGCATTGCTCAACGAGGGATTTAACGGAGTGAGGGGGAGAGTGGAGAGCCGTCCACCGCGCCATTTTCGCGAAGCATTGGGGCAGATGGCCAATTTTCTAGGGATTTTGCAGTCCGAATGGGCTGGGGCTCAGGCGTTTAGTTCGTTCGATACCTATCTTGCCCCCTATGTTTTTGCCGATGCGCTGAGTGCCGAAGAGATCAAAAAAGCGGTTCGGAGTTTCGTCTACAATCTCAATGTCCCTGCCAGATGGGGGCAGTCTCCTTTTACCAACATCACGATCGATTGGACGGTTCCCGAAGATCTCTCGGTACAGTTTCCGACGTGCAGCGATCGTCATTTGTTTGAACATTTCTCTGCAACTGCACATCATCAGCGTAAACTCAAAGAGCGTGGAAAAGTGGAGTTGAGTGAACTAACCTATGGGGATTTTCAGCATGAGATGGATCTTATCAACCGTGCTTATTATGAGGTGATGAGTGAGGGGGATGCGATGGGGGCGCCGTTTACGTTTCCGATCCCTACCGTGAATATCACTGAGCAGTTCGACTGGTACGGCCCCAATACCGATGTTCTGTTCGAAAATACGGCGAAAATCGGCTCCAGCTATTTTCAAAACTTTATTGGCAGCCAATATTTGAGCGATGAGCACGGCAACCGCATCGAAAATCCAGAGGCGTACAAACCCGGAGCGGTTCGGAGTATGTGTTGTCGGCTTCAGCTCGATTTGCGTGAACTTTTGAAGCGGGGGAACGGTCTTTTTGGAAGTGCGGAAATGACGGGGAGCATCGGAGTCGTTACGATCAATATGGCCCGTTTGGGGTATCTGTATGCGGCAGATGAAGAGCGGTTGTTTGGAGCACTGGATCATTGGATGGAAATTTCGCGTTCGACATTGGAGAAAAAAAGGGTATTTGTTCAAGAGATGTTTGAACGGGGGCTTTATCCCTATACCGCCCGCTACCTCAAAGGGTTTCACAACCATTTTTCAACGATCGGTGTCAACGGTATGAATGAGATGATTCGCAACTTTACCGGAGATCGAGAAGACATTTCGACACCGTGGGGGATCGAGTTTGCAATTCGTATTTTAGACTATATGCGTCAGCGCATCCGTGTGTTCCAAGAAGAGAGCGGAAATCTCTACAATCTCGAAGCGACTCCGGCAGAGGGGACGACCTACCGGTTTGCCAAAGAGGACAAAAAACGGTTTCCTGCTATCTTGCAAGCAGGGGAGGGGGAGAATATCTACTATACCAACAGCTCACAGCTCCCCGTCGATCTAACCTCCGATGTGTTTGAGGCGTTGGAGCTTCAAGACGATCTGCAATGTCGTTACACTGGGGGGACGGTGTTGCATCTGTATATGAGTGAACGGCTGAGTTCTGCCGAAGCGTGCCGTCGGATGGTCAAAAATGTCCTGGAGCGTTTTCGCCTCCCCTACATCACTGTGACACCGCTCTTTTCAGTCTGTCCAATCCACGGATATTTGGCGGGTGAACATGAATTTTGCCCTAAATGTGATGAAGCTATTTTAATGGAGAAAGCATCATGAAAATCAATGACATTTTGGCTAACAACACTGCCAAACGGACTCGATGTATCGTTTATACCCGTGTGATGGGATACCATCGTCCGGTAGAGAGTTTTAATATCGGGAAAAAACAAGAGCACAAAGAGCGGAGCTATTTCGATGAGCGGCATATACGACATCACCCCGTTTAGCCTTCTTGATTTCCCGGGTATCCCAGCGGCGATCATTTGGTTTTCCGGATGCAATCTGCGTTGTGGCTACTGCTACAACCCCGATATCGTGTTGGGGAGGGGGCGGATCAGTGAAGAGCAGATTTTAAATATTCTGCGAAAACGGATCGGGCTTTTAGAGGGGGTGGTGCTGAGCGGCGGGGAAGCGACCCTCTATCCGCGCATTATCGATTTTGTGCGAGAGATCCAAAATCTTGGCTATCGGATTAAACTCGATACCAACGCTATGACTCCTCATATTCTCGCAAAACTCTTGGATGAAAAACTGATCGATTACGTAGCACTGGATTACAAAGCACCTCAGGAAAAGATGGAAAGTGTATGCGAGAGGGGTGAGGAAGCTCTATTTTGGGATTCTTTTGATTTACTTCGCACTTACGGTGTCGATTTCGAAGTACGGACGACATTTCATCCCGATCTTTTAAATGAGATCGATATTTCGAAGATGGCGTTTGCTCTTCATCATCGCGGATATGAAGCCCCTTTTTATGTTCAACCATTTCGTAACAATGTACCGACATTAGGGAATTTAGCATCATCGGAGTTTTCTATGAATATGAAGTTGTTGCCGGAGTGGGTTGAGATTCGGAATTGACCTAGGTCAAAGACACGGGTTTGAAAAAAGCCTACAATGTCTTATTCTTTCGTAGAGGAGTTTTATTATGAAAAAAACGTTGATAGCGGTGTGTGTCTTGTTTGGTGTTTGGAGTAATGCTATGGCGGCAGAAGATGGTGCGGCATTGTATAAAAAATGTGCCACCTGTCATGGTGCTGCTGGAGAAAAAGCGGCTTTGGGCAAAAGTAAAATCATCAAAGATATGAGTGCGGCTCAAATTACAACAGCACTCAAAGGGTACAAAGACGGTAGCTACGGCGGAGCGCAAAAAGCTCTTATGAAGGGGCAGGTTGCATCGCTTAATGATGCGCAAATTGCTGCTATTTCTGCACATATCTCCAAATAATCTTCTTCACCCCTAGGGGTGATTTTTCCAGACAGTGTTTCCCTTTCTTTTGCTTGACCTCCTATAGAAATAAACCACTGTTTGGACAAATCTTCTCTCTTTTCTCTCACACATTATTCATTTCTTGACTCAAGTCAATTTTTAAAGTTACTAATTACATTAGAATTATCAGTGTTAATACAAAAGAGAGATACTTCTGAAGCTTCCTCGTAATACGAGAAGGTATTAGAAGTATCCTCTAAAATCCATTAAAAGGGATCAACAATGCAAGAGAGTCGTAGAGAATTTTTAAAAGCCAGTGCAGCGACTGCTGCAGCTACAGCTGTGGGGATGGTTTTGCCTCAGGAGGTGCAAGCCGCGTCTAAAGCGGGTGAAGCGGGATGGCGCTGGGATAAAGCGGTATGCCGTTTTTGCGGAACGGGATGTGGGGTTATGGTCGCAACCCAAAACGATAAAATTATCGCGGTCAAAGGTGACCCTGCTGCACCGGTAAACAAAGGTCTAAACTGTATCAAAGGGTATTTCCTCGCAAAAATTATGTACGGGGCCGACCGTCTCACTCAACCGTTATTACGTGTCGGTGCAAACGGTGAATTTAGTAAAAAAGGGAAATTTCAACCGGTAAGCTGGGAGAAAGCTTTCGATGTCATGACCGACAAATTCAAAGAGACCTATGCTAAAAACGGACCGACATCGGTGGGTGTATTTGGGTCAGGTCAATACACGATTCATGAAGGATACGCGGCGCTCAAACTGATGAAAGGTGGCTTTCGCTCCAACAACATCGATCCGAATGCACGCCACTGTATGGCTTCGGCAGTTACCGGATTTATGCAAACGTTTGGGATTGATGAGCCGGCAGGATGTTATGATGATATCGAACTCACCGATACGATCGTTACCTGGGGAGCGAACATGGCAGAAATGCACCCGATCCTCTGGTCACGTGTATCCGATCGCAAACTCACCAACAAAGCGAAGGTAAAAGTGGTCAATCTCTCCACCTATACGACCCGTACGTCGGATTTGGCAGACATAGAGATCATTTTCCGTCCAAGTTCCGATTTGGCAATTTGGAACTATATCGCTCGTGAGATCGTTTACAACGCTCCCGAATCAATCGACTGGAAATACGTTAAAGACAACACCGTATTTACCACCAGCTGGGTCGATACCGGATACGGAATGCGTAACAACCCTAACCATCCGAAATTCCGTGAATCGGAAAAAGATACTGTAGCCAAAGAGGTCTCGAAAAAAGTGGGTAATCTCGAAGGTCCGGCATTGGCACCATTTGGGTACAATGCAGGTGAGACGATGAAAATGACCCACAATGCCAATGCGGGTGATAATTGGATCATTACGTTTGAAGAGTTCAAACGAGGTCTTGCTCCGTACACGCTTGATTACGTTGCCAGTGTTGCCAAAGGTAATCCCGATGAGGATATCGAAGCGTTCAAGAAAAAACTCAAAGCCCTTGCCGATCTGTATATTGAAAAAAATCGTAAAGTGGTCAGTTTTTGGACAATGGGATTCAATCAACATACACGTGGGACTTGGGTAAACTCCCAATCCTATATGGTTCATATGTTGCTCGGAAAACAAGCGAAACCGGGTTCAGGTGCATTCTCACTTACCGGTCAGCCATCAGCGTGTGGTACGGCGCGTGAAGTGGGAACTTTCAGCCACCGTCTCCCTGCGGATATGGTTGTTATGAATCCAAAACATCGTCAACACTCTGAGCATATTTGGAAAGTGCCTGAAGGTACGATTAATCCGGTAGCCGGAAGCCATTTTGTCCAAATCATGCGTGATCTCGAAGACGGAAAAGTAAAATGGGCATGGGTACAGGTTAACAACCCGTGGCAAGATACCGCCAATGCTAACCACTGGATTAAAGCGGCGCGTGAGATGGATAACTTCATCGTTTGTTCCGATGCGTATCCGGGGATCTCGGCGAAAGTTGCCGATTTGATTCTCCCATCAGCAATGATTTATGAAAAATGGGGCGGATACGGAAACGCAGAACGCCGTACACAGCAATGGCGCCAACAAGTCACTCCGGTCGGTCAGGCGATGGGAGATTTGTGGCAAACGATGGAGTTCGCAAAACGTTTCACCCTCGCCGAAGTGTGGAAAGAGTGGAAAATTAACGATAAAGTAACCTTGCCAAACGTTTTAGATGAAGCGAAAGCAATGGGATACAAACCGACCGATACGTTGTTTGATGTTTTATTCGCCAACAAAGAGGCACGCAGTTTCAAATGGCCTGATCCAATCGGAAAAGGTTTTGCGAATACTGAAGCAGGCGGAGATAAACGTAATGTACTCGGATCAGATGGCAAACCGTTCAAAGGGTATGGATTCTTCGCCCACAAATACATTTGGGAAGAGTACCGTAAATTTGGTCTCGGACATGGGCATGATTTGGCCGATTTCGATACTTATCACCGTGTGCGTGGACTTAAATGGCCGGTTGTAAACGGCAAAGAGACCCAATGGCGTTTCAATGCCAAATACGATCCGTATGCGAAGAAAACAGGTCGTGAGTTTGCGTTTTACGGAGAGTTTAGCAAAGTGATTCCACAAGGTACTCTCGCAGGACCGGACGGATCCAAACCGAAAATCGATTTGAGTAACAAAGCGAAGATCTACATGCATCCTTATATGGAACCGCCTGAAACGCCAAGTAAAGAGTATCCATTGTGGCTCTGTACCGGACGGGTACTTGAACACTGGCACAGCGGAACGATGACGATGCGGGTTCCAGAACTCTATCGCGCGGTTCCTGAAGCACTGTGTTACATGCACCCGGATACGGCCAAAGATGCGGGCGTCAAAGACGGTCAGCTCGTATGGGTAGAGAGCCGACGCGGTAAAGTAAAAGCGCGTGTTGAAACCCGTGGACGTAACCGTCCACCAAAAAGTTTAGTATTTGTTCCATGGTTTGACGAAAAAGTGTATATTAACAAAGTAACGTTAGATGCTACCGATCCGCTTAGCAAGCAAACAGACTATAAAAAATGTGCGGTCAAAATATATAAGGCTTAACAATGGCAAAAGATAAACTGCCTCCCATGAGCGAACGTCGAATATTTCTTTTGCATATGTTGCAAGGGATTGGTTTGGCAACCTTGGGGGCATTGACATGGAGTGCGTATCTGGATGAAGCGACGGCGGCATCTTTGGTATTGCGCCCTCCGGGAGCATTGAGGGAGGAAGATTTTCTCGCTCAGTGTATCCGATGCGGATTGTGTGTCGAAGCGTGTCCCTACGATACGCTCAAACTCGCCCGTGCCGGAGATAATGTTCCCATAGGGACTCCCTATTTTACCGCTCGGAGTATTCCGTGCTATATGTGTAAAGATATCCCCTGCGTTCCTCCCTGTCCTACAGGGGCACTGGATGAATCTTTAGTCACCAAAATGGCAAAAAGCGGCAAACGAGAGCTCGATATCGGTATGGCGAAAATGGGTGTGGCGGTAATCGACAGTGATCAATGTATCGCATTTTGGGGAATCCAATGCGATGCGTGTTACCGTGCCTGTCCGATTCTCGATCATGCTATCGTGATTGACCGTTCTCATAATGAGCGGACAGGAAAACATGCCCTTATGGTCCCACGCGTTATCGGTGATGTGTGTACCGGATGCGGAATGTGCGAAAAAGCGTGTGTGACTGAAAAAGCGTCTATTTTTGTTTTACCGCTCGAAGTGGCAAAAGGTAAAGCGGGAAGCAACTATATCAAAGGGTGGGATGAAGGTGATGAAAATCGCCTCAAAATCCAAAAAGGGGGCGGAGAAACGACGGTGACTCCGACCAGTTCCCAAAAACCGGTAGATTATCTCAATGATGAGGAGTTCTGATGACGTGGCTCTATAAACACCGATTTTTGATTCTTCGTCGAATAGTGCAAATCGGAATGATTGTTTTGTACGCAGGTGCCCATGTGTGGGGATGGAAAATCTTAGAAGGAAATCTTGGTAGCTCTTTGCTGCTGGGCAAAATCCCGTTAGCTGATCCGTTTGCAGTCGTGCAAATGAGTGTAGCAGGGGCTCTTTTAGGATTCGATGTATTGATCGGAGCAGGGATTATAACTTTGTTTTATGGTCTGATCGGCGGACGGGCATTTTGCAGCTGGGTGTGTCCTATCAATATGGTCACTGACAGCGCCAACGGATTGCGTCGGTTGCTTCGGATTAATGAAGTGGAACGCCGTGTGGTAATAAACCGCAATCTGCGTTATTGGATTTTAGGGATATCGTTAGCTCTTTCTGCCCTCTTTGGTGTAGCGGCATTTGAGTTTATCAGCCCGATCGGGATGCTAAATCGTGGATTGATTTTTGGCATCGGATTTGGCGGAGCGGTGGTTGCGGGAGTCTTTTTGTTCGATCTATTCGGAATCAAAAACGGCTTTTGCGGACATTTGTGTCCTCTAGGAGGATGGTATTCCCTGATTGGGCGTTTTAGCCTCATTCGGGTGAAACACAATCAGGAGAAGTGTACATTGTGTATGAAATGTACCGCTATTTGTCCTGAAAAACCGGTCTTGCATATGATCGGTAAGCGAAGCGAATTCGTTGCTATGGGAGAATGCACCAACTGTGGTCGGTGTGTTGAAGTGTGTGATGATGATGCTTTAAATTTCGATATTCGGTTGATGAGCAAATAAACTAAGGAGTAACACATGAAACGAAGTGTGATAAGTGTAGTAGCAGCGTTTATTTTGGGGGCGACAGGTGTCTCCGCCGGTCAAGACGTACAAATTAAGGAGGAGTCGTTGGGGCTCTCAAAAGTCAGTGTGGATGCAGATAGCGGATTAGTCGAAAAACCTTTTACCTATAAAGGAACGGCTCCGGGGGCAGGGAATAAACGTATTCCGCGTACCTATGATAATCAACCGCCGATGATCCCACATGACATTAGCGAATTACCGATCATTACCCAAGAAGAGAATACGTGTACATCATGTCACATGCCCGATGTTGCACCAAGTGTCGGGGCAATTCCGATTCCAAAATCGCATTTAACTAATTTACGAAAAATGGAAGATCTCAAAGGGGAACTCTACCAAGGTCGCTGGAACTGTACACAGTGCCATGCACCACAGGCTGTTCTTGATCCGGCGGTTATGAACAAATTCAAAGGTGCTTATCATAAAAAAATCGGCGGTGAATACAAAACTAATCTCATGAAAACACTTCGTGAGGGGGTAATGGAAGATCCATCCGGTTCGTTCGATATCAATAAAGATTTAGTAGCCGATTGATGGAAACACGTCGCGGTTTTTTTGCATCGTTAGCATCGATTGCCTTGGGTAAAAAAGAGGAGGCTCCTTTCAATCCTTTTTTACCGGGGTTTATCCAAGCTTCAGCGGATAAATGTGGCACCTGTGTCACATCGTCGTGCAAAAATGTGTGCGAGGAGGGGATTGTGATTCGTTCAGAGTCGAGTGTCCCCTATCTTGATTTTTCGCGTCGCGGGTGTACATTCTGCGGTGAATGTGCAACGGCGTGTGAATCTGATTGTTTTGTTGCAGAGCCAATAGAGAAAATCGAAGCACGATTTGAGATCGGTATTTTGAGCTGTTTGGCATGGAATAAAACAATTTGTCAAAGTTGTAAAGATGTTTGTAACGAAAAGGCGATACAATTTACCGGACTTTGGAATCCGGAAATTGATTCAAATCTTTGTACCGGATGCGGTTTTTGTGTCGGGGTATGTCCGGCGTATACAATACAGATTTTAGCTCCAGAACCTCTCAAAGGAGTATCATGAAACTGCTTCTACTCTTTCTTTTGAGTCTCTCATTGTATGGGGGGCTTATAACTCCGAAAAAAACGGTAAAAACTTCATCACCTATATTGGATGTCGCTCTTTACGATAAAACCCTGTGGGCTGGAAGTGCCAATGGAGAGGTGATCCATTTTGACACGAAAGGTAAAATCCTCTCAACTGTTACATTACCCTCAAGAGTGGATAGCTGGGGCGAAAAAGTGATTCCCAAAGTGATGAGTTTGGATGTCTCATCGGATGGCTCAACCGTTGCTGTTGGATCGGATGAGGGGAAAGTTTTTCTAATCCGAAACCAAAAAATCGTTCCGACATCCTACATGACCTACGGAGTGATTAAAAAAATTGCTTTTATTAGCGACAAACGCCTCATGATCGCACTGCTGAGCAATGAAGTGGTTTGGTTCGATATCGATGCCAATAAAGTGGTGAAAACCATCAGTGTAGGAACCTCCCCCCTTTCAGATATGGCACTCTCCAAGGATAAAAAAATCGCCGCTGTTGCGGGAGAAGCGGGGGTTATATCGCTGATCGATACGGCTAAAATGGCAGTAATGCGCCAAATTCGCGGAGGAAATGTTGATAATATCTACGATCTTGATATCCAAAACGGATCCATTATTACCGCAGGACAAGATCGAAGAGCGATTCTTTATACGATGGATGGAAAGAGCTATGTTCGCTATAACGGCTCATTTTTGATCTATGCAGCTGCTCTCTCTCCGAGTGCGAGAGTGATGGGGGCGGCACTGGATGAAGAGAATCGTCTCTCGTTTTACGATACGCAGACGCGTCAAAAAATCGCTACCGCAAAAGGGCACACCGCCACATTGAATCGGATTGTCTTTATCGATGAAAAAAATGTAGTGTCGTGTGCGGATGAGAATAAAATTTTATACTGGGAGTTACCATGAATGTTTCAAGTGTTGTCGTCAAATGTGCGCCGGAGTTTATTGAATTTGTGTTAGAACAGCTGCATGCAAGCGGTCAATGTGAAGTGTACGCCCACGATGAGATGGGGCGCATTATCATTATTTTAGAGGGGGATACTACGGAGGAAGAGTCAGAAAAACTCCGTATTATCCAAGAGATCCCCCATATCCTCTCTGCCGAGATGGCGATGGCGTTCAGCGAAAACGAGTTTTCGGACGAAGAGGGGAAATTGGAACGTGTGGATGAGGGGTTAATGGAGCGGCTCAATGCTGACGATGTAGATGCGAGAGATATCGTCTATAACGGACATTTAAAGGATAAGTGATGAAAGTGCTCTGCATCGAGACGGAGGTTCCGAGTGAGGAGCTGATCGTATCACACACCAATCTTTATGGTATCATCATATATGCGAATGAAACGTTTGCGCACATCAGCGGATATGATGTCGAGGAGCTGATCGGAAAACCTCATAACATTGTCCGTCATCCCGATATGCCCTCATCTTTGTTTGCGAACCTTTGGGAGACGCTGGGAGAGGGGAAAATATGGTCGGGATACGTCAAGAATCTTCGTCATGATGGAGGGTTTTATTGGGTTTATGCCCAAGTGTCGCAGCTTTTTGATAAAAGCGGCACATTGATCGGATACAAATCGCTTCGTGCACCGGTCGATACCCAGAAGCGCCACGAATTGGAACTAAGCTATAATCGTCTCAAAGAGATGGAAGAGGATATTATCAAAATGAGCGAGTGGATAGACAAAACTACCTACAAACGGCTAGAATCGTTATCACAAGAACAGAATCGCTCAATCTCCGAGATTATCAAAGAGATGATAGGTTCGTAAAGGGATGGACTTTTTTCGTGTTGCCGGTAAAATCACACTCTTTGAGGGATTAGATTCAAGGGACTTGGAACTGATCGCTGCACAATCACTTATCAAGAGTTTTGAGAAAGGGGAGCTGCTATTTTATGAGGGGGATGAACTGCCGTATTGGTATTTTGTCGTTGAGGGGGTATTGCGCTCGTACAAACTCTCCCATGATGAGCACGAAATCTCTATTTGCTACAATGAAACCTCTATGGCACTCAGTGACATCCGTTTTGATAAAAACCACTATACGACCAAAACGTTCGGAACGATCGAAGCGCAAAGCAAGGGGACTCTTATTGGGATAAAAACCTCCTCGCTCCCGTTATTGTTCATGCAATGTCCGCAATTCGCTCTGCGGTGTTTTCATAGTGTTTTAGTGAGCGTCGAGAACTATCAGCGTACTTTTTTTAACAATATGGTGTTAGATGCGATGGGAAAAGTCGCCTTTATGCTCGCACACGATTTGGATAAGTTTAACCGACTAAAAAAACAAGAGATTGCCGCACTTCTAAACATTCAGCCTGAAACCCTCTCCCGCTTGCTCGGCAAACTGGTTCGTAAAGAGATCATCAAAACGGATGGCGATGTTGTGATACTGGATCGAGATGCACTTAAATCATTGTATAATTAACCGAGGTGTCTTATGAGAAAAATTACGTCACGCATTAAAATTATCAGTTTTATACTCTCTTTGATGTTGGTCAGTTTGATTGCTGTTACCGTTTATATGAATGAACAAAGCAAGCATGATGGATACGTTATCCATATCGCCGGAAAAGAGCGAATGCTAACCCAAAAAATGGCGAAAGAGCTTTTTTTAAACCTCCATCGTACCTCTGCCAAATTTGGCCCTTTTACCGAAGCTAAAAATGAATTTATGCTTAACTTGAGATCGCTGCAAAGCGGAACGCATGATGGTAAAATTGCTCCACCTCCGAATGAAGATATTGCCAAACGTTTAGAAAAAATCGGTGTTTTAAGCGATCAATTTTTTACCCTTTCTGAAACCATGAAAGTTAAAATCGAAATGCACGTTTTGTTGAATGAAGAGGAAATTGGGGTACTTTATGAGCTGAACAATCAGCTCTTGGATCAGATTGATCAAACGGTTCATGCCTATACCTCCGCCTCCGAAGAGAAAATCGAGCGTCTGCAATGGATTCAATATTTTGGTGCATTTGCAACCTTGATTGCGGTGATTGGGAGTTTTCGACTCACGCGTCGTATTGATGATGAATTTGACCGATTTTTGAGCAATGCTAAAGAGGTATCGCAGATACGGTGTGATGATATGCCTCTAGAATCATCAACCTCTTTGGAACCACAAAATGAGCTTGTACAGGCGGAATCGGATATGAAAACCTTTTTAGGCCATGTTGAGAAAGTATTGGAAAAAGCCCAAAATGCACTCATTGAGTCCCAAAATACCCTCGTTCAGATCGAAGATGCTGCCAAAACGATGGAGTTGCAATTAAACCAAACGTCACTCTCAGAACCTAACAAAGCCGAAATCGAAGAGTACATCGATATCAGCGAAAATCTTACCATCAATTCTCTCGAAAAAATTGCCAACACCCAGCAAATGCTTGATAAATTTCACACGATGTTAGGGAAGATTGTCATCAAAATGGATCAGAGCGATCCAAAGTCTTGATGTAGGTCAAGAAAAATAATCGGTTTCTACGACATACTTTCTCATTCGAGTTATGAGGGTGGTTATGCTAACCGATCGTTTTGGACGTAAAGTTACCTATTTGCGTGTATCCGTTACCGAACGGTGTAATTTTCGGTGCCGCTACTGTATGGAAGAAAAACCCTTTAGCTGGGTACCGAAAGAAAATTTACTCAGCTTTGAAGAACTTTTTTCATTTATCAAAATAGCCATCGATGAGGGGATTGGGAAAATCCGTCTCACAGGGGGAGAACCGACGACACGGGAAAATCTCGATGTGCTGATCGCGATGATCCATACCTACGCTCCGCATGTCGATATCGGATTAACAACCAATGGTTACTTGCTCCCTGCTCTCGCAGCCAAACTCAAAAAGGCCGGATTGCGCCGCATCAATATCTCGTTGGATTCACTGGATCGCACAACCTTGCATTATATAGCCCAAAAAGATGTACTGGAACAAGTTTTAGAGGGTATCGACGCCTCAATCGATGCAGGATTGAGTGTCAAGATTAACAGCGTGATTTTACGTGGTATAAACGACCACGAGGTAGTCGATCTCTTTGATTTTGCGCATGCCAAAGGGGCTCAAATCCGTTACATCGAGTATATGGAAAATACCCATGCCAGTAGTAAAATTCAAGGGCTTCGCAGTGATGAGATCATTGAGCTACTGGGGAAAAAATACCCTTTTATCCCTATCGGAAAAGAATCTACCGGTCCCTCTAATCTCTATGAAATGCCTGATGGGTACCTCTTTGGAACGATAGAACCCCATCGACATGATTTTTGCGCGACATGTGATCGATTGCGCCTCACTGCAGAGGGGGATTTGATCGGGTGCTTGTTTTTCGAAGGGTCAAAAAGCATCAAAGAGGCTATCCGAGATGAGAACAGTGCCCAAGCGAGAGCGATTTTGAATGATGTCGTCTATAACAAACCCGAAAAAAATCTTTGGGGAGAAGCCGAGTCTGAAATCTCTTCCCGTGCGTTTTATCGTACCGGCGGGTGAGCGTTTGGTTTTGATTACCCATTTTATTATAATTACCAAGGAGTCAATATGATGCCCCATTTTTTTAAAGCTGTACCTAAAATTACCCTCTATGATCCACTCGCCGAAATGCTGGGTGCCGCGCATGAGGGGATTATTGAGTATGGATATGATGATTGTGTAAAGCTCGCGGGGCACTCCTGCCCTACCGTGGCAGGAACCTATCTCATGATTCGAAAAGGGCTCACCCTTTTGTATCCGGGCTCCACTCCTAGACGAGGAGAAATCCGAGTTTTGATGTCCGGTAGTCTCGGAGAAGGGGTTGTGGGTGTTATGGCAAATATCGCGTCATTCATCACCGGTGCAACCGATCAGAGCGGATTTCACGGATTAGGGGGCAAATTTGATCGTCGTAACTTATTGACGTATGATGCAGATATACACGGAGATATGGCGTTTGAACGAGTAGATACGGGTGAACGCGTTAGTCTGTCGTACAATCCGAAAATCGTCCCCGCTGAACCGAGGATGGCAGAGTGGTTAGATCTGATTCTCAGGGATAAAGCCAATTTTGAGATCGAGAAATTATTTCAGAATGCATGGCAAGATCGGGTCAAATCGATTTTGATTGATTACGCCAACCATCCTGGACTCGTTATTCCAACGTATGAGAACAAACAATGAAACTATTTTTAATATCAATCGTGTGCAGTACTCTGCTGATGGCTAGCGATGGGTACAGTGTTTATCAAAAACATTGCTCAGGGTGTCATGTAGAGATGATGGAGAAAAAAGAGGTGCTCAAAAAACTCCATACTCTCAAAGCCCCTCCGATGGTCGAAGTTTCCAACCGCCTCCGTGAGAATATCATTATTGCCGATGAGGATGAGGATGTCAAACGCCGTGTTATGATCGCTTTTATCAAAGATTATATCGATTATCCTGATGTCCAATACAGTATGTGTCACCCGATGGCGATCGAAAAATTTGGTATTATGCCCTCACAAAAGGGGAAACTTAGCGAGGATGAAAAACACTCCGTTGCCGAGTGGATTGTTGAACGGTATAAAAATATTAAATTTTAAACTAACTGTCACTCGTGTCAAAATAATAGGAATCTTTCAATATAATTTGTTTTAGTAAATTGAAATTGTAAAAAATTCAAAAAATATGGATTTTTGTCAAAACGATTTTAGTATGATGAAAAGGAAATATTTTGAAAAACTCTGGTCTGTTTTTACTTTTGATTGTTACGGCTTCGCTTAATGCGGGAGTCTATCTATCGCAGAGTGAAGAATACACGCAAGAGGATGCTTCACGCTACTGCCGTGAGCATGGATGGCGGCCGATGCAGATTCAAGAAATTTTCGAACTTCCAAATTCTACCCCTTTTTCACCAGGATTTAGCTACTGGTCTACAACCAATATCATGACCGGAGAAGCGATCATTGGGACAGGAAGCGAAGGGGACGGAGGAGTTTTAGAGCATATAGGTTTGGCGTATTACCCCAAAGAACGTAATGTTACTCCATCACCTGAAAACAAAAAAATAGCTGCGATTTGCACCGATGCGCCGCCCCCAAAGCAAATACGAAACTATACATTTGATAAGCTTGGGACAAAAGATGGACAAAATAGTATACTCTGGCATTCGCTCGATGCAACCGATAAAAAAGCGAAATATACCTATGAAAGTGCGGTACAGATGTGTGAAAATCTTTCATTTGGAGGAAGAAACTGGCGATTACCGACACTTGATGAGATGTATAGCACGGTAGACTATAGTTTTAGCCGTCCGACCATCGATATGAAATATTTCGGTCCTGTAATGCAGCGATACTATTTGACGTCGGATACTCTTAATGATGGTGAAGTGTACGTGGTTGGGTTCAAACTCGGTTCTGTGGCGACGGTATCCAAAAAAGAGAAAGCGTACGTGCGGTGCGTCAGCGAGTAACGGAAACAAGATGAATAACGCTATTCTTACTCCAGGGTCTGTTTTTTTGATTTTTCTGTTAGTATATAGCGCTCTTTTCCCTTATGATCGGGTAACATGGCTGATGGAGGTCGTGCCGGTAATCATAACATTACCGCTTCTTTGGTTTACGTATCGTCGTTTTCCGCTGACATGGTTGTTGTATGCGGTTATTGTGATCCATTCGGTGGTGCTGATTGTGGGAGGTATGTATACCTATGCCCGTGTTCCGTTCGGATTCGAGATTGCCCAATGGTTCGGGTTGGAGCGGAACCCTTATGATAAAATCGGCCATTTTATGCAGGGATTTTCTCCGGCGCTGATTGCACGTGAAATTTTGATGCGGGGGAAGTATGTCAATGGGCGCCGTATGCTCGCGTTTCTCGTAATTTCGATTGTGTTAGGGATTAGTGCATTTTATGAGCTGATCGAATGGTGGGCTGCACTATGGATGGGACAAGATGCCGACTCTTTTTTAGGGACACAAGGGGATATCTGGGATACCCAGTCGGATATGTTTTTTGCACTGATTGGCTCGATCGTTGCACTGGGATTATTCTCAAAATACCACGACACATTGATTGCTAAAATGGAGATACATGAAAATTCTCGTTGATGCAGACGCTTTCCCCAATGCCCTTAAAGAGATACTCCTCCGTGCGGTATTAAAACGGGAAATTACCACCATTTTTATCGCCAACAAACGTATCGGTATTCCTGATGTTCCGCATATTTCAATGGAAGTTGTAGCACAAGGTCCTGATGAAGCCGATCACCGCATTGCCGAGTTAGCTGAAGCGGGAGATTTGGTGATTACCGCGGATATTCCCCTCGCCGATCGGATAGTGAGTAAGGGGGCGGTAGGGCTTGATCCGCGTGGAACGATCTACGATGAGAACAATATCAAACATCTCCTCGCGATGCGCAATCTGATGGAAGAGCTGCGTAACAATGGAGAGATCACGGGCGGACCCAGTGCCATAGGGGCAAAGACGGTGAGAGAGTTTGCGGATGGGTTGAATAGAGTGCTCTCTAAACTACGGTAGGTTACCCTTCTAAAACTATCCAATCTCATGCACTTTGCTGCTCCTTATGGTGCATATATGTTTTGTAGGTTTGGGCGATAATCGAAATTCCCAGTTTCATTTGTTCAGGTGTTGCCCCCGTAAAATTAAACCGTGCTTCTGAACTGGTTGGTGCTCCATGATAAAACTCTCCGCAGGGAACAAAAACCGCTCCATTTTTTAAACACGCCAGTGCAAGCTCTTTAGCATCCACCTCTTGGGGAAACGAACCGTAGATGAACATCCCCCCTTTGGGTTTGGTAAAATGAAAATCACTGAGTTGAGCAGTGAGTTCGTTGGCCAAAATATCGCATTTGTTTTGGTACGTTCTTCGGACATTTCGTAAATGTTTTCCAAACATTCCGCTCTCCCAAAATTGATCAGCCAAAAGTTGCGAGAGGCTTGATGTATGTAAATCCGAGCGTTCTTTGAGTGCTAAAATTGGTTGTAACAAATGTTCATCTCCCCGAATCCATCCTAGACGCAGACCGGGTGCAAGCGTTTTGGAGAATGAGCCTACATGGAGAGAGTGATGAGGTGCAAACAGTGCCATCGGTGGCATCCTCTCTTCAAAAAAGAGCTCCGAATAGGCACCGTCTTCGACGATGATTCCATCGTAGCGTGATGCCATATTTCCAAGAGATTCCCTATGTTCAATCGGATAACTGATACCGGTAGGATTTTGAAAATCACACATGATATATGCCCGCTTTGTAACGGCAAAATGGTGTTCAAATGTTTTTAGATTTAACTGATGATTATCTAATGTTGCGGTATACATGGGGCATCCGTTTGCTCCGAACGCATTGAGCGCACCCAAATACGCAGGCGCTTCGACAGTTGTACCGAAGCGAAAATAAGCGCGGCTGATCAGATCCAGTGCCTGCTGTGCTCCGGTGGTGATCAAAATGTTTTCGGCTTTTGTTTCCAACCCCATCCCTGTGTAATACGATGCCAATTTTTCACGCAGTGATATGATCCCGCCACTGCGTGAGTATTGGAGTGATTTAGGATCTCGCAGTACTACATCCGCGGCTTTTTGGATCATTTCCATAGGAAAAAGTGTTTCATCGGGTAAACCTCCCGCAAACGATACGGTATCGCTGCCGATAACTTCGAGAATCTCTCTGATGAATGAGCGTTTCATGGGTAGCCTTTTTTGAGTGTTATTGTAAAGGATCTGAATTTTTTATTCTTTATCCAATGGATCAAAATTATTATCCAAAATCATCATTATTTTTATTCAATTATGATAATATTGTTAAATGAAAAGGGAAACTAAACATCAACACGCCGATATTGTCAACAGTGTCCTCTCCTATATTTATCTCCATATTGATACGGAATTAAATGCCCTCGAACTTGCTCGGATACAGAGTCTCAGTGTTCACCATCTTCATCGGATTTTCAAAGAGGAGACTGGGAAAAATCTCTACGAGACGATTAAATCGATACGGCTTCAAAAAGCTTCCAGTCTCCTGCTAACCAATAAATATGCGACTATCTCTGAAATAGCACGGATGTGCGGGTACAGCTCTCAGACCTCCTTTATCAAAGCGTTCAAAGAGCGTTTTCATACCACGCCAAAGATGTGGAAAAACGGCGATTATCTCTCTTATTCGCATACGATACTTTCCCATTCTCCTTACAGTGCTTCGGTACGCGATTTTTCGGGAACGATCCCGAAAATCATCAAAGCCCCACCCATCAATGCTGCCTATATTCGTCATAGGGGTTACAATATTTCGATCAAAAACAGTTGGAACCGTCTGAGGGCTTGGTGTATTGAAAATAGCCTCCCAGAAAGTGCGCGGCAGATCGGATTTCATCATGATAACCCGACGATTACACCGCTGGATGAGTGTGCTTATATTGCCGCGGTTGAGGTGCCAAAAGGGATTTATCATCATGGTTCAGTCGCCTATTTTGAGATTCCCTCATCGTTGTGCGCTGTTTTCCATATTGAAGGAAAATATGGCGATGTTCTCCATTTCATGCGCTATGTTTATCAGATATGGCTACCCAACAGCGGGTTTGAAACCAAAACGCTCCCTCCGTATGCAATCTACCGCAAAAACCATTTTTTGGACGAGTCGGGAGAATTTGATTTGGAATTTTATCTGCCGATCAGCGTCCTCTAAGAGAGATTAAATCAGATATTAATCACCCTCACACTATAATCTTTTAACTTTTTTTCAAGGCATTTTTTTATGAGCACCGTCCCCCCGTTTACCCATCTTCATCTTCATACCGAATACTCACTTCTCGATGGGGCAAACAAGATTTCCGCGTTAGCCTCACGGGTAAAAGAGCTGGGGATGACGTCAGTGGCGATGAGCGATCACGGGAATATGTTTGGGGCTATCGATTTTTATCAGCAGATGCGTGGAGCAGGGCTTAAACCGATTATTGGGATGGAAGCCTACATCCATAACGGTGAGGATTTGGGGGACAAGAGTATCAAACAGCGTTTTCACGTTTGTTTGTTTGCCAAAAATGAGGCGGGTTATAAAAATCTCATGTATCTCTCGTCCCAAGCCTATATCAACGGCTTTTACTACTATCCCCGTATTAACAAACAGCTCCTTCGCGAAAACTGTGAGGGGATCATTTGTACCTCTGCGTGTTTACAAGGGGAGGTGAATTGGCATCTCAATACCAACAGTGAACGTAACGTTAAAAACGGGGCGTTAGGGTATGATGAGGCAAAGAGAATTGCATTAGAGTACCGTGAGATTTTCGGGGATGATTTCTACATGGAGATTATGCGTCACGGGATTGCCGATCAGCTTTTTATTGATGAACAGGTGATTAAAATCTCTAAAGAGACAGGGATAAAACTTATCGCCAC
>CAZKJU010000025.1:0-26136 GCA_964553185.1 uncultured Sulfuricurvum sp.
GAACAACAAAGCAAATCAGATCAAACTGCCATTTGTGCTTGGCTTTTCGAAGTATCTGATGCATATCGCTTTTCTCAACCCACTGTGCGTAGTGACGAGCAGTATTCTCTTCAAGGCTAATATCTCGTATGATATTCAAGATTGATGTATGGATATTTCGGACTGTCTCAAATGTACGAACCTCCTCTTTGATCTTTGAAGGTTTGAGTGAATGAGAAAACTTTTTGAATCGTGAGAGTACATAACGTCCTGGCAGTGTTTCATCTGTTTGGATCAAGAGCTCCAAGGGCTGCAACGCAGTATGAGCTGAATAAGATTTGAGCCTACCAAATATATCATTACGACGATGGTTCATTGCATCGGTGATAATTTTTGAGAGAAAGGTATAGGATGGAACTTCATAACGATATCCGACTGCCAATTCAACCAATGCATAGAAAAGTGCTTTTGGTGTTGGCAGCTGTGTAATGAGTTTATTAGCGGCGTCTTTCAATTTCTGCTGAAGTGTGCCATCTGGTGATTGATAGCCAAAGTGATCGCGAATAAGCCTCTTATAACGGATGCGTGTCTTTATATGGGGCGGATTCAATGTGCACGGCTCAAAGAGATATCGGCTTTGGATATAAGCGATGTCTTCAGGCATAATTGCACCTGGTTCATAAAAAATTCTTGTTAACTTGAAGTAACCATATAACGCGATAAAAAAGGTTCGGTTTGCATCGCTTTCAAAATTTTCGAGTTCACGTTGCAATAAATCTGGCAATGCAAAAACCTCATTTCTTATATCGTTATCTAAAACAGGCGGTGTATCGAACTCTTTTTTCTGGGAATAGCTGAGGATTTGAATAAGCGGCATGACGATCCCAATTTTTTACTATTTTAACGACCGTTAGTTTACATTAATATAAGCTATGAATAAGGTCAGATATAAAACAAAAATATATGATAAAATACTTAATTATTATCTATTTTATAGCAAAGAGGAGATTGTGATGATTTTTGGCTATATTCGAGTCAGTACAGAACAACAATCTTTGCAAAATCAAAAACACAAGATCCTCGAATACGCCCAACAGCATAAACTACTGATCCACGAATTTATCGAACTAGAAATCTCTTCCAAAAAAAGTCAAAAAGAACGAAAGATCGATATCCTATTAGAAAAGATGGGTGAAGGCGATATTCTTATCTGTACTGAGCTCTCTCGTCTTGGACGCAACATGTTAGAGATCCTAAATCTCGTTGAACAATTCAACCAACATAAAATAAAACTCATCTTTACCAATCAGCCAGAACTCTCCACTAATCAAAACGAGGCACTTTCATCTTTACTTCTTGCCATATATGGATACTTCGCACAAACAGAGAGAGAAATTATTAGTGAACGAACCAAACAGGGACTCTCGGCTGCTCGTGCGATGGGAAAAGTTCTTGGTAGGCCAAAGGGAGCTAAAAATAAAACTCGCATTCTTGATCCCTATAAGGAAGAGATCACTCGCCTACTTACTATAGGAGTAAGTCAAAGTAGCATTTTAAAAATAATAAATGCAAAACTCGATAAACCAATATCAATGACTGCTTTGAGATATTTTATTTTTTATAGTATCAAATAGCAAAGCTTCTGAATTCAACCATCACAAATCCATCATTATTTCATCAAATGACTCAATCCCTCATATCCGATATATACTCCGATACACAAGATTAAGACACTTGAAATATAGGGAGCTTTTCTTATGATATCTCCGAATCCAGTAAACTTTTTGGATATATAATTGATACTTAATACAGAGATCACACCTGTAAGAACCAAAGTAAGCGACAATCCAATACTAAAACCAAGAACTAATGCCACGCCCATAGCCACTTTTTTGAGCTGAAGACAGCAAAGGCATAGGGGAAAACTCCCTTTAGGTTTGTACCCGTTTTTGAGTTATTTTAGCTTAACGTACTATATATTCCGCTTTCTCAGGAGACCCCTTGATAAGCTTTTGAGAAATTTTCAAGCCCACTGAAAGGTGTTACCAGAGCATTTGTTTTTCAATTGGTGTGCAACTTTTAAACAATTGTAACCCCATGTGGATCGCGTACTGTTATTTTTTAATTAAAGCAATCTTATCATCAAAAAATACTTCCCGATTCTCATCGAAATTTGTCACCAGTGTTTGAAGACGATCCACAAAATGGCGGATCGTCTCGATCTTCTATTCAAGCAGGTAAACTCTATGTGCAATACATATCATACTGATTAAAAAGTGGGCTTTATTTTTGTGAAATAGCCGATTCTTTCCGATAAAAAATCCAGTACGCTGATGGTAAAATCATCAAAGTTAGGAATGTTGAACTGATAATCCCACCCGTAACTACGACTGCCAACGGATAATGGATTTCACTTCCCACACCCGTAGCAAAAAGTAACGGCAAAATACCGAGCAATGCCGTTGAAGCAGTCATTAGCACCGGACGTAGACGAAGAAGCGTTGCATTCTTAATCACCTCCTTGAGTTCGACATCGGGAAATTTAGCACGCATTTCATCAATGAAACTCACCAAAACGATTCCGTTGAGCACCGCAATGGCAAAAATAGCGATAAACCCGACAATCGCTGATACCGACAGATAAACTCCACTAATAACCAGTGCAAATATCGCCCCAATCAATCCAAACGGAACATTTAGCAATATCAACCCCGCTTTAGACAAGGAGTTAAATGCCATATACAACAGTAAAATAATAACCAACAGGGTAATTGGGATGATGATCATAAGCTTTTGCGTCGCTTCTTGCATATTTTTAAAATCCCCTGCCCACCCGATGTAATACCCATCTGGTAAATCGACGCTTTGGGTGATTTTAGCATCGGCTTCTTTGACGAACGACGCAATATCGCGACCTTCGACATCGAGAGAAATGACAAGGTAGCGACTCATGTTTTCTCGTTTGATAAACGATGATCCTTGTACAGTATCGATTCGGCACACTTCATCCAAACTCACCATGTTTCCCTCATGGGTACGAATCGGAATGTTTTTGATCGTTTCGATATCGATTTTGGCATCTTTGATTTTTGGGACGATGCCGTAGCGGCGCACTCCTTCTATCATATAGGTCGCCGGCTCTTCTCCGATACCGTAACGAATTACCTCCATAATCTCATCAACGCTAATCCCATAACGGGCTAATGCTTGATAATCAGGTTCAATTTTGATTTGCGCCTGACCCAATTGTGATTCGATCTCCATTCCCTCAATCCCATCGATCGAACCGATACTCTCTTGAATGTTGGCGGCAACCCTATCAAGAACCTTTTGATCTTCACCATATACTTTAATGGCAAGTTCTGCTTTGACCCCTTCAAGCAATTCTTCAATGCGCATAGCAATCGGCTGAGTAGGAGTAAATTGAACATAAGTAAACTCTTTTTCAAGTTCAGTATCGATGGTTTTGGAAAGTTGTTCGTACTCTTCCAAGTCAGGTTTGAGAATCAACAGCACTTCCATATAATTCGCCTGAGCCGTTTCCCCTTTTTCACTTCGACCGATCATCGAGAGAACGGATTGCACTTCATTACCGTGATGTTTGAGGATAAAGCGTTCAATCTCTTGCGCCGTCTCGGTCGATTGGGACAAGCCTGTACCGGGAATGGAGGTAACACGATACATAATCGACTCTTCATTTAGCTCCGGCATAAACTCACGCCCTTGCTGAGTCAAAAATGCCACTGAAATTACAAAAAGGATACTCACAGCAATGAGCATTTGTTTTGCATGTTCCAGTGCGAAATTTAACATCGGGGTATAACGCTTTTTGATGGAACGCATCACACTATTATCGTGATGTGCCGTTGGTTTAAGAAGGTACGTTGCAAGCACCGGCACCAAGACCAAAGCAACCGCAAGCGATCCCAGCATAACAAAAGTGATATTAAGTGCCATTGGAACGTAAAGTTTACCAGCTAATCCATCAAGACTGAGTAACGGTATAAATACGATGGCAATGATTAAGATGGCAAATGTCACTGGAGTCGAAACTTCTTTAGCGGCTCCTGCTATGACTTCAAACTGTGAGGCATCAGGATGATCGTGAAGTTTTCGAAAGCTGTTCTCGACAATAACAACCGTACCATCCACAATCATTCCCACCGCTATGGCAAGTCCGCTAAGACTCATCAAATTGGCACTCAAGCCAAAATAATCCATCAGTAAAAAAGCGATTAACAGCGAGACTGGAAGTGAGAGAATGACGATAAAGGCCGAGCGCAACTCAAATAAAAATAAGAACAGCACAATCCCCACCAAAACCATACCGCTAAATAGCGCTATGTCCATGGTCTCCACTGCTTTTTTCGTAATTTCGGTACGATCATAGAGCATTCTCACGCTCACCCCATCGGGCAGGGTTGAATTGACCATTGCGGTTTTTGCTTTGAGCTGTTCAACGACCTCGGCAGCATTGGTTTGTGTGCGTTGAAGCACCATCCCCATAACCGCTTCTTTTCCATCGATGGAGACGGCTCCAAAGCGCGGTGACGTCCCCTCATTAACTTCAGCGACATCGTTTATCGTGATGGATTCGCCTTTCAATGCTTTGATAGGAGTATTGCGAATATCATCCAAAGAGCTATAAAGTCCTACACCTCGGATAAGGTACTGTTCTTTATTGAATTCCAAATACTGCCCACCTGCGGCGGTATTGCTTTTTTCCAGAGCTTGAACAACCTCTTCATAAGTGATCCCGAAATCTTGCAGTTTATGGGTATCAATTTCAACGTCATATTGTTTTTCATGACCGCCCCATCCTGTGACTTCTTCCACTCCTGCAACCCCTTTATACAAAGGGGCAACAATATACTCTTGCATTTGGCGCAATTCGCTGAGGCTAAAACGACCTGTTTTGTCATAGATTTGATACCAAAATACCTGGCCTAATCCGGTTGTATTGGGTCCCAAAACAGGGGTTCCCCATCCTTGAGGTATCTCTACGCCTCCAAGGCGTTCATTCACCTGTTGACGCAGGAAATAGATGTCCATATCATCTTCAAAGAAAACCGATACATACGAAAGCCCAAAAATAGAGTTGGACATCACCGTTTTAACCCCTGCCATTCCTGAGAGTGCGGATTCAATCGGATAGGTGATCAGTTTTTCAATATCTTCGGCGGAATTACCCGGGCTTTCCGTATAAATCACCACTTGTTTAGGGGTAATATCGGGAAAGGCATCCACTGGTATATTCTGATACGAGCGAACGCCTAAAAGAATGATGGCAATAAATGCCACCAATACCAATATGCGGTATTTAAGAGCACTGTCAATGAGTTTTTCTATCATAATTGCATCCTCATCAATGACCGTGCTCACCGATGGCCGCTTTAAGGAGCATCGATTTCACGTAATAGCTTTTATCACTGACATAACGTTCCCCAGCCTTCAATCCTTTGACGGCTACATACTGGTCATCTTTAGCGATGATTTCAACCACTCTGGCTTCATAAGGGGCTTTTTCTTCCTCATGATCATCATGTTCTTCATGTTTGCCGTGCTCTTCTTTTTTGTCATCTTCTTTATGTGCTTTGGCAACCGTCGGGACAAAAACTACCCATTCGTTTTGAAAAAAAGTGAGTGCCGATTTTTTCACCGCGAGGTAATTTTTATCTTTTTGGGTATAGATGGTTGCCCCGACATACTGATTCAAATACAACGAGGTGGATTTATCCAATGAGGCTAAGGCAGTGATGCGCTGGGTGGCTTCATCAATACTTGGAAGTACACGATTAATTCGTCCATATATCGCAGTGGATGCATTATTTTTCACCAAAACCTTTTGTCCCTTTTGCACCTGTGCCGAATATTTGAGAGGGATAAAACATTGCAGATAAAACGCATCGGCGTTGATGATCGTTGCCATCACTTTTTCGTCTTTGATAAATGCCCCCACCGGTTCGAGAATCTCACCGATTCGTCCTGATGCAGTCGCATAGACATAGTGGGAATTGCCGTTATTTTTGAGTGATGAGGGATTTACGTTAGAGCCTTTGAGCTGGACTTCGATCCCTTTGATCTGAGAAAGCAGTGCATTCCGCTCAATTTGTTTAGTCGTCATCTCCTGCCGCGAGAGCATACCCCGTTCATACAATGCCTTATCCGATTGAAAATTTCTATCGAAATGGTCGTATTGGGTTTTTAACGACTGATAATCAATGGCAAGTTTAGAGAGGGCGACCGAACGCAACCGTGCGATTTTTGACCCTCTTTTAACTGTATCACCTGCGCGGACGTAATATTCTTCAACATACCCTTCAAGGGATGTGGTGATAGCATGCTGATCGTTATTTTGTTGAATAACTTTGGCATTAACATCGATTGTAGCACCGAATGGACGGGATTGCACCGTTTCGATTGGTATTTGTACGGCACCAAATAGTACTGCTGAAAAAAGTAGTACACTCATTAAAATTTTACTCATTGTAAGATCCTTGAAGGTAGTTGTATTCGATAGTAGAACGATTAATTTGTGATTGAAGAGAAATGATATCTTCTTGGGTTGTAATACGACGGTTTTTGATCTCATAGAGTTCTAAAAGATTGATATTCGCAATGGCGTAAGCGTCTTGATACATGGCCAATAGTTCTTGAGCATTTTTGAGATTTTCTTGACGTTGTTGCAGTAAAGATTCAAGAGAGGCAATCTCTCTGAGTAATCTTTTTTTATGTAGCCCAAGTCGATCATTATGCGCCTTTAGAAACAGTGCGTTCTGCCGTGTCTGAATGACTTGCAGAACTTTTTCTTCGTTCTTGGTATTAAAAATCGCTAAAGGAATCGAAAATCCTGCTCGATAGATATTTTGGTCAGGCTCTTTTTCGTACTCACCAAATACTCCAATCGATTCAATAACACGGGTTTCGAGTTTCGCTTGAGAGGCTTTTAAAGTGTTTTCAGCGGATAAAAGAGTCAATTCGGGACTTAACTTTTCGTCTTGCATACGAGTGAAAAGGTGTTCAGAATCAATGGGTATCTCTTCTATGATACCGGCATATTCACGCAAAACATCATAGCTCTTCATCGCTTCTTTTTGATGTTCTAATAGATTAGATGAGGCATCCGCATAAGCCACATCAGCTTGGAGCATCAACGCTTTGGAGAGTGTTCCGTTAGTGTAACGCTCTTTGGAAACAGTATTGATACTCTGAGCAATTTTTAGTTCTTCTTGCGCAAGGCTTAAACGCTTTTGGTTTTGGGCATAATCGACATACAATAGGCAAATCTCTTTGATAAAGCGAGATCGTTCCAGTGCGACATTGGCTTTGGCACTTGCCACCATCGAGCGAGAAATTTGTTCTTTATCTTCACCTACGCCCCACAAGCGAACCGGCTGATTGATTCCAAACCGATAGCCATTTTCAGATTGAAACTTCGATCCCTCCACTTCGAGAGAAGGGTTTTCATAACGAATCGCTTTTTTCCCTTCTAGTTTAGCTTGATCGATCATTAATGCTGATGCATTTAAATAAGGGCTCTTTTCAATAGCTTGAGCCATAAAATGTTCAAAATTCTCGGCCATAAGTGTCGCCGAACACAACGACACAAAAAGAAGCAATTTAATCATTGTTTTTGACCTTTTTTAGAAAAGTGCCATCCAAAGCATTCACTTCTAGCTGATAACTTTTTGTACGGACATCATAATAAAGAATCTCTGCACGATGGGTTAATTTTTCACTAATAATCTCTTCATTCGTCTCATTTAGAACCAACTGCGCCAACTGCTTTTCATCGATTTTGTGGATTCGATGCATTTCTTGTTTGGCTTGAAGCTGTACGGAAGGACGAGAGTTGCTATTGTGAATCGACATATGCTCTCGTGTAGTCATTTCCGCTGATTGTGCGTGCAAGACGAGAATAAGAGTGCCTAGTACGAATAAAATTTTCATGGATATATCCTTAATGGTTGTTATAAATAAAATATTTGCCCATTGGGGGCTTGTGTCAGTTATTATGTTTAAAAAAGAGAGGAGTTAAGCGGCTATTGGTGGTCGAAAAGAGGAGAAAGCAAAGTTACCTGTATAGTCCTGATGGAAATAAGGGTAAGGAATCAAGCGATTATCGAATTGGATAATCAGACTATTGTCAGGAAGTATAAAACTAACGTGAAACATATGCCGAATATCGCATAAATCACCGCAATCATTCGATTGAGAGAACTCTTGAACATATTCTTGAATCGTGCAATGATTTACTTCATTCGATTCGATTACAAAAGCGTGCGCAATTGAGAAGCTAAATGAGATTAACAAAAGTATGATCCAAAAATTATGCTTTTTCATGATGGATGATTATATACTATTCCCAGCTATTTATCAATGCCTGAAGTTTGCTAAAAAGTCCTGTCATATGGCTTTTTAAAGTTTCCTCAAGGTTGAAATTATGCACTATATCTTCCATACCTATGGTGCTTATGACCGTTTGACCATTATTATCATCATATATAGAGATGCGACAAGGAAGAAAAATAGATACTTCCGGATGCAAACCAAGAATGGCTTGTGCCCCGCTTGGATTGCATAGCTCGAATACGGTAATATCTCTCTCAATCGGAAAGCCTTTTTCATGTAGAAGATCTTTAAAATTATACTCTTTGAGCACACCAAATCCATACTCTTTTGCTTTTGATGTCATTTGCTCTTTAATCTCACCAATCGAATGCTTTGTCTCGTGCTTATAAATCATTGTTCTTGTCTCCTGTATTTTTGATTTTACTAGGTCTAATATAGGGCTTCGCGATGAAATAGAGCACAAATCCCCATAAAATTGTACTGCTGATCCACTCGATCAATCCGGGGTTTTCATCGATATGGATAATCTCGTTGACATTAACACCGTCTAACAAATAGTCCAATCCAAAACCAAATAGAATACTTCCGATACCGATGGTCACCAAATAGATCGTGAGGATTTGAGTACCCATCATTTTTTTGACAACGCCGATTGTCACCGTATTGGTTGCAGGTCCGGCTGAGAGAAAGACAAAAGCGGCTCCGGGTGAAACACCTGCGAGCATAAGCCCCGCCGCAATAGGTAAAGAAGCTGTCGCACACACATACATCGGTATCGCAATCGCAACGACGATCAGATAAGAGATCCAATGATAGGTAATCAGTATGTCACTTAAATTTTTCGGAACCGCCACCGTTATCAATGCACCGATAATGAGTCCAAACAATAGCGGCTTGGCGATGTCACCCAGCAAAGTCACAAACGCATAGTGCATCGCATCGATAAAGGAAAAACGTTTTTTCGCTTTGGGTTGACCGCATCCACAATCATCGGCAGAACATCTTTCATTATTAGGTAATGTACCAACTAAAACCGTGGATGGATTAACCGGCTTTGAGTGTGCCATAGT
Organism: uncultured Sulfuricurvum sp.; assembly: GCA_964553185.1. GTDB lineage: Bacteria > Campylobacterota > Campylobacteria > Campylobacterales > Sulfurimonadaceae > Sulfuricurvum. The sequence continues at coordinate 9,402 of CAZKJU010000025.1, forward strand.
GAACAGCGGTTGAGAGTTCTTTGATTCACCGGGAGCTTTCAGATTAGTAATTATTCCTGCTATCATAGAGATAATAATGGACGTAACAACTCTGTAAATTGTAAAAGCCCAGCCAAACATTCCATAAGTTGCCAAAATCGAATCGACTCCAGTAATGGGGGTAGAAATCAAAAAAGAGAGCGTTGCTCCGTTACTTGCTCCGTTTTTTTTAATAGAAGCGGCTAACGGAATCACCCCACAAGAGCACACGGGTAAAGGGATACCAAATAAGGTAGCTTTGATTACGGAAGCGATAGAGTCCTTTCCTAGATGTTTGGAAACCAATGTTTCAGGTACCATTTCATGTAAGATTCCAGCGAAGAGCAGACCGAAGAGTATATAAAAAGCCATTGCATTGCTCAAATCTACTATAGCATCAATGAAAAGAACAATATGTTCCATAAATAACCTCTTCTTACGTTATAATCATATAACTTTAATGTTATATAACGAGATTGTTATATAAAAAGACTTAGAAGAAGGTTAGATGGAAAGATTGGTTCAATTATCAAAAATATTTAGCGATATTAATCGGTTGAAAATACTAATTTTTCTTTTAAGAGACAAAAGAGTGTGTGTATGTGAGATTTGTGACACGTTAGAACTTTCACAGCCGCTCGTCTCCCGACATCTTAAGCAAATGCGCGAAGCCGGTATTCTTGATTCAATGCAAGAAGGAAAATGGGTAATTTATTCTTTAACTGCAAATCCTGATTCTACTTTACAATGTTGGATTGAAGAAGCACGTAAACAGATCTCATATTTACCAAAATTAATATCTTGTAGTACAAAACCATATTGTTAAATTTACTTTGTTAGAATGCCCACTCATTCTCTCTAAATCTATAGATCTTATAATGAATGAAGAGGGAGAAGATTTTATCCGTCGATATATTATGGATGGAAGTGCGACTTAGCGCATAGTAAAAGTGATAACAAAGATTAAAGATGATTTTGCTGAGAAACTGGATATTCCAGATTTAGCCAAATTGGTCTCCATGAGTGAATCATCGCTCTATCATAACTTCAAAAAGATTACGACAATGAGTCCATTACAGTTTCAAAAAAACACTTCGGTTGCATGAAGCAAGACTCAGATTAATGTCAAAAGAGATCGACGCTTCCCAAGTTGCATTTGACATCGGATATGAAAGTCCATCGCAGTTCAGCCGAGAATATGCGCGAATGTTTGGTTTTCCTCCAAAAGCTGATGTAAAGCGGGTAAAGGGTGATTGCAGATTTTAGAATTTTATAAAATTTATTAGATGAAAGACATTTCAATCACAGCTAGGAAAATGAACTCTAAAAGCTTAAAGAATACGATTTTAAGCAAACTTTAAAGCGCATGGGAAGAAAAATCCCTTTGTAGGTTTACACCCTGCATCTAAAAGAACGGCATCATAATGATAATTTTAAAACGCTACTTGATGAATGTATGAGCGATTGGCAAAGCAGAAAAGAGCAGTTAAAACTTTGCAGGATTGGATATTGAATAAAAAACTATAACTATCCTAAATTCGTATCACAAAAATGAAGTCGGAAAACATCAAAATATGCTTTCCGACAAATCTATTATTCCGACAGTGTTTTTCGTATGGAATATGACTACTTTTTAGGCTTTAAAAGCAGGGTAGAGAAAAGTGTCGGAAAACACTTGTTTTTTGTACATCATTGTCGCTTGTCATATCTAGAATATTTTTTCTCTTAGACCCCCCCTCTTAACACAAATGTAACACATTATCAGTATTATTTTTAATTATATGCACATATTTTTATTCATTTTTATTTTGTATTAATTGCTTGCCGTTTATAATTATGATTTTCTAAAGGTTATTATGTTGAAATTCAGTACGTTTACTCTCCTGATACTAAGTGGCTATTCTACCTTATTTGCCGCTTCTTCCATCGATTTCCCTCTGATTAATGAACAACAGCGACAAATATTTGAGAAGCTCCAAAACGTTGATACCACAATCCCATCATCTAAAACCATACAGATAGAGTCTAATGCTTCAATCGATCGAAACGATTCGGTCTGCTTTAAAACGACTTCCATTGTGATTAAAAACATGACCCTTCTAAACCGTGATGAACAGAACTTAAGTATTTATCCTTATATCGGTCGGTGCAACGGGATTCGTTCTTTGAGTTCCTTGGCCGATTCATTGACCAAACAGTACATAGACAAGGGCTACATTACCTCACGTGTCTATCTCGTTCCTCAGGATATATCGGGTGGGACAGTCGAGTTATATGCGTTAGAGGGGAAGATTGCACACGTTGTCAGCGATAACTCTAAAACAGCCGGAGCATTTATAGGGTTGGAGGGCGAGCCTTTGCATTTGGGAGATTTGGAGAGTTCCATCGAACAGGTCAATCGTCTACGCTCCAATAAAACTACCATGAACTTGGTTCCCGCTAAAGAGGAAGGCTCAACGGACGTCATTCTGAACTCTCAAGAAACTCTCCCGTTTTTCGGTTCATTTGGATTAAATAACTATGGTTCAGACGCAACGGGGAAGTTTCAACTATACGGGGGATTTGTATGGGAGAATTTTTTCGGGTTCAGCGATATTTTTTCCATTAATATGAATACTACCGACAAACAGCAAACGGGTAAAAAGAGTTTCGGCAACACCTATACCTATAGTGTTCCCTTGGGCAAATGGTTGTGGGAAGGATCGCTCTCTCGCTTTACCTACAGTCAAACCATCGTAGGATTGAATGATTCGTACATCTCACACGGGGAGAGTGAAGTCTACTCTCTTGGAACCACTTATAAACTCTTTCATACCCGTACTCAGAACATTGAACTCAGCACTCAAATAGCGAAGAAAAAAACCCTCAGCAAGATAGACACTACCGTGATCGATGCATCCACCTATAATCTAAGCGTTGGAAGAGCGGGGGGGAAATACGTATACCAACAACCAAAATGGGAATTATATGCTCTCATCGATTATCATCATGGGCTTAATGCGTTTAATCCGACGACGGATGGTACACTAAAGAACGATTTTTCTAAGTGGACTTTGGCAGCAGGGGGAAGCAAATATTTCGATACACTCCTCCCGATCACCTATAACTTCAGCGCCTATGCCCAATATTCCAATGATCGCCTGTACAGTGTAGAGCAAATCAGCATAGGAGGCGCTTACAGTGTCCGTGGGTTTCAGACGCAAAACATCAGCGGCAATAGCGGATGGTATGCTCGCAATGAACTCGTATTTCAAACGTCGCCGAATATTTCACCCTATATCGCTTACGATATCGGACATATAGCCTCCGGTGAAGATACGACAGGAGGAACCCTCAGCAGTGCAACGATCGGATTACGCGGTCATTACGGTGCGTTCGATATGGATATTTATCACGCTATCCCCCTCTCATCTCCGAATAAGACGTTTGATACCGACCCCTTTGTCGGTATCAGCGCATCGAGTAATTTTTAGGAATCAAGATGTTCACCCACCTCTACCGCCAAAGTATTTCATGTATCCTCTCAACCGCATTGCTGGGAAATATTCTCTATGCCGATGGGATTGTCGTTGATACGGCGGCAGCAGTTTCTCATCGTCCAATGATGGAATCGACCCCAAACGGTATCCCTCTAATCAACATTGTCACACCCAATACATCAGGGCTTTCGCACAACAAATTCAGCGAATTCAACATCAACTCTTCCGGGGTGATTTTTAACAATGCTACGAGTGCATCATTAACACAGTTGGGGGGATGGGTTCAGGGAAATGCTAATCTAGGGACGACTCCGGCACGGGTGATTCTTAATGAGGTGACGGGAACCAATCGATCCTTGCTACAAGGCTACGGTGAAGTAGCGGGACATCGTGCCGATCTCATCATTGCCAACCCTAATGGCATCACGGTGAACGGTGGAGGGTTTATCAACACGTCGCGTGCGACATTGACAACAGGTACTCCGGAGCTGAGCGGAGGTATACTCAATGGATTTCATGTACAACGCGGTGATATCCTCATCGAGGGAGAGGGACTCAATGCGGACAACATCGACAGAGTGGAACTTTATACCAAAGCATTACAGCTGAATGCAAAACTCTACGCCAAAGCGCTCGATGTCGTTACCGGAGAAAATACGATCACGCGAGATGGGACGGTAATCTCCGATAACGTCACGGGAAATGGGTACTCTATTGATTCGAGTGCATTGGGAGGTATTTATGGCGATACGATCCGACTGGTGGGAACCGACAAAGGGGTCGGAGTAAATCTCCCTCAAATCACCTATGCGAGTGATTCATTAGAACTCACCGCCGATGGAAAAATTACCCTTGGACAAATCGTAGCCGATAAAGCGATCAACGTCGTGTCGCAGAGTTCTGATGTTCTTGCAAGCGAGGATATATCGGCTTATGATATCTCTATTTCGGCACAAAACAATATTTCTATATCAACCGATCGTGTTGTTAAAGCATTGAATAATATGAGTATTAACGCAGGAGTAGCCATTCTCAACGACGGAGAGCTCAACGCATTGTTAGGGACGGGGGCAACTTTTGTTCATACGCGTGATCTCTCCAATAATGGATTGATAGGAGGATATGATGTCACTGTCACTAGTGATATCATCGACAATCTCGGAGCGGTTTATTCTAAAAATAATCTCTCGCTCAATGGGGGAGCACTAAATAATGGTGGCGTAATCCGCAGTAACAATGAAATGGAGCTCTTGATTGACGATACACTGAGCAATCGTAAGGGTGGGACGATATACAGTGACGGTTCACTCACCATCGCCGCTAACGGTGCCAAAGATAAAATCAATACGATTGATAATTATGGAGTCATCCAATCAGGGAGTAATCTCAATATCACAGCTCAAACACTCAATAATCTTGCCGATGCACCGGTGATTAAAACGGTAATTTCCTCAACAGAAGAAACGATTTCGCAAGGCGGTTCTAATGATTACGATAAAGTCACCGTGACCACAACCACAGATGTTATCGATGTACCTAATAATCCTGCCCTAATTTTATCGACAGGTGATATGAGTATCGATACACAGAATATTAATAATTTTTATTCCCTAATTGCATCGGACAAGGATATGATGCTAAATGCCGATAATGTTAAGAATGTAGGTAATGTACTTGTTAATACGGTCGTAACGGTTATCAAAAAGTATCGTGATGAAAGATATTGTTCACGAAGGGTACTGGGGGCATGTGTTAGTCATAAACATCGTGCCGGCTATCGGGGAACATGGACGACGGAACAGAGTGAGAGAACACCGCTTTCAAATTCCGGGATTATTGCCAAAAACAGTATTTCCGGTAATATAGTAACATTGAGCAATTTGAGCGATCAGTTAAACGGCGTATTAGGTGCAGAGCAGATTTTAGCTAACCTCTCAGCGATAAATGAACTTGAAACACGTTCTTCTTTACTTCAAGAGCTAACCTTGACGTTACAAAATGCAAATGAAGTGCTTGCAGAGAGTATTGGAGAGGAAAGCGCTATCGAGGCGATTATTACAGACGCCATCGCTAACAATGATTTAAGTATCTTTCATACGAACATGGCGTTATTGCAGAGCGATTTGCATCAGGAGATGACAGATAATAGCGACTTGGCGAATACTTTGGAATCCTTGATCCTCACCATTAAAGCAGAAAACACCGCTTACGATACGACCGACTTAGAATTGACGCTCAGCCAATTTAAAAATAATATTACTTCTGCCCAACAGCACCTCGATGATATAGAAACACTTCGTTCCTCTATGGGGGAGATAAACGATCTTCAAACAAAAAAGCAATCTCTATTGGATATCGATCATACGATAAGAACTCTCGTATCGGACAATACGGAGGCATTAAGCAAATTCGATATTACCCCATTGACCAGTGGATTCGAAGCAGCTTCCGATACTCTCCGTGCTGAAGTCAATACCGCCTTGGCTCTTCAGGAAAATGTGGAATATAAGATAATTACTCAGGATGAAGGATTGTATCAAACCAATCTGCATCGCAATCTCACAGCAAACCCGGCTATAGCCTACAGCGAAAGTGCGGAAGCCATTATCGACGGGATCGTGCTTCCACAGGGAAAATATGGACTTTTCTTGGTTAATCGGGATATCAATCACCCTTATCTCATTGAGCACAACCCTCTTTATACCGATTATAACACCTTTATCAGTTCTGATTACATTTTAGAAAGGCTGGGATTTGATCCTGATCATACCCTAAAACGTTTAGGGGATGGAGCGTATGAGACTCAATTGATTCGAGACTCGGTGATACGGTTAAGCGGAAACCGATATTTGGGGCAATACACTTCGGATGCGGAACAGTACCAAGCACTGATGGACAATGCATTGCACGTACAATCGGATTTGGGGTTGGTGGTCGGAGTTGCGTTGACGCAGGATCAAATTGCCCATCTCGATGAGAATATCGTCTGGCTGGAAGAGCGGACAATAGAGGGGGTTAAAGTCTTGGTTCCCCGTGTCTATTTAGCCTCAAGTACACTCAGGGAGTCGGGACCGAAAATTGCGGCGAATACGATCGATTTAACCATCGGAAATACCCTAACCAATGACGGAGTGATCCGTGCGAACGATGCCCTCTCTCTGAGTGCCGATACGATTAAAAATATTAACGGTTCCCTCTCTTCAGGAGGGGATATGGTACTCCAAGTGCAAAGCGATTTACGTAATACCAGCGGTACAATAACCTCAGGGGGGGATATGAGCCTCCGCTCAGAAGGTGCAATCACGAGTGATGTAGCCTCGCAGGAGATACAATACCAATACGCTAGAGGGGTTCAAACAGCCACGCAAAAAGGGAAATCTTCTCTAATTAACGCGGGAGGGGCGTTATCGCTCGAAGCCGATCAAACCATTAAGATGAGTAATGCCGAGGTAACCGCTAATGAAAATATCACGATGGTCTCTAAAAATGGCGATATCAATGTCAATGCTCTAAAAACCGATGATGCCTATAACTTTAAACTGCGCAACGGTTATAACAAAGGGGATAGTACCACCTATGAAAGTACAAATATTACAGGGGAAAATATTTCCCTCAATGCAAATGCCATCACCATTGACGCCTCATCAATAAACGCGAAAGAGGATCTGAGCGTCACAGCAAAAGAGGGGGTAGAGCTTATAGCTCGAAATGACCATATCTATACCGATACCAAAATCAAATCTTCAAACGGTTTCGTCGGGAGTAAAGTACAGCAAGATACCGTGTATAAAGAGATTACGGTAGGCAGTACCCTAAATGCTCAGAACATTAGCATTACCTCAGGCAAAGACACCACCCTCCAAGCGGCAAATCTCAAAGCAGCCGAGAACATCCAAGTCGATGCCACAGGAGACATCAATGTCCTCGCTAAAACCTACCGCGAAGCGAGCCTCCACCAAGAGTCTAAAAGCAGTTTCGGCGGACTTGTTAGTTCCGCATCACTGGATAGCACCGATGCGGAGAAACTCCACGAAGCAACGCTAAAAACCGAAGCCAAAAACATTATCATGAATTCTGGGAAAGATATTAGTATCGTGGCATCCAATGTGAGTGCAGGGGATGCTATTGGATTGAAAGCGGCTCAAAACGTTAATATTGTATCCGATGAGGAACAAAATACTGAGCAGCACTACAGTAAAAAATCAGGGTTGAGTTTAGGTTTTAGTGACGGTATGCTAACAGTTGCAGAAGAGAAACAAACGCAAGATGCTAAAGCAAACATTACTCAAAAAAGCTCAACATTGAGTGGAACTACAGTAGTAATAGACGCAGGTCAAGATGTAACGTCTATAGGATCGAATGTCATAGCATCAACAATCGACGTAAACGCGCAAAGAGACGTAAATATTCTTTCTGCAACAGAATCTGCCAATCACGATCACAAAGAGTCAACTGCCAAAGCAGGTATCGGTGTAACCCTTAATATGAATGAAGCATCCATTTTTGCCGGAGTCATTACCAAATCCGATAAAATTGGAGAAGGACAAACGCAAGAGGTGAGTTCACAGCTCGTTGGTGATAATATCACTGTTCGATCAGGTAATAATACCAATGTTCTTGCGTCAAATGTTATCGCCAACAATGATGTTTCGATCCAAGCCGATAAAAACATCAATATTCTCTCTGAGGATGCAACTACCTATAAAAATCAGGTTCATGAAGAACTAAAAGCGGGGATCAAAGTAGGAGTACAACAGCATGTGACCGATGCGGCGAAACAGCTGGTTTCCAATGCTGAGTCGCTTCCTAAATCGGACAACGCGGTCAATGCTGCTTCAACTGTGCTTAGAAGTATCGATCTGGTGAGTAATACCTTGTCACATTCGGTTAGTGCCGGATTCGATGCGATTGCGGAAATGTCCAAAAGCGAAACATCCGCTCAAAGCACTTCCGCACAAAGCTCTACTATTGCTGCGGGGCATGACGCTTTATTGGATGCTACCAAAGAAATTACGGTTGCAGGCAGTGACGTTATAGCGGGTAACAAAATCTCGATGAACGCCGAAGCTATTACCCTTAAATCCATAGAGCAAACCGCATCCTCTTCTTCATCCGATAAATCAGGATCGCTCAAAGTCACCTTATTTGGAACCAATGAAGGTCAAGTAGATGCATCGTATGCTCAGTCAAAAAATCGTTCAAATGATACTACTCAGCGCGATACCTATGTGGCAGGTAATGATGTTATCATCAATACCTCAGGAGATACGACGCTTCAAGGTGCTCACGTGTCGGGTAATACCGTCACGGCAAATGTCGGCGGCGATCTGAACCTTATCAGTGTCCAAGACACCGGAAGTTCCAAAGGTGACAGCGAGAGTATCGCTCTCAGTACCGGAGGAAGCGTCAGCGTAGGTGCGGGTAAATCGAGCAGTTCCAAAGCATGGGTAAATGAGCAAACAGGTATTATCGCTACCGAAAAAGTTGATATTACGGTTGCTAAAAATACTGATCTGCAAGGAGCGATTATCGCCACAATCGATGCAAATGGTCACGATGTTGGAAATGTGAACCTCACAACAGGGACACTGAGTACGAGGGACATCACCGATCACGATAAATCGACCTCGATGAACATCGGTCTGGGAAATATCACCGCTGCGCAATTTCAAACAAACAGCCAAGGGACTAATGGAGGAACATTGGAAGCTGGATATGGATATAGCGATAAAGAACAGATTAACCGCGCGACGATCGGAGGCGGGACGATCACCCTAACCAACCAAGAATCAGTACCGACGACCCTCAACCGTGACATCACCAAAGCGCAAGAGATCACGAAAGATGAGAGTGAGAACTACGACATCTACGCCAGTGAAAACTCGATTAAGGCGGTGCTGAACCCGACACAAACAGCAAAAGATTGGGGACAAGCGATAGACGATATGGGATTGAGCGTTCACAAAGAGATTACGGAGAACTTGCCTTCAGAGTCAAAAGGAAAAGACGGTAACGGAGATTGGGCGGATAATACAGTCGGGGTAGTATTGGATACTGCAGAAAAATACGTACCGTTTGGGCTTCTCCCTACACAGGCGAATGGTGGCGGATATATCACTCAGATCGCTACACAGCTTTTCGGAGACAATCGGACGGGCATTATTGTAGAAAGCAAAGAGACGCTTTTAAAAGCGGGCGTGTCAAAAGATGATATACAAGAAGTCATACTAATAAAAACCGAAAAAGGTGTCAAAAAAGCTGAAGACTTCAAAGATACGGATACTGTTCTCGATACCGTAACGCTCTATCGAACCGATCCAAATAAAACGGTCATTATCGGTGATCCTACCGATAAAACAGGAGACCCGTCCCTCGAAGATTATAAAATTCGACTGAGCGCAGAAAATGTAAAAAATTCAGGAATCAACCATCTCTTTACAAACGGGATGTTTAACTCTATAGAAACAGCTACGTACAATCAGCAAACCCAACAGGGTAGAGCGGATGGTATACTTAACTACAATCAGCAACATGGGATTATAGGAGACCTTTTGGAAAGTGCCCAAGATGCTTTAGCGGTGAACACGGGGTTATCAGCTTTAGGGACAGGCGGTGCCAGACAGACCGGAGCAGTGATCGACCAAATGGCTACGATTACCAAAGGAAACCTTACAGTAGGTGCACATTCACAAGGTACACTCATGTCACAAGTAGGTATGGAGAAAAACAAAGAACACCTGCAAGAACTTGTCCAAGGTAATAAGGATAGTAAATTCCTCGTAGGCTACGCAGGCTCTCCGGTTAATCATAATTTCGCAGAGGCGTTGGTTAGCGAGATTTATGGGGGAAAAGATGCTATTAATGATAGATTTGATAATAAAAAAGGGATATCTAATGTATTCCGCTCCCAAGTAAATCCAGAGGATGCCGTCGGCAGCTTTTTAGGCTGGCAATCAGCAGGAATAAACAACTCAGAAAATTTAGGAAACAACGTATGGGAAAGTTTCTTTGCTATACCAAGACTTTTCGGAATAGGAGGGGATTCATCCCACTCCTATTATCCTTGTGTAATTGGGTGCGGGAATGAAAACTATACTCCTGATATTAAAAACTACTATACACCCAATGCGAATGATGGGGTAAAAGAACATCCGAGAAGTGAGTATTATCAAGACAATTTTACGAATAAAGATGGAAAAATGACTATCAATATGGGTTTATTACCTCAATCCGACAAATCTGACTCCACCCAGCCAAGTACACAGACAATTTTAGATACGACAAAAGGGCGATGATGAAGTATATTGTTTTATTCATATTAAGCTTGAACTTTATAGGATGTTCAGGTAGAGGTTTAGAAAACGCTATAGAGAATGCAATGATTTCATCAAGTGGCAATAAACCACCTCAATCTTTTAGAGTAGCTAATCTTCAAACCATGAAGGATTACGTTTTTAATACAGAAGATTTCTCTTTTTCTCTACCATCCGCAAAAGAATCTGATTTTACAAAAATGGGCGGATGGGACGGTATGAGTATGAGGGACGGTAAAACCATCGTATTAGGCTTAAAAGATTCTATTGTTTACCATGTTGAATTAACTGTTAGTACTATGGCATATACCGAGAGAGAGAGAGCTATTGAATCAGGAGATGTTTCATACATAAATAAACTTTTACATCAATATCATCCAAATAAGAATATATCACTTCAAAGGCATGGCAAAGAAAATTATTTCTGTGAGGTTAGGGAAGGAGTAATTGATAAACATATTTATCCAAATAAGGAAGAAATTTCATTTGGATGTTATAAGTTTAATCCTGCACGAACAAAAGCAAGAGAAGTTGCACTCATTTTAACCTACAACAAACCAAATGATCCACGTTTGGCGGAAGAATACACCTACGAAGACCTCCAAAAACGCTCACAGCGGATACTGGACAGTTTATATATCAAAGACGGGTGGGAGAAGTAGGTGCACATTCACAAGGTACACTCATGTCACAAGTAGGTATGGAACAAAACAAAGAACACCTGCAAGAATTGGTACAGGGTAACAAGGATAGCAAATTCCTCGTAGGCTACGCGGGTTCTCCGGTTAATCATAACGTTGCGGCAAATTTGGTGACGGAGATTTATGGAGGGGAAACCAATATTAAAAATCGTACTGATTTTAAGGAAGGCGTTAATGATGTTTTTCGTTCCCAAGTAAACCCGCAAGATTTAGTCGGGAGTCTTTTAGGCTGGCAATCAGCCGGGGTCAATCAGAGCGATAATGTGTTGCTCAATATCGGAGAGTCTTTCCTTAGACTTCCGTCATTATTTATCCCATCAGAAAATAATCCGTCTCCGCACTCTTTCTATCCGTGCATTATTGGATGTGGAGATAATAGTGTGACACCAAAATTGAATACATATTCTGACCCTAAAGACATAAATAATCAAGGACAAACTCCACTTGAAGAGTATTATAAAACCTTGAATGTTGATCTCAATCTCTATACGAAAGATAAGTAATGAACAAAACTATTCTTTATGCAGTAATTTTAGTAGCAATTCTTGTTTTATCGGGGTGCAGTGCCCAAAGGGTGGTCGATTCGTATAATGATTTATCTGTCAAATTAGCTGGAAATAATCCTCCCACTTTTTTTAAAGTTGACGGTGTCAAAGAAGCCAATAATCTGAAACTTACGTCAAAGCATTTCGATGTTTCCATGCCGATGGTAAAAGAGAAAGATTTTAAAGATCTGGGTGGATGGCACGGAAGCTTTGAAGGTAAAGATTTAAGTACTATATATCTTTATAAATCAGGGTTCTATCATATAGAATTTTCTTCATCAATTTATCCTTATACGGAGAGAGAGAGAGCTATTGAAAATAAAATAAATAATTTTCCTTCACAAAGGACAAAATTCGGGTCACTACAGAATTCGGAAAAAATAGCACGTTAAGCTAAATTCACCTCAAAATCCGAAGCTGGAATCCATCGATAGAGTGTTGCAAGGGAGACTCCTAAGTCTTTGGCTACATCACGCGGGGGGACACCGCTCAATAAAAGACGTTTGGCGGAAGCAATTTTAGAGTCCGTCATAGTACGTTTACGTCCCCCTTTGCGTCCAAGTGCACGCGCCACTTCTAAACCTGCACGGGTACGCTCGATAATCAGCTCACGCTCCATCTCTGCTAGACTGGCCATCACATGAAAAAAGAACCGTCCTGATGGAGTACCGGTATCGATTGAATCGGTAAGACTTTTAAAATGGATACCGTTAGCATTGAGGTCCCCTACAAGGGTAATTAGATTCTTAACACTTCGCCCCAGACGATCCAGTTTCCAAACAACCAGAGTGTCACCACTTCGCAGCATCTCCAATGCTTTTGTAAGCCCAGGACGCTCAGCTCTGGTTCCGCTGATGGTATCTTCATAAATACGTTCGCATCCGGCTTTTTCTAATGCCTCTTTTTGCAAAGCGAGATTTTGATCGGTTGTGGATACTCGTGCATAGCCTATCAGCATCAGTCAATCCTCTAAAAATTCTTGCAAAGATGTTGGATAAGAGTATCGTACTCGCCAGAAGTTATTTTGGCGATCTTTTCTTTGATTCTCGTTTTTGAAAGGGAGCGGATTTGATTGACTAAAATATCCGAATCTTCTTTGAGACCGTCTCGTGCGGACAGTCTCATCCGATAAGGATCCATATTATCGATAAGATCGGTAGATAGCGGCATTAGAATCACTGTATCTAAAATAGAATTTTCATCATCATCTGAAATAATGACCGCCGGTCTGATTTTCCCTACTTCATCACCCTTTTTAGGGTATAGATTGACGATGACGATATCCCCTCTATTTAATTCCATCATCGACTCCGAGTTCTGCGAATTCTAAATCCTGATGATTTTTGAGTTTATGAAGTTTTGCGAGCTTTTCTTCGCGGTCGATTTTTTCAATAACGGGCAAGATGAATTTTTCATATTTAGAGGAGATAAAATACCCCACCGTCATATGCGCTCGACGATCGATGATTTCTGCAACGTCCATCACTTTCATTAAAGAGGGTTTGTTTTGAATATCGGTTACACCATAGGTCAACATCGCATATCCTTTTCTTTATTTTTAATCTATGTGTATTATATCTAATGTTTTATAGTATAACCACTAAAATATATATTTTGCTTCAAAAAATTCTTAAAACTCATAAAAAGTATAGTATATTTGGAATTAGATTCAAGAATAGTTTTTAAGAAATTTTATATCCCTATTTTTGGCAGGGCTAAACTCTTGAGGTTTCTATTCTCAAATACCACCGTTTATAAGAAGGAATATTATGCCCCGTCGATCAATATTGAGTGCTGCAGAAAAAGAGAGTCTAATCGCCATTCCTGAAAATGAAGAAGATTTGATCCGTTACTATACATTTAGTGAAGCTGATTTATCTATTATTCGTCAACGTCGAGGAGATGCTAATCGACTTGGATTTGCAGTACTGCTATGTTATATTCGCTATCCAGGTCATTTATTAGGCCCAAACCAAACTCCTCATCCTAAGATTTTAGAGATTGCCACCAAACAATTAAAAGTTTCTTATAGTGTTTGGGAGGAATATGGACAGCGTGAACAGACGCGTCGTGAGCATTTACTGGAACTTCAAGCAGCATACCAATATAGGCTATTTGGAATTAATGACTATCAAGACACCCTGAATTTAGTTACAAAAATTGCCCTACAGACGGATAAAGGAATTGTCTTAGCAATCGAATCGATCGAATATTTACGAAAAAACTCGGTTCTATTGCCCTCTTACAATGTCATCGAGCGCATATGTTCCGAAGCGCTCATACAGGCAAACCGTCAAATATATTCGCTGCTCAATGATCCATTGAGTGCCTCGCAGCGCCAGGCGCTTGATCGACTGCTCAAACGTAAAGAAGGCTCCTCAATTACATGGATGATGTGGCTTAAACAATCTCCGCATAAATCCAATACAAAAAGTATGTTGGAGCATATAGAACGCTTAAAACTGCTGCAATCGATTGCTATACCTGAAGCAATTGAGCATTCCGTTCATCAGAACAGACTTCTAAAAATTGCGCGCGAAGGGTCACAAATGTCACCGGCTGATTTGGCAAAATTTGAGCCTCTCAGACGTTACGCCACTTTGGTCGCCGTTTGCATTGAATCAATGGCCACGCTGATTGATGAAATTATTGATCTTCACGATAAGATAATCGGCAAGCTCTTTAATACAGCAAAGCATAAGCATGAAGAGAAATTTCAATCTTCTGGAAAAGCGATTAATGACAAGGTGCGACTCTATACCAGAATAGGTCATGCGTTGCTTGAAGCAAAACAATCTGGACACGATCCTTATGCTGCAATTGAGAAAATAATCTCATGGGATGACTTTAGCAAAAGTGTTGACGAGGCAGATAGATTGGCAATGAATGAGGACTTTGATTTTTTGCACCATATCGGTGAGAACTACCAGACACTTCGAAGATACGTTGTTGAGTTTCTGAATGTACTTAAACTTCGTGCAGCTCCTTCAGCTATAGAGCTATTAGAAGCGATAAATCTTATCCGTAAGCTATACGCGGATAACGGACGTAAAATTCCTGCTGACGCCCCGACATCATTTATTAAAAAACGTTGGGGCAAGCTGGTTTTTACTGCGGACGGCATTCATCGTAATTACTATGAAATATGTGTTTTGACTGAACTCAAAAATGCATTGCGTTCCGGTGATATCTGGGTACAGGGGTCACGGCAGTTTAAAGACTTTGAAGATTATTTATTGTCAGTAGAAGCCTTCGATGCTATCAAGTCATCAGACAGTATGCCTCTTAAAGTTGAGCCTGACTGCGATAAATATTTAAGTGAACGTGTTGCTTTGCTTCTAGAGCGACTGGAAACATTAGATCGCTTATCCAAATCAAATGATCTTCCCGATGCGGTTATAACGACATCAGGATTAAAAATTACACCGCTTGATTCGATGGTACCGGATGCGGCACAAGCGCTTATTTATCAAACATCATCAATGCTTCCACATATAAAGATCACAGAGCTTTTACTGGAAGTCGAATCATGGACAAGGTTTTCTTCCTATTTTACCCATCTAAAATCTGGCGATACCGTTAAAGATAAAATACTACTGCTCTCAGTCATTTTGGCAGACGCTATCAATCTTGGTTTGAGTAAAATGGCAGAATCTTCACCTGGGATGACCTATACAAAACTATCATGGCTGCAAGCATGGCACATCCGTGATGAAACCTATTCAAAAGCACTCTCAAAGCTTGTCAATACGCAACTGCGACACCCATTTGCGGCTCACTGGGGCGATGGAACTACATCTTCATCAGATGGACAGCGATTTCGCGCAGGAAGCAAAGCCCAAAGTACCGGTCATATCAATCCAAAATACGGTGGCGAACCTGGGCGATTGTTCTACACGCATGTATCAGACCAGTATTCCCCCTTTAGTACAAAAGTCGTTAATGTTGGAATACGTGATTCAACCTATGTGCTTGACGGATTGCTACATCATGAGTCTGATCTGAAAATCGAAGAACACTACACAGATACAGCCGGCTTTACAGATCATGTATTTGCACTAATGCATCTGCTTGGATTTCGATTTGCTCCAAGGATACGAGATTTAGCGGATACCAAAATCTACATACCCGAAAGCTATAGTGAATACGATGGATTGAAACCTATGATAGGGGGGACAATCAAGCTCAAAAATATTCAACTCCATTGGGATGAGATCCTACGGTTAGCAACTTCGATTCGACAGGGAACAGTGACGGCTTCATTGATGCTTCGCAAATTGGGAAGTTATCCACGACAAAATGGTCTTGCGCTAGCGCTGAGAGAATTAGGACGCATCGAACGATCCCTTTTTATTCTCGATTGGCTACAGGATGTAGAATTGCGTAGACGGGTCAACGCAGGGCTGAACAAAGGTGAGGCCAGAAATGCGCTCGCAAGGGCAGTGTTTTTAAATCGTCTTGGTGAAATTCGCGATCGAAGTTTCGATCAACAGCGATATCGAGCAAGCGGGCTTACGCTTGTAACCGGTGCAATCGTATTATGGAATACGGTTTATTTGGAAAGAGCTGTTATTGCTCTAAAAGAACGCGGTATTGATGTAGATGAAGATTTATTGCAATATTTATCCCCTTTAGGTTGGGAACACATCAATTTAACAGGGGATTATGTCTGGAAAAAG
>CAZKJU010000026.1:0-25737 GCA_964553185.1 uncultured Sulfuricurvum sp.
GAAAAGGGACGTTGATGCGTTTGGGCGACAAAGAGATCGAACCGATCAATGCAATCAGCACTGGGTCGATTGGGCTGGATTTAGCCCTAGGAATCGGCGGAGTCCCTGAAGGACGTGTTATCGAAATCTACGGACCAGAAAGCTCAGGAAAAACAACTTTGAGCTTGCAAATTACTGCAGAATGTCAAAAAAATGGCGGAGTTTGTGCCTTTATTGATGCAGAACACGCCCTCGATATCGGTTATGCCAAAAACCTTGGTGTTGACATCGAAAACCTTCTTGTCTCACAACCCGATTACGGTGAGCAAGCTCTCGATATCGTTGAAACCATCGTCCGAAGCGGAGCAGTGGATTTGATCGTTATCGACTCCGTTGCGGCGTTAACACCGAAAGTGGAAATCGAAGGGGAGATGAACGATCAGCAAGTGGGGGTGCAGGCACGCCTTATGTCTAAAGCGCTTCGAAAATTGACCGGTATCATGCACAAAATGAACTGTACGATTATCTTTATCAATCAGATTCGTATGAAGATCGGAACGATGGGATACGGTTCACCTGAAACGACAACCGGAGGAAATGCATTAAAATTCTATGCATCGGTCCGTATTGATGTCCGTAAAATCGCTACACTAAAACAAGGTGAAAGCCAAATTGGTAACCGTGTTAAAGCTAAAGTCATTAAAAATAAAGTGGCACCTCCGTTTCGTCAAGCAGAATTTGATATCATGTTTGGTGAGGGTATCTCCAAAGAGGGGGAACTTGTCGATTATGGTGTTAAGCTCGATATCATCGATAAAAGTGGTGCATGGTTTAGTTTCGAAGATACGAAACTGGGACAAGGGCGTGAAAACGTCAAACAAAAATTTAAAGATGAGCCGGAACTGGCTCGCAAAGTCGAAGAAAAAATTAAATCCGCAATGGGTGTCTCTGGCATCATAGCAATGGATGAATCTGATATAGGTGAGGTAGACGAATGATTTTTATTGATGAAGTAAGTGCAATTGAAGTAATGGACTCCCGTGGGAATCCTACCGTAAAAGCAACCGTACAGTTGAGCGATGGAACCCGTGAAAGTGCAATCGTACCAAGCGGTGCAAGTACCGGTAAACGTGAAGCATTAGAACTACGCGACGGCGACTCTCGCTACATGGGAAAAGGGGTTCTTAAAGCGGTTGAAAACGTCAATACGCACATCGCCGATGCAGTAATGGGACTTAGCCCGTTTAACCAAGCAATGGTAGATGCCGTTATGAAAGAGATAGATGGGACAGAAAACTACTCTAATCTCGGAGCCAATGCGGTACTCGGTGTCTCTATGGCAGTTGCCCGTGCGGCAGCGAAAAGCCTTGGAATTCCTCTATACCGCTATCTCGGTGGAGCCAATGCAATGGTTCTCCCTGTACCGATGCTCAACATCATTAATGGCGGAAGCCATGCGGACAACAGCGTCGATTTCCAAGAGTACATGATTATGCCGATCGGATTCACCGATTTTGCTGAAAGTCTCCGTGCATCGGCAGAGGTGTACCACAACCTCAAAAAAATCCTCAAAGATCGCGGTGCCAATACCGCACTTGGCGATGAGGGCGGATTTGCACCGGATTTGAGTTCTAACGAAGAACCAATCCAAGTAATCATGGAAGCAATCGCAAAAGCAGGATACAAAGCAGGAGAGCAAATCGCTATCGCCCTCGACGTTGCGGCGTCTGAACTGGTATGCGATGGTGGATACCGCCTAGATTCGGAAAACCGTACCGTTACCTCTGAGCAACTCGTCGATTATTACGCTGATCTTTGCGCTAAATATCCGATCGTATCGATCGAAGATGGCCTAAGCGAAGATGACTGGGCAGGATGGAAAGTTCTTACTGAACGTTTAGGGTCAAAAGTTCAACTCGTCGGAGATGATCTGTTTGTTACTAATGCAAACATCTTAGCAGAGGGGATTGAAAAAGGGGTTGCAAATGCGATTTTGATCAAACCAAACCAAATTGGATCGGTATCTGAAACCATGCTAACAGTTCGTCTCGCACAGCGTAACGGATACAAATGTGTTATGTCTCATAGATCAGGTGAGAGCGAAGATGCATTTATCGCTGATTTTGCGGTTGCTCTCAACTGTGGTGAAATCAAAACTGGTTCAACCGCACGTGGCGAACGTACGGCAAAATACAACCGTTTATTAGAAATCGAAACCGAAGTAATGTACGGCGAATACCTAGGGAGTGCTCTCTTTAACTAATGCAAAACGATAATCAATTACTGGGGAATGAGGAGAAGGAGAGTTTAACCGAACGTTATTTCGGTCTCTCCACACAAAAGTTTCTCCTCGCCTCAGGATTTGTTCTTGCAGTGGGTGTTTATATGGGATTTATCTTTTTTGGGAATAACTCACTCAGTGTTCTTCTCGATTTAGAAGAGTATCAAGATTATTTGAGTAAAGATATCGAACGCCTTAAAGCTGAAAATGCTGCTTTGCAAAAGCAATATTTTGAGCTTAAAGAGCTAGATGCTGATTCACAGTAACCATGGGAGATTTATGAAACACTCACTTTTCCTCTCTCTATTCCTATTCGGTGCGCTATGTGCACGGGAAAATCCATTTTTTGCCGCTAATCCTTCTGATGTTCAAAAAGTAACTTCCAATCTACCCGATACAAAACCGCAATTAAGCAGCGTTAATTACACACTTCCTAATCAGGCACGTATTTTAAAAGAGGTCACTTTAACCATACAAAATATCGATGGGAGCATCGAAAAGAGAAAAATACAAATTGATCAAAGTATCGACTGGCATCGTTCACTAACCATTTCACAAACAAATGGCTCTACAACCGCTCCATCTTCGGAGATCAACAAAATCTCCTCTGCTAATTTTGGATTTATCCGCTTTAATTCTCAAGGAAAAAATTTAACAATTAAAACAACCGATGTATTGGTTCGTCATTTTGTTTTAAGCAGCCCCAACCGTATAGTCCTTGATTTTAAACGTAACACAGCATTTCAATCGATGCAACAAAAACTAAATGCAGCTCCTTACCTCGATGTAACAATAGGAAACCACGGTAAATTTGCCCGTGCAACGATTACTCTCGATGGACGTTACGATTATGTGTTAAACAAAATGGGTGAATTGATTAGTATTACGTGTAAATAAGAAGTGTGTGAAGAAAAAAGAAGGAGATTCTCTCCAGAAGGAGAGAAGGAGAACTTACGCTACTGCTGCTAATGCTGCGTCGTAGTTTGGCTCTTCAGTGATTTCTGGAACGATCTCTTTATAAGTAACAACACCCTCTTCGTTTACTGCGAAGATCGCGCGGCATGTTACACCCGCAAGAACTGAACCACCAAGCAATACACCATACGCGTTTGCGAAATCTTTGTTACGGAAATCTGAACATACTGTCAAATTATCGATACCTTCAGCTTGGCAAAAACGACCTGCTGCGAATGGAAGATCAAGAGATACGATAGTAGTGATAACGTCTTTAAGTCCAGCAGCTTTTGCATTGAAGTTACGAGTTTCAGTTGCACAAACACCAGTATCCAATGAAGGAACAACGATGATGAGTTGTTTTTTACCTTGAGCGCCACCAACTTTGATGTCACCAAGACCTGCTGAGTTAACAACGGTAACTTCAGGTGCTTTGTCACCTACATTTACAGTGTTTCCTAAAAGTTCTACGTCAGTACCTTTGAATTTAGTCGTTGCCATATTGGCTCCTTCTTTTGGGTTTATTTTATTTGATGGGAGAAGTATATTTTAAATCGGATAATTTGAGTCTGAATTATGAAAGAGGTGTAATGCATTAAGCATTCCTAAAGTTTACAACGGGGGTTGATCGCAATACTGGTATAGGGTTTCATCTCTCCGAGTTCATACGCTTCAATCGCAGCACGCCCAATCATGGCGGCATTATCGGAACAAAATTTTAATTCTGAGAGTAATAACCCACCCTTAAAGGGTGTGAGAAGTTTTGTAACATTCTCTCGAAGATAGAGATTGGCACTCGCCCCTCCTACTATCGCAAAATGTTTTGGAGGATGGGATTTAAAATACTTTTTCAACTTTTGGATCAGATGCTCGGTTGCCGTTTTTTGAAACGCCGCCGCAATATCGGCATAGCGGGATGAATCGTTGGCTTCAACCGCCAAACGCACCTGATTTTTAAGTCCTGAATAACTAAACGCGATGAGCGGAGATTGCCACAAAGGGACGGTAAAGCTCACTTTATTCGAATCACCACTATGGGCTAAGCGTTCGATCAGCGGCCCTCCTGGGTATCCTAATGCCATCATTTTCGCTACTTTATCAAAACTCTCTCCATAGCTGTCATCCATCGTGGTTGCCACTGTTTCCATATCACTGTACGATTTTACTTCAATCAGCTGTGTATGGCCACCGGAAACCAATAACACCGTGATTGGCATGATTGCTTCTTTCTCAATAAAAAGAGAGTAAATATGCCCCTTAAGATGGTTAATCGGCAAAATAGGGATCCCTAACGAAATGCTCAGAGCTTTTGCCATCGTAACACCCTCAATGAGGGTAACACCCAATCCCGGTTCATTGGTGACAGCAACCGCTTTAAGTTGTGTAAACCAAGGTTCACACTCCCCTAAAATACGGGGTAACGCCTCTGCATGAAGACGGCTGGCAAGTTCGGGGACAACACCGCCGTATTGAGAGTGTTCTAATTCTTGGGAAATTTTTTTATGGTAGATTAGTTTTTTCGTTGCAATTTCCGTTATCGCAATAGAACTATCGTCGCATGAACTTTCAATACTAAGGATCATTGCAAGACCCACTCTTTAACCCACGGCCAGACACCGAATCCTGATGCGGTGTTAATGTGACCGGCATCCTCAATCACTCTCATCTCAACACCAAGAGCATTTTGAAGCGCTAGGGCCTCGTCTATACTCATATATGGATCGTTCGTTGAGGTGACCAATAAAATCTCTTCGGCAAAGAGATTTTGTGGAGCTTCGAGAGGAAAAAAGGTTTTGAGGGTTTCGATCTCGCACGTCAAATGAGGCGGAGCGACGAGTAAGAGCCGTTTTACAGAGGAAATTTCCCCCTCATGACACAGATGAAACCATGCAATATTTGCTAACGAGTGACAAATAACGACATCGGGTTGGAAATCACTCAGGATCGATTTGATCTGTTTCATCCATCGATTTTTGCTCGGGAAATGGGGGTTATCGAGAAGAGGAAAAGATACTGTACCATAATCTTTGGCGATCTCTCCCGCTAACCACGCTTGCCAATGGGGGTCATCGCTTCCGCCCCAACCGTGTAAAATCAATGTTTTGTTCATTATAACCCTCGGACAAAACGACGAACTTCGTGATCCAAAGCAAATACCGCTTCGATCGATTCAGGGGCTCTACTGAAGGTTTCATATGCCCGAAGAATCATCGTAGAAATGTCGATAAAACGGATATCCCCTGCCACAAAACGCTCAATCGCCGCTTCGTTTGCCGCATTAACAATGACTCCGCGCGACGGATTAGATAACAGATCCTCTCTGATCTCCCAAATCGGATAACGCTCTCTCTCGATCGGACGAAATTCTAACGATCCGATACGGCTCAAATCGATTCTATCCACAATGGGGGTATCGACGCTTCCCATCAGAGCATAGGCAATCGGCAGACGCATATCGGCATGGGCAAAATGGGCCGTCGTAGAACCATCCGTGTAATCAATCATGGCGTGAATAAGTGATTTAGTCTCAATCACGGCATCGTATTGCCCCTCGCCAAATAGCCAGCGTGCTTCGAGAAGTTCAAAGAGTTTGTTTACCATCGAGGCACTGTCGATCGTGATCTTTTGCCCCATCGACCAGTTGGGATGTTTGAGGGCATCAGAAAGGGTTGCGTCAGAGAGTCTCTCCAGCGGCCAGTCACGGAAGGCTCCCCCGCTGGCGGTTATCATCATCCGATCGATTTTTCGGCTCCCTTGGTTGAGATACCATAATCCAAAATGCTCGCTATCGATAGGGACAACATGAGAGGTATCGACAAACGCTCCGCCGACCACCAAAGACTCTTTGTTCGCCAAGGCAATTTTTTTACCGCATTCTAGGGCTTTAAGGGTGGGGCGAAAGCCTGCAAATCCCACCAAAGCATTTACAACGTGTTGCGAAGAGGAGTCTTCAATCGCATCGAGGATCGCCATCTCTCCGAAGCGAACATTCGGATGGTTTACGCGAGAACAATCAGCCTCATCCATGACAACGACACGTTTAGGAGAGTGTTTCAGGATTTGTTGATTGAGAAGATCGATATTACGCCCCGCGACGAGGGTATCGACGCTGAGGCTAAATTGTTCAGCGATATTGAGAGCATTGACTCCGATCGAACCGGTGGAGCCCAGTAGAATCAAACAAGACCCCGCAGGAGGACAAGCATAATGACCGAAGCAAACAGATAGCCATCAATACGATCCAGTACGCCGCCATGCCCAGGGAGAATCGAACCGCTGTCTTTTACCCCTGCTTGACGCTTGAGATAACTCTCAAACAAATCTCCGAAAACGGCACCGATTGCCGCTGCCATCGAGATGATGATCGCTTGGGTAATATCGACGATCGTGATACCGATAAAAAATCCAGCACCCGTCGCAACGGCGATCCCGCCATAAACACCCTCACGGGTTTTACTCGGACTGGAGACACTAAATGGGGTTCTGCCGATACTGCGCCCGACCACATACGCCCCAACGTCTGCCGAAGCAACGACGACAAGGAGCCACAACATCGCTCCCATCCCGTATTCTTGGTACATGCTGAGCATAAAAAGCATCCCTGCCGTCGGATAGATGAAAGGGAGAAAGTTTTTAGGGGGAATGTTTTGGGTATAGGCTACCGCAGCGGCAAAAATAAGCCCTGCAATAACAAATAGATCCTCTCCATAAGGATACAATGCCGCCGCAAGCCACAAAATAGCCGCATACGCATACAAAGAGTTATTATTAATCCCAAATAAACGGGTCGCTTCATGAAAGGCGAGCAAGTAGACAATACCCATCACTGCCCACATAAGCCAAAAGTTGTTAATAAGACCGACGGTCAAGACGCCGATGACCAGAAATACCGCAGTAACAATACGTTCTTGCGTTGAATTTTTTGCAGTTTGCATAATTTGATTAACCAATGGTTTTAGAATTTTGAAATTATAGCGAAAATCACACTTTTATATCCAAAATATGGACCGGTTTTAGCGGCGGAGTTTCCTCATCTTGTTCTTCTTCGTGCGAGGAGCGCCGTTCCTCTTGTTCCGCCTGCTCTTTGGTGTGTTCGCGATCAGCGTCGACACCCTGATTTTCTTCGGTCGGACGTACCTCTTCAATCTCTTTGCGTGCTTCTTGCGAAGCGGAGGCAGCGGCGAGTGTTTGAAGCTCAAATCGGTTTAAAACGGCATTTTTTTCGCTTGCCACACTCGCCATTTGCTGATTAACGTAAATCGTATTGCCGATCGGACCGATTGCCATGATCTTATCCTTTTTGAATGGACAATGTTTTGTAGTTCGTATAGAGGACATTCGCACCCTCTTGAACCCGCACTTCTCTTCGTGGAGTATAATCGACCAAATAAGACCCTTTTTCAAATACCGAAAAATCGACGCACAATTTCGCTGCTGCTTCGATAAGACGTTCAGGGAGCTGCTGTTTATCGGTACTGATAATGACATGCGCCGAAGGTCGGTCTTTAAGATGCATCCAGATATCTTTGGCTTTAGCATTCTTAAGCATCTCGATATTCCCTTTTTCACTTTTTCCGAGAGAAACTTTTATCCCCTCAATCCAAAACTCGGCAATCGAATCCGAAGTTTTGAGTTTGGATTTTGGTGTTTTTGCAGGGAATAGCAGAGCTATCTCCTCAGGCGTGGTAGCTTCCGATACCGTCTGAATAAAAAGCTCTAAATGACGAATTTTGGCTTCGAGGTTAGCTCTCTCTTGATGCAATCCGATCGCTTTTTGTTTGGCCTTTTTAGATCGTTTAAAAAAACTCTCCGCACACCCCGAAGCACTGTTGCATCCGCTGGGAAGTTCTAAAGTGATAGTACTACCGTCAAAATCAAAGACTTCCACACTCTTTTCGTAAGGTTTGATACTCTCTAAATTCGCCAATACCAAATGTCCGGAGTTTTGAGCCCTTTGCGACTCTTCCATCAATGCCGATTCGCTCTCTAGTGCATCTAAATGTTTATGCAGTGTCGCTAAACGTTTATGCAACAGGGATTTTTTCTCATTTTTGAGCCGATCAAGCCGATCCGTATTTCGACGTCGGAACTCTTCGAGTAAGAACGCTCGCACATCCTCAAGCGGATAGTGCTGCGGTTTATAATCAGGCTTGGGTATCTCGCCCAATTTTTGACCGACGCGGACACTTCGGGTGGAAACCTCATCATCAATGTGGCGCAATGCTTCTAGTACAACTTCATCTTTGTCCATAATAATGACATTCGTGTGTTTACCGGTAAATTCAAACTGTAAAATGGTGGTTTCGGATTTATATGAACCGCTAGTACTTACAGTGAGACGAATAATTTTATCGTGATTATAAAGTTCAACCGATTGAAGGCTAGAGCGGTTAAACCGTTTTGCGAGCAAAACATCAAACGGGGCTTGATAGATCTTTCCGCGATTCAGGGGTTCACCGATACTAATCGTCGAATTTCCCCTCTGCATCTCAAAATTCCAGCTGTTGTCACGATCGAAAACTATACGTATCCCCGTGTCATCATAACGGTATGCCGCGACGATATGATTGAACCGTTCCATATACTTTGTGATTTGTTCTAAATAAGAAAATCTCATATTTTACCTTCGCTTTAGAAAAAGAGAACTACAATGACAGAATCTAACCGTTAACGGATATAAACCATGAATCTTTTTAATACGATCAAAGCCAAGTTTATTGTCAATCTTGTGGCAGCCATAGGTGCCATCCTCGTAAGTGTCATTGTAGCATACTTCATTGCAGTAGGGTCGATCAAAGAGATTATGATCAGTGATTTGAATACCGTAGCCGATGTACTTGAGAAAAATGTTATTTTTGTCTCCGAGATAAAGCCCGATGGCTATAAAGATGAGAAATTCAAAGAAGAGATCAAAAGTATTAAAATCGGGAAAAGCGGCTATGTCTACTTTATTAACGCCGAGGGGGTAATGACAATTCACCCAAAAGATGAAGGGCAAAGCAAAGCCGGACACGACTATATCGATCACATCCGCGCCGATAAAGCGGGCGGTATTTACGAGTATGTCTCTGCAACCACGGGTCAAGATAAAATTGCCGCTTACCGCTATATCCCTGCATGGGATATGTGGGTTATTCCCGGAATCAATAAAGCTGATTATTTTGATGAACTCCAAGCCGGTTTTTTTAAATGGTTTTTGATTCTCGGAACCGTACTAACCGGTATTTTGATTGCCATCAACTACTTTTCAGGGACCAGTATCCTCCGTCCGATCGAAGAACTCGATAATGTTTCCAGCGATTTGGCACACGGAAACGGTGATCTCACCAAACGTCTTCCAATTCTAAACAAAAGTGATGAGATTGGAATCGCCAGTAACTATCTCAATCAGTTTATTGCCAAAATTCAAACGACGATTAATGATACCAAGCAGATCACATCTTCAGCTGTCGGTTCTACCTCTACCCTAAACTCTGCAGCAACCAATCTCTCAACTCAATCGGAAAAAACCAATACCATTGCACAAACCACCAACAACACGGCTGCTGAAATCGGTGCAACGTTAGAACAAAGCGTTAATATGGCGAAAACAACCCTCCAAAACAGTCAATCAACCGAAAAAGAGCTCTCTCAAGTACGTGATATCGCCAATGCAATTACCCGTGAAATTCATAGTGCAACACAAATGAGTAATGAACTGGGCGAGCGTTTCACTCAGCTCTCTAGCGACGCCGCAAGTGTCAGCGGAGTCCTCGGTATCATCTCTGATATCGCTGACCAAACCAACCTCCTCGCCCTCAACGCTGCGATCGAAGCGGCGCGAGCGGGTGAACACGGTCGAGGATTCGCCGTTGTTGCCGATGAAGTGCGTAAACTCGCTGAGCGTACCCAAAAAAGTCTCACCGAAATCAACTCGACTATCTCGATCGTTATCCAATCGATCTCTGACTCATCCGATATGATGAGCAGCAACAGTGAAAATATCGAACGTCTCGCTGAACGAAGTGAAGAGATCGATGTCAAAATCGACTCCGCTTCAAATGCACTTCGTTCAAACGTAGACGCCAGTCAGCAAAGTGTCCAAGAAGCTGAAAACATGGCACGTAAAATTCACGACATCATCAGCAAAGTTTCTGAAATGTCAAATCTCTCTCAGAGCAACCAAGAAGAGATTAAACAAATTTCAAAAATCGCTGCCGAACTCTACAATGCCGCTACCAGTCTAAATGCTCAACTAAATCAATTCAAATCCTAAAAATCCTCTTCCCCTTTTTCGCTATAATTCCCGAAAAATTTGGGGAGGATAGTGATGCGTTCACCACGCGGATTTGGTAAAAGCTATTTTTCACTGGTCGCTATCCAAGCGTACGCTTCCGAAGTTCGTCTCCTCCAAAACATTACTCGTATAGAACTCATCACCCCTATTTGTCCCATCTATATCTATTCCGCTATTTCTCCTCCCGATAAACACTAAAACTACCCACTTTTATCATTCCCACCTTCGCGGGGATGACGAATTGCCAAACAAAAATAATTATTATCCCAAGGATATCTATGTTTAAATCGACCCTTTCACTCGTTGCATGCGCAACACTTGTCGCTTCATTAGAGGCTAATACACTTCAACTCGAACCAATCACCATCACCTCAAATGCTATTGAGACGAATGAGCTCAAAGCCCCTTATGCTACGGAAGTGTATACCTCAACACAGATCGAAGCTTCCCATGCAATCAATATCTATGAGTTTTTTAATCAATATACCTCCCTCATCACCTCTACAGGTTATGGAAATACATTCGCACAAAAACTCGATCTTCACGGTTATGGGATTGGTGATGGATACCAGAATATCGTTGTTACCCTCAATGGACGCCGTCTAAATAATATCGATATGACCTCTCAACTCTTAGGATCAATACCGCTTAACACCATCGAGAAGATTGAAATTTTAAAAGGGGCCGGCGCTGTTATGTATGGAGACGGTGCTAACGCTGCTGTTATTAATATCATTACCAAACAAGGCAATCGCAACGAAATCGGGGGTTATGCGGGAAACTACCATACATTGGGAGAATCACTCTATCTCTCTTCGGCAAAAGATCGTTTCTCGTATGCACTTCATCTGAACCATTCAGACACTGATGGAGTGCGTGTTATAGATGCAGATGGAAATCGAGATCAGCAAAAAAGTACCAACGGTGGAATAGCACTTTCATATAAGCCCACCAATAATATTGAGCTTCACACGGGTGTTAATTTTAGCAATAATAATTCCTTTTATGGAAGACCAATGACACTCGAGGAGTATAATGAAAACCCAGCTCAAGAGGGTTCAGCAGGATTTGGAAGCACCCAACAAAAATTCAAATCTAATGTTCTTAACGGGGGGATAATCTACCTATTGGGAGACAATTATTCTCTTGAATTGGATGCTTCACATGAAAATAAACAAAGTAATTACATCACGTATAACAGTATTGCTAACTACCGTTATGACGAGATTCGAGGAAGTTTAAACTATAACAATGGGTATCTTAAAGCCTCTCTAGGAGCTTCAGGAGAATGGGGGGAAAGAGAAGGGTATGGAAACATAACCTCTAAAGACAATGGAGCCCTTTATAGTTCAGGAGAGTTTCATCTGAGCGACCACACCTTCTCACTCGGAGGGCGTGTAGAAAAAGTTACCTATAATTACGAATCTTCGACCTCATCAGCATCTCAAAATGATACACTCTACGCTGCTGAGGCGGGATACAATCTTGCTCTCACAAAAACTGCCTCTTTTTTTGCAAGCTATTCACACGCCTATCAAGCACCCGATATTGACCGCTTTTTTAACTGGGGAGGAGCATTTAACGGCTTCATCAAACCTATGAAAAGCGATACTTATACACTTGGCTACACCTTAATTACCCCAAATAATAAGTTTAAAACCTCTCTTTTTTATGCCGATCTAACCAATGAAATTTACTATTATTCCGATCCAAGTTGGGTCTCTTCCAAAAACACCAATATTGACCAATCGCATAAGTATGGATTCGATTTGTATGAACAGTGGATTATCAATCAAGAGTTTCAACTTGCCATGAACTATAACTATGTCCAAGCCCTCATCGATACCGAACACCAGAACGGTGAAGTGTATGATGGAAACAAGCTTCCAGGAGTTTCCAACCATAACATCAAAGCAACTCTCTCCTATTTGCCAAATACTAACACAACGTTAGCTCTCACGCAACTCTATCGATCTTCGTCGTATGCTCAAGAAGATTTCAACAATAACTTCTCTCAAAAACAAGAGGCATATCACTCTACCAACATTTCACTCACGTATGCAAAAGATAATTATGAAATGTTCGCTAAAATCAACAATCTATTTGATCACTCCAATGGTATCTGGATTAATGATGATGAAATCTATCCAGTTGATTTCACCACCACATTTACTGCGGGTTTGAAATTCATTTTTTAGGGCACCATGAAACTCCATTTCCGTCCCTATATCCGTTATAAATTCTTCAACTCTCTTTTTACAGGAGCGGTTGGGGGATCGGTTTTTACGATCTATGGTGCTCTCAATCCTTCTACATTTTCTGTCGGAGGGATTATTTTAGCCCTCGGGCTCATGGGAATGGCGTATATTTACCACTATCTAATGGAGATAAAATATTTCTTTCTCATCTCTTTGGGAGCAGAAATGATTATGCTCTTGATGATCGGATTTTTTCTCCTTTTTCCCCAGTATCAAATGACAGCACTCATCGTATACGGCGCGTATCAACTCTCCTTTATCTTTGGCGGATATTTAGTACGTTCTGAGACTCATTTCGCCCGTAAAGCACGTATGATGGGCTGGATCGATATCGCGAAACAGCAAGGGTATCTAGCAGGACTTTTAGCCTCATGGCTTTTCTACAAAGGGTTGGAGTATTACGGTATACTCGCTGCCACCTCACAGGTCTATTGGCTCCATGTTGTTTTAATTATCCTTGAACTTGCCATTATTCTATTTTTACTGGTCGCTTTTAGATCAAAGCAAAGGGCATAACAATGACCTATCAACAATGGTTCGATGCTCACGGCTCCAAACACCGTGCCATCATGGCGAAACTCTCTCATCTTAGCGATGATGAAGTGATTGCGTATTTCCGGTTTGAAAATATGGTTATACACGAGCCGAACTTCTGTCCTCTCTACGGCTCAAATAAAAAATGCCACGATACAGAGGAGCTTAACTGCTACCTTTGCGCCTGCCACAATTTTCGTTTTAACGACATAGGGTTTACCGAAGTGGAGGGGAAAACACTCTTTAGTACCTGCTCTATCGATTCACCTGATGGAGAGCGTTTTACAACCGATACCGCTATCCACCAAAACTGTTCAGGATGCCTCGTACCGCACCGTGAGAGTACTATTCGGAAAATATTTGATCGTGACTGGTTTGCCATTATGAAAAAAGTCGCCTCTGACAAGGGCCCTCAATCTTGATGTTATCCGCAGTAGCATAATGTTACGGTAAAATAAGGGATACTATTTCAGGAGGGACGATGCGTATCATTATGGTGTTGATGATGTTTGCCATCCTCGCCCTCTCTGCACCCCTGATTATCACGTTTAGCGGCAATGAAGCTATCAAATCCGATGCACTTTACGGTGTCTTGGGACTACGAAAACCCTACGGTATCGAGGTGTGGGAAGATCAGCCCTCCATCGAACTCATCGCAGTTGCTCAAAGTGTTTCCGCACTAAACAGTTTTTATCGATCCAAAGGGTTCTACCACGCTAAAGTCACCGCTGAGACCACTGAGAAAGAGGTGATCTTCAAAATTCAAGAAAACAGCCCCATCCTCATCGGAGATATCAAAATCAACAGCCCTCTCGACATCGAATCAGCCATTACCCTCCGCCAAGATGAGCTTTTCGATCAAGAAGCGTTTTCCGCCTCCAAATCTGCCATTAAAAAACGCTACGGCGAAGCGGGGTATTGCAATGCTCAGTTCAATACGAAAGCATGGGTCGATATCGAGGTCGATCGTGCCTATCTGCTGTTTGAAGCAACACCAGGGGAAAAATGTACTTTTGGTCCGGTTCATGTTGAATCCACCCCGAACATCGACGGTGAACTCACGGCGTCCATGCTACGCTTTGAAGAGGGGGATCCCTACAGCGTCGAAGCGATCCGTTTGAGCTATGAAGCACTCTACGCCCAAGAGGGGATTACCCGTGTTCTCATCAACGATAACGAACGTAACGGCAGCATCGTCCCTATCAGCCTCACGATCGAAGAGGCGGAACGTCCTGTTCGCTTTACCGCCGGGTTGGGATACAGCAGTGATGAAGGTATCCGCGCACAAACAGGGCTTAAACATCGTAATTTCTTCGGGGATCTAAAAACTCTTGCGCTCGATGTGCGCTATTCTCAGATCAAACAAGAAGCGTCGGGGGCGATCGCTATGCCTCTGCAAAACCGTGGATTACTGGGTGGTGAAATCGGCTACACCAACGAAATATTTGACGGATATAAAACCGAAAGTATTTATGAGAAAATAACGGCAAAATACCAAGATACCCCAGGATCGGCAATGGTTGGGGTTTTGTTTGACCGCTCTAAAACGTATGAGTCCAAAGATATCGGCACCTTCCCTAATTCGGTCTTATTTATCGCCTCTCCATTAGGGGAACTTAACTTCGATACCCGCGATAAACCTCTGGAACCGACGAAAGGGTACTGGCTCAATGCAAAACTGACCGGATCGATCCAATCAACCATTTTTTCCGATGCCACCTATTTTAAAAGCCTCGTTTCAGGTGCCTATATCACCAGTATCGATGAGCATGTTTTCGGAGCCAAACTCAAATGGGGAACACTTCGCCTCTATGATGGCGAAGTCCCATCATCATACCGCTTTTATGCGGGGGGGATGAACTCTAACCGAGCGTATACCTACCGAGATCTTGGACCTAAAAACAGCGATGGAGACCCTGTCGGTTTCTCTTCAATGACCGAGGGGACGCTCGAATACCGTTTTCCGATTTATCAAGAGTTTCGAGGGGTCTTGTTCAGCGATGTCACCTTTGCCTCTCAAAATACCCTCCCCGATTACGTCAATGATGCCTATTGGGGAGTGGGAGCAGGGATCCGCTATGTCACACCCGTGGGACCTATCGCTATCGATTTTGGAATCGATCCAAACGACAACTCTCAGTACGCCATCCATTTTCGGATCGGAGAACTCTTTTGAAACGGCTGCGCTTACTCCCTTGGCTAAAATGGCTTAAACATCTCTTTGTGACAGTTCATTTTCTCCTCTATAGCACTATTTTACTCGCATCAGCAGCTCTCTACATCGCCTTTCGTCCCGATAGCTTAGAAATCGTCAATACCTATTTTCTCGAACCTTTCGGGATTCGCTATACCCATGCTGAGGGATCGATTTTAGAGGGATTTGTGCTCCATAATGTCAAAACAGATTCTATGGAAGCAAAAACCCTCGTACTCCAATACAATCTGGTCAAAATGCTCGAAGGTGAACATACGATCGATGCAGTAAAAATCGATGGATTACGCCTCCATCTGGACGATTTTATCAGTGAAGAAGACTCTATTTGGCCGTTTCCAACCTTTAAACTTCGTGACGTTTCAATCACCAATCTCCAGCTCATCAGTGCCTACCCGATCGAACTCGATATGAGGGGGAAAAACGGTTCTTACAATGGAGACACTATCAACTTCGCCTCACTCACCGCGACGTTGAAATCACGCTATGCGAGCGGTGCGATCAGCGGCACAGTTCGAAACAGCTCTCTCAAAGGGGTCTGTGATCTCTATCCCAATGTTGCTGAACTCGCCTCTTCCAGCGACCGTTTTACAACCCTTCCTCGTAATTTTAGAATTAAAATCAACCACCTCTCCGCAGAGAAAGCCCTCCTGCAAACAGCAGTTAGTGTTTTAGACTCGAAACAAGACCCGAACGTTAGAGCCGAAGCAATTCGCCTAAATTTTCAATACCTGTATAAAAACGACTATTTCGATATCGATGCACTTTATAAACTCGTACGCGGTAATAACGCGATGGATACCAAACAGCACCTCCGCTATGCTCTCAATGGAACAACTACGACCGAGTTTGATGGAGTTATCACTTCGGAGCATCCTCTCCCCGCCAAAGAGCTGCACGGAGAATTTACCGATTCACCCAAAGGTCTAACAGGATTGCTCAAACTCGATGGAAGCACCCTACAGCTCTCCAGCACCAATTATGAGCGCTTTAACTGGGGAGTTCACAGTGAGCACCAAAACCTCTCTTTTATCCCCTCTTTACCCGAAATCATCCGCTCATCCGCACTCGAACTCGATGCCAAAGGCACTTATCTCCTGAGCAGCAACGGCTTAGAAGGAGAGATCAAAGCATCTCATGATCACGCCCACTTTAACGGCACTTTTTCGACTCAAAACAGCCATCATGCACTGGATGGAAATCTCACCCTCCCGCACGATGCCCCTCTGTGGAAAAACTGGGCTCACAAACCGCCGGAACATCTCACCCTCTCGCTCGATGATGAAGTCAATGCCACACGACTGCAGATCACTGGGGACTCACTGGCTCTCAATGCAACACTCAAAGGGGAAAAACTCAAAGGTTCGGGGAATTATCTCGGGGGATTTTTTGATATCGAGGGGGCTATTACCCCCTCGAAAAACAGTGTTAATATCGATCTGCTTATCCCCTCGCTGTTTTCTACCCTTTCCAAACTAGAACCGATCGAACTCCACAAGGGTGAATATTATGATGCAGAAATTCGTGCCCGTGCCCATATTGATTTTACCGATACCCTCTCTATCAAAAGCGAGCTAAAAATCCCGTGGTATGCGGCGGTTCTAGACTCTCAACGTGCTTTTGGAGGGACTGATGGACGTGTGAGTGCCGATTACAGTGAGGGAAACATCACTGTCAACCGCTACCAATTTGAAATAGCCGATCACCCTGTCTTTAGTGATAAAACATCTCATATACATCTAAGCAGTACAGAGGGAGTGATTATCGATGAGCTCTGGATTTACGATAGCCTGCTCCTTAGAGGAAACATCCAAAACGATCTCAGCACCTCTTTGCGTCTCCAATCCAATCGCTTCAGTTACAAAGGGCCGGAGGGGAGTGCGCACGCACGTGCCGATCTCACCTTTACGCGTGACGCTGATGCGAACCAAAATCTCTCAGGTGAACTCACCATACTCGATGCAACAATCACGTATCTGCCGTTACAGCAGTTCAAAGTCATGGACGATGATATCATCATTATCCAAGACGTCCGCCCGCCTAGCGGTGCTAAACTCGCTATGAATCTCCACATCACCGCACGTGAACCGATCCATTTTAAAACCAAAGAGCTCGATTTGCGTCTCGATCCTGATATCACCCTCTGGAAAGACCCCACCGAGGCGATGCAAATTTTAGGGATGGTTACCATCCCAAGCGGCAGCGCTACTACGGCGGGAAAACACTTCACCATCAAACCTTCCGAGATCTATTTCGGTGGAGATGTTCCCCTTAATCCTTATCTAAACCTCACAATCGCTCATGAAGTCGAGTACAATAAATTTCTCATTTATGTGACCCATACCCTCGATTCACCGATTTTCCTTTTCAGCTCTGATCCGGTCATGAGTCAAAACGATATTATGAGCTATATCCTCTTCGGTGCACCGGCAAATGCTGTGGGTGGCGGGGACAACTCTACCACCACTGTCCGCGCCGATGCAACCAATTTTATGCTTGGAGCAGGGATCAAAGGGCTGATCGGCGGTGCCACGAAACTCCAAATCGATACGATGAATATCCTCACCACCGCCGAGGGGGGCATGGGATTTGAGGTGGGTGCCCACCTCAACAAAGACCTCCGCGTTCTTTATAAAAATGATACGGTTTCCAGCGTCTTGCTTCAATACACTGTTAACCGCTGGCTCCGCCTCGATGCCGATATCCATGAGCTTGGACAGGGTATCAACGCCATTTATATCAAAGATTTCCGTGATTTTCTCCCTCACAATACTAAGGTCATTAAAAAATAAATCTTGATATCGATCAAGACTTTTTTTTCGGATCCCCTCTATACTGTCATCATTACAGTTGAAAAGGATTATAATGATTTTAGAATTTATGCGTGACGACCATCGAGCGTGTGATCATCTTCTCACCGAAGCAGAAAATGCGCTAACTGCTAAAAAAACCGAAGAGGCCAAAACATTGTTTGACTCTTTTTACCGTGCGACCAATCACCATTTTGATATGGAAGAGCGTGAGTTGTTTATAACCTTTGAAAAACGGACGGGGATGATGGGGGGACCGACACAGATGATGCGGTATGAACATCAACAGCTTCGCAGTTTGCTCGAATCGATGAAGAGTGCATTAGCCGAAAATCGAACCGATGATTTTTTCGGGATTGGCGAGTCGATGATGATCATGCTTCAGCAGCACAATATGAAAGAGGAACAAATGCTCTATCCGATGATCGACCGTGCTCTGGGCGGCGATGGCTC
This sequence comes from uncultured Sulfuricurvum sp., assembly GCA_964553185.1. Taxonomy (GTDB): domain Bacteria; phylum Campylobacterota; class Campylobacteria; order Campylobacterales; family Sulfurimonadaceae; genus Sulfuricurvum. The sequence goes on from CAZKJU010000026.1 coordinate 18,758, forward strand.
ACTGATGATTCAAACCCTGAAAGATATGGCGCAATGATCCTCCTCGATACTCGTGAACTCGATCACCCCATCCCGCTGGAGATGGCGGTAGCTGCGTTCAAAAAGCTGAGCGGTGATGAGGTGATTCACATGATCCACCGACGTGAGCCGATTCCCCTCTTTGAGATTATCACCAAAAATGGCGGTCGATACCTCAGTGCCATGGAACGAGACGATCTTTGGCATATCTACATTACCCGAAGTAGCACCGTAGAGCTGGAGCATCCCCATGTATAATGGACTCTCATTGGAGCAAGCTCCCCCTATTTCGGTGGTGATGCGCTTTTTTCTCACCGTCCCAATTTTCGGTATTTTTCTCTCCATCATCGTTTTTTTGAACCCTCATGAAGTCTTAATCCCCTCTCATCCCCTCTCTCTTGCAGTTATTCATTTGATGTTTTTGGGTGTTATTACGATGGCGATGATCGGCGCGCTGTTTCAGATGCAGAGTGTTTTGGGTGGACGGCCTATCCCCTCTGTGAGTGGAAATGCGTTCATCATACACCTCTTTTTAGGGATCGGTATTGTCTCTTTGGCGGGCGCTTTTACTTTTAGCGTCGAACCTTTATTTATTGTGGCAGCGGTATTTTTAGGTGCGTCGATCCTCTATGTTGCCAATCTTATCCTGCCGCTCCTTTTCGGCGGTGCGACACATGATACGCTTCGCGGGATGCGTTTGGCTCTCATCTCCCTCGCGATCACGGCTATTTTCGGTATTGTGATGGCGACATCGTATGCCAACGGCTCCTTTTCCGCCTCTCATGATGCACTCCGAACCTCCCACTATTCATTGGGGCTGATCGGATGGATCGGAACCCTCATTATCGCCGTAGCATTTCAAGTGGTCGAGATGTTTTACGTCACAACACCCTATAGCCTCTGGTGCAAACGCAATGTGTTTCGACTCTTTGCCGTGTCACTGTTTTTCAAAATTCTCTGGCTCTTTTTTCTATTACCGTTTGTTTGGATGTTTGATCTTGTGATAGGGGCGTTATTGATCGGATTTATCGTCACCACGGCAAAGCGGCTGAGTCAGCGAAAACGGCGTGTTAGCGATGTGAGCATTTGGTTTTGGATGGTCGGAATTATCTTGCTTGCAGTGTCGATAGCGACTTATGGTGTTTTCGAGTGGAATGGATATGCGCCGTTACCGAGTATTGCATTGAACGCGTTTGCCCTTTTTGCCTTGGCGATTATTTTAGGGATGATGGGGAAAATCGTCCCATTTTTGGTGTGGTTTCACCTCAATTCAGCAGGGTATATGGATACGCCGATTATGTCGAATATTATCCCCCAATCTCGCAGTAAAACCCTTTTTGCTCTTTTTGGAATAACACTCCTCTTTACACTTAGCGGTATTTTTTATCCCCTACTGCTACAACTGGGTGCTTTAAGCGGGGGAGCAATGTTCACACTATTACTTCTAAACCTGATCAAAGCACTCAAACTCTACCGCCATACCCTCGTTTACGGAACCCGTTTCGAACAGCTATAACTTACCGTTGCATCAAGAACCGATTCTTCGTCTCGCTGAATCGGGCTCTCAGTGGGTACCGAATCGGCCATCATCATCGCTTTCATCATCACAGGTCTCGGTTGTGCCACTCCGCCAAAACTAACCGTCTCGACACTACACTCCAATCCTGTCTCTTTTGAGAACGCTTCGCTTTGAGCTTTTGCGGTGCGCAATAGTTCTAATCGGAGTGCTTGTTTCACCGTTTTTTGGGTTTTTTCACTCACCCCCCACGACAAAGCCCCCTCGCTTTTGCGGACACTCGGTACGATCACTTTATCGATTTTACCTAGGAGTGCGTTGTACTCCTCAATCGTTTTAAATTCACATCCGAAATTGAGATTTCCGCTGTAACCGATAAACTCTTGTTTTTGATCTTTGTAGCTATACCGTGGAGAGAGATGATATCCTCCCCCTTGGCAAAACTCCCCCTTGGGATCCAATCTTTTGACCTCTGCGACAATAGAATTTAGATGCTCTTTAATCGTATTAGAGTTCCTACTCTGCTCCTCAAAACTGAGATTCCCCTGCAACACATCAGGTTTCAAAGATTGGGAAACTTGCTCATTCGTCGTGATGTTCATCGCCCCATTCGCCAAAAATGGGAATAATAGAGCTATAATCAGTGTCGTTTTCATCCTAAATTCACCTCATCCTAAGATTTAATAATTTCCATTGTATCATTTAAAAGTTCACGAAAAGTAGGTTGCCATGGATCCGCTCTTTATTCAAAACAGTATTCTCTCGCTGGTACTCGGCTTTTTAATCGGATTGCAGCGTGAAATGCACACCATCTATTCGAACAAAACCCAAGATTTCGGAGGTGCCCGCACCTTCTCAATGATTGCACTTTTCGGATTTTTATCGGCTTGGGCTACCACCTTTTTCCCCTACTTTTTCCTCATTGCCGCCGTGGTGATGGGATTATTGCTCATTGCTGCGTATATCGTCAACAGTGTTTCTATCGCTGAGAAAGGGGCTACAACAGAGTTTGCCGCGTTGGTGACCTTTGTGATCGGTGGGGTACTCACCTTCTCCCTCCCCATCTTTTCCGTCTTTATCACCATCCTCGTCCTCTTTGTCCTAAACATCAAAGACACCGTCCGAGAATATGAGCAAACTATCACCAAAAAAGATCTCAGTGCCGCCATTTTATTTATGCTTATGACCTTTGTCATCCTCCCGATTCTACCCGATCGCGCCATTGATCCTATGGGGCTCGTGAATCTTTACCGTATCTGGATTATGGTCGTTTTGGTTGCGGGGATCTCTTTTTTCGGTTACATCGCTATCCGCATTTTAGGTTCAACCCACGGTATCGGGGTCGCCGGGCTTTTCGGCGGTTTAGTCTCATCAACCGCTGTAGCGATGAGTATGGCTCGACGCGTCCATGAAAATGGCTTTTTAGCTAAAAATCTGGCGCTTGGGATTGCTCTGGCATCCTCGATGATGCTCATTCGCGCAGGATTAGAGATGTGGGTGATCAATCCGGCTCTCACGAAAGCGTTTCTGATCCCTATTATCGTCGGCTCACTCGTAGGGTATGGGTATATCGGATATCTCTATTTCACCAGCAAAAGGGAAAACATCCCCCAAAATATCGAGTTCAAAAACCCTTTCGATCTCAAAGAAGCATTGGTTATGGGGTTGGTTTTTGGGGCTACGCTAGCCCTTATTGAACTTTCAAACCGTTACATCGGTGATATGGGGGTTTATGCCGTAGCATTGGTTTCGGGTATTGCGGATGTCGATGCGATCATCCTCTCCCTATCATCCCTCGCCAAAAACGGTCTCAATCCCTCAACGGCTCATTATGCTATTCTCATCGCTATTATCAGCAATACTCTCGCTAAATCAGCGCTCGTCCTCTTTTTCGGAAAAATAGCCCTCTTTCGATTTGTCATTACCTACTATCTCATCTCGGTAGGTGCGTTTACGATAACTGCGCTAATAATGATATAGAAAATGGACGTTATGATTTGATTTTTGGATGTTATTAGAGGGGAATATTTTAAAATATGGCGGACAGCTAGAGATTCGAACTCTAGGTAGGTTGCCCTACACACGCGTTCCAGGCGTGCGCCATCGACCACTCGGCCAGCTGTCCATTTATTGAAAGAGTGGAATTATAGCTAAGTGTGCTTTGAGTTAGCCTTAATGACCATATTTATTCGTAGTCGGTTTTTTACGTGCTTGTTCATTGTTCCAACGGGTGTTGATATGTTTGAGCCATGTCAAGAAAATTCCAATCAAAATCAAAGCGGCACATACCTCATATCCGATTGCCCAGATAACAAAGAAAGAGGCTAGATTAAATTGCAAAAAGTACTCGTAACTCGCTTCAGCCACAAATAAAAATAAGAAAAGCAATCCCATCAGATAAGGAATCGTTAAAATATAAAGGGCTAATACAATCCCCTCATACCCCTCCGGTGAAAAAACAAAATCACGATAATCGAGAGACTTTTGAAAAAAGTCATCTTCCTTTTGTCGTCGTGCTTTAAGATTTTGGTTCTGATACTCTCTCGCACTGTTTCGTGCACTGTCTGAAATAAGTGCGGACTGAATACGTTGCTCTTTATTTTTATCCATAACTGATTACCTTGACGTGTGATGATTAATTATATCTCGTTTTACAGAAAAAATCGTTGGATTGAAAAAAGAATTTTGTAATAATTAAAAGTTATAGGCAACCGAAATACGAAGGAGGTGCATTTCGGTCAAACTATCGAAGGAGAATCGAAACACCATTGTAGAAAAGAAGTGTTAATTTTGTGTAAAAAAATATTATTTTTGAATCACCTTTAGATGGATATAATGGCATTAGACAAAACAAAAAGGGTTCATGTGCTCCCAAATCAACGTTTTTACTCCATCAGTGATGATTTCAGGTCTCCTTACGCCCGTGACCGAGATCGGATTATCCATTCAGGGAGTTTTCGACGGCTCGAATACAAAACACAGGTTTTTTTAAACTCACAGGGGGATTTTTTTCGTACCCGACTCACTCATAGTATCGAAGTGAGCCAAATCGCCCGCTCCATCGCATCGCATTTGGGGCTGGAAGAATCCCTTGCCGAATCGATTGCCCTCTCACACGATTTGGGGCACACCCCATTTGGACATATCGGCGGCGATACACTCGATGAATGTCTCAAAGAGCGTGGGTTTATGCGCGGTTTTGAACACAACTTTCAAAGCTTTAGGGTCGTCACTAAACTCGAACAGCGTTATAAAGCCTTTTTGGGTTTAAACCTCACCTATGCAACCTTGGAAGGGATTTTAAAACACTCCTATCCGTATAACAAATCGTTTTTACCCAATGAGATACGAGAAACATTTGCCCTCGATACCCATCCCAGCATCGAAGCGATGATCGTGGATCGTGCCGATGAGATTGCTTACATCAGTCATGATATCGATGATGGTGTCGCCTCGGGATTGATATCCTTTGAAACCCTCAAATCGAGCGAACTCATTCAAATCATTTTGCAAAAAGTATACGATGAGGGGATTCATGAAGATGAGGATGAGATGTTCCGCTACCGATTCAGCTCCCATCTCATCAACCATCTGGTCTACTCGCTCCTCGAATACTCACGAGATAAAATCGATAACACACAGGTGTTAGCCTCTGTTATACCAGCCTCCGAACCGATCGCAATCGGATTTGATCCCCTATTGGAAACCCAAATCAAAAAACTCAAAAAACTTCTCTACCAAGAGCTCTACCAACACAAAAACATTATGCGAAAAATGTTTGCCGGAAAACAGGCGATTATAGGGCTGTTTAATGCCCTTATGGAAGAGCCGAAAATGTTGCCACCCTATTATTTAAAACAGCTTGATATACGGAATAAACACCGTGTTATAGCCGATTATATTGCCAGTTTATCGGATCGCTATGCAATGGAGCTCTACAACGAGCTGTACGGTCGAGCATGAATAAAATAGCAATTATCGGAGGCGGTGCCAGCGGACTCATGGCGGCACTCTTCGCGGCGCGCTCAGGTGTAGATGTTACGATTTATGAGCATAATAACTCCGTGGGTAAAAAGATACTCGCCTCGGGCAACGGGCGGTGTAACATCATCAACACCACTGCAAGGCATGAGGATTATGCGGGCAATGATCCCCATTTTGTCACCTACCCCCTCAAACAGATGAATTTTCACTATTTTGAAAAATTCTGCCACTCCATAGGGTTGATACTCGACATCAAAGAAGACGGCAGGTGCTATCCCCTCTCCAACGAGGCAAAATCGGTATTGATCGCCCTCAAAAGTGCTGTAATCGATGCGGGAGTTACCATTATCACCGATTCACACGTAAGTGCCATTACAAAAAAAGAGGCCCGATTTATTGTCGAAATCCCATCGGGAAAACATCACTTTGACAAAGTATTGATTGCCACAGGCTCAGAAGCTGCTCCGCAGTTGGGCGCGACCAACGACGGCTATACCTTCGCACGTGCGTTTGGGCACGAGATCATCCCTACATATCCCTCACTCGTGCAACTTCACCTAAATTCCAAAAACCACCACAAAATGGCAGGGGTGAAAACAGTTGCCGAAGTGACTTTAGTGATTAATGGGAAAAGCAACACAAAAGCAACAGGAGATATCCTCTTTGCAGCTTACGGTATTTCGGGATTAGCGATTTTAGACATATCCCAAAGGGCTTCCTACGCTCTCCTCAACAAACAGCGTGTTAGCATCTCCCTCAACCTCCTCCCACGCTATGATAGAGGAGAGCTTGTGAGTGTCATCGAAAAACTGTTTGCTTCTGTCCCAAAACACGATGTTCATACCGCCCTCTGCGGTCTTATCCCTGCCAAAATAGCCACCTATCTCCTCGAAGATGCAACAATCGCTCTCACGACGCGCGTATCGTCACTCAATCCAAAAGAGATCAAAAAGCTCACCCATCTGATCGGTGAATGGAAGTTTGATGTGATCGATACCCACGGCTTCAAACATGCCGAAGTAAGCGGTGGAGGTGTCTCTACGGCACAGGTGAATAACAAAACGATGGAATCAAAACTGGTAGAGGGGCTTTATTTTTCGGGTGAAGTGCTTGATATTGTCGGAAAACGTGGCGGTTATAATTTTAACTTTGCATGGGCTAGCGGAATGATTGCAGGGAAAGAGATGGGGAAGTAAACGAAAAGCTGGATTCCCGCCTGCGCGGGAATGACGGGAAAGATTACTTTTTAGCACCGTAACGTTTACGGTCACTAGGATCCAACCAACGTTTACGGATACGGATATTGATCGGAGTAACTTCGAGCAATTCGTCGTCTTCGATCCATTCCAATGCACGCTCAAGATTCATCTCACGTGGCGGAACAAGTTTAATCGCTTCATCAGCACCTGATGAACGGACGTTCGATTGCGCTTTCCCTTTGATCGGGTTGACGTCAAGGTCG
>CAZKJU010000026.1:25747-26024 GCA_964553185.1 uncultured Sulfuricurvum sp.
CTATGCTCACCGATAATCATCCCTTTGTATACTTTCGTTTGAGGCGCTGTGAAAAGGACACCGCGATCTTGGAGGTTGAACAATGAGTACGCTAACGCAACACCGTCTTCCATAGAGATCAATGCTCCGTATTGGCGGCTCTCAACATTTCCGGTATAAGGGCGGAATTCAAGGAACGAGTGGTTCATAACCCCCTCCCCTTTCGTATCGGTCAAAAATTGACCACGGAAACCGATAAGACCGCGTGCTGGGATTTCGAACTCTACGCGAGTGAACC
>CAZKJU010000027.1:0-25130 GCA_964553185.1 uncultured Sulfuricurvum sp.
GATACGCTTTTAAGATCTCTTCAATGGCCGCTTTTTGTTTGGCTTCTAATGTTTCTGGACCCATAATACACCTCTTCCTTACGCGACTTCGATACGGAATTGTTCCATCGAATCAAGGTTATGACACAATTTCATTGTTTCATCATCAGCAGCATCTACACGTTTAGAGATTTCTGACATTTGATAACGGTTCATGTAGATCATGTATCTTTGTTTGTGTAGCTGATCCACATTTTATCTTTGTCTTTAGTACCCATCAACAATTTGATCTCTTTAACGTCGCTTACATCAACGTCTGCCAATTTTTCAATTACTTTTTCATCTGGAACATTATTCCCCATATCTGCTGGGAAGTGAAAACCTAATACAAACATCTAATCTCCTTTATCTGTTGTTTTCTTTTCATTATTAACAAGATGTTATTTGTCATTTTCATGACGGACATTGAAGATCCCTCAAAAGAGGAATCGTTCGGTTCTTTACGCGTCTGCCGCTTTACCGACTTGAGACTCATCAACTTCGTCTTCAAGACCGAATTCAAGAAGCAAGTCTTCGAGCTCATCCATACTGATTGGAGTAGGGATGATTTTCATATCGTTATAAACGATTTTGCGAGCAAGTTCTTTGTATTCGCGAGCTTGGTCAGAGTATGGGCTGTATTCAACAACCGTCATACGACGCAATTCAGCATGTTGAACGATGTTGTTACGTGGTACGAAGTGGATCAATTGAGTACCGATACGAGTTGCAAGTTCTTTTGCAAGATCGTATTCACGGTCTGTCATACGAGCGTTACATACCAAACCAGCAAGACGAACTCCACCAGTGTTTGCGTATTTCAAAATCCCTTTAGAGATGTTGTTAGCCGCGTACATCGCCATCATTTCACCTGACATTACGATGTAAATTTCTTGTGCTTTACCTTCACGAATCGGCATAGCGAATCCACCACAAACAACGTCACCAAGAACGTCATAAGAAACGAAATCAAGACCTTCTTCATCGTAAGCACCCTCTTCTTCGAGGAAGTTAATCGCAGTAATAACCCCACGACCTGCACAACCTACTCCTGGCTCTGGTCCGCCTGACTCTGTACAGTTGATCCAACCGCCCGGAGTTTCTTTATCAAATAAACCTTTACCCCAAAGACGAGCTTGTTCCATCTCAACATCTTCGATGGTGCCGTATTCTGCTGCAAGAGAAAGAATAGTATCTTGTGCTTTCTCATGAAGAATCAAACGAGTTGAATCCGCTTTTGGATCACAACCAACGATCATAATGTTTTTATCAAAGTAGTGTGCCATTGCTGCCAATGTATTTTGAGATGTGGTAGATTTACCAATCCCACCTTTTCCGTAGAACGCGATTTGACGCAAGCTAGCTGCTCCAGCCATGTTATCCCCTTATTTTTGAACTTCACTTAGGTTGATGCAAGGGGTGTTCTATGATTTTTTACGACATTTTCTAAAAGAGAGCGACAAAATAGGATTTTGATGACAAATTTGTAGGAATACGTTTTGCAGGGGTATGACAAACCCCTTTTTTCCACTTCTGATTAAAAAATAAGCGATTATCTTGATCTAATATTTATCGAAATCGTTACACTTCCATTAAAAAGGGATGGCTATGACGAACAAAGAAAAATCGATACACAATCTCCACCAAGCACGTACAGCTCATATTCGCTGGGTTAATGCGATTAAACTGCTCGTATCAGGTATCGAAGTATCTCCTGATACCATTGCTCTAAGCCCCACAGACTCACTTTTTGGAAAATGGTATTACGATGAAGCTATGCTTTTCTCACTAGGGACGTCTCGTATGGTTCTAGAAGAGATTGAAGAGCTCCTCCTCTCCCTCCATGATAAATACATGAAAATCTACCCTATCTATTATGGACAAAAAAAGAAAAACCTTATTAGTGGTTTATTAGGATCAAAAAGTAAAGCAAGTGAACACGAAATCGAACTCTCAGAACATTATTATGCTGAGATCATCATCCTCTCAGACAAGCTCAAACATAAATTGCGTATATTGGAAAGTCAACTCATGAGTTTGGGTGAAGATAAATTTGATGTTGTAGCGGGGTTCACCAACGTAGATACTATACCAACGATGGAACTCAAAATACCTGAACCGGTGAACAATGAAGAAGAAGCTTATTATTATGGAACACGTGGGAGATAACATTATCAACCTTAGTGCTAAATTTCTATAAGACAATACTACCTTTAATCCTTTTTTATACAATGAGGGCTATACTATCACAAACTAATGCTACTAAGTCTCAATAATAAAAGGTATAAAAAAATGAAAACAACACTAGTACTAAGTATGGCGGCAGTAGTTGCATTAAATGCAACTACTGTTGATGAGGCATTTAAAGCTGGAAAAGTAAGCGGACAAATTCGAGCAGCCTATATTAATCAAGATAATGCCGTGGATACAGATACCTATGGAACCTCACTCGGAGGTGTATTGAAATTCGAAACAGCGGCATGGCATGATATAAAACTCGGCTTAGGAGCCTATATCTCTCAAAAACTCCACGTTGCAACGGGAGATAAAGATGAGGGGAAAGCAAACCCTGATCTTTTCGCGGCAGATACTGACTCATACACCTATGTGGGAGAAGCCTATATCGATTACAGTGCAAACGACTTTACTCTCCGTATCGGTCGTCAACTCATTGACACTCCGTTTGCCGATACCGATGATATCCGTATGCATCCAAACAGCTTTGAAGCGGCTATAGCTACCTATAGCGGATTAGAAAAAACAACCCTCATTGGCGGTTACGTTACACGCTGGGCAGGATACGATTCAGGGGATGATATCTCTAAGTTTAAAAAACTCGGCGGTGATGAGAGTAACGGTGTTGCCGTAGTCGGTATCATGAATGAAAGTGTTGAGAACTTAGCACTTCAAGGGTGGTACTACGCTATCGATGAAGTCTCTAAAGCGTTCTATACCGATGCAACCTATGCCCTCCCTTTTACTGAAACCATGGAACTCGAACTCAGTGCTCAATACGCTAACTTCTCTGAAGAAAAAGGGAGTGGCATGGATGGGAACGTTTACGGAGTAGGTGCAGCGTTCAATATCGGAGCATTAACACTCGGTGCAGCATATAACAAAGCATCCAACGATACAGATAAATATGTTTCTAATGGATTCGGCGGAGGACCATACTTCACTTCTATGGAAGAGATGACTATTGACGGATTTGAGGATGTAAAAGCCTACCAACTCAGTGCAGAGCTTGATATGGCAGATGTGGGGTTGGAAGGATTAACCCTTTCAGCTCTCTATGGTAACTTTAAAAGTACACCGTCTGATATGAAAATAAAAGAGATCGATCTCATCGCAGCATATGAATTGTCTGAAGCATTTAGTGCAGAAGTAAGTTATGCGATGGTGGACGATAAAAACAAAAATACGTCAGAAGACGGACTTTATGACGGCGGTTATGACCGTTTCCTCGTTCGTTTGAACTACAATTTCTAATTTAACTGCTTCGATACATCAGCCCCATGTGGCTGGTAGAAAATCGATACTTTTTATATGATTTTCTTGCCAATCACTATAGAAACAGTGATAATTTCTATAACAATTAAAACGAAAAATCTTTCTCTCTAAATAATTTGACACACACATCAACTACACTAATATCGAGTTGCGTTCCTCTTAACCTTTCGATCTCATCTAATGCAGCATCAATCCCCAACGAAGGACGATACGGACGATGAGATGCCATCGATTCAACAATATCCGCTACACAAAGTATCCGTGCTTCCAAGAGTATCTCTTCTCCTTTGAGTCCATGCGGATATCCTGAACCGTCTAGCTTTTCGTGATGCTGCCGAATCATCTCAGCAATCGGCCATGGAAAATTGATATCTTTGAGTTTATCATACCCTGCTTCCGGATGTGTCTGAATCATTTTAAATTCAAGTTCACTAAGCCGGGTAGGCTTTACAAGGATTTCCGCAGGAATCTGCACTTTTCCTAAATCGTGAATTTCTGCAGCCAACTGCAATCCTTCGATTCGATCCTCATCAAGTCCCATTTCTTTTGCAATCGCACACGCTAATAATGCTACACGTTTTTCATGTCCAGCGGTATAAGGATCACGCATCTCTACAATACCGGCAATTGCTTGGATAGCTCCGATCAGCGCATGATGCAACCGTTCTTCAGAGTGTTTTCTTTCGGAGATATCTCGTACCGTTGCTTGAATATACGGTTCAATTTCTCCATTTTGCATACGAGTCAACATTACGTCTGCATCAAAAACTTCACCATTAAATCGTTGATGCTGCCATTCGAAAAAATTGCTCCCTTTCTCCATTGCAATAGCGATCATTTTAGCCGCTTTTTCGCCCGATACACAACCATCAGATTGAAACGGTGGAGACACTTTCTCTGGACCGATCGATAAAAATTCTTCTTCCGTTTTTGCACCGAACAGTTCAAGTGTTGCGCGATTCGCTTTGGTAAACTTTCCACTTTGCGGTGAAAAGATCATCAATGCTTCTTGTGAATTTTCAAAAAGAGTCTGGTATTTCATCAAATTGCGTTGGGATGTAATTTCAGAACTTTTTAATTCCGTAATATCCTGCATCACCCCTTGCACTTTCACGACTTTCCCATCATGAATAACAGGTGTTCCTACCGTACGTACCCATTTGTGTATTCCTGCTGCAGAGATAATTTCCAACTGTAAATCATACGCCTTACCTAAAGTAATCGCATCTTGAACTGCCCGTTCGATAATTGGACGAGACTCTGAAGTATAAAAATCAAGCCCTTTTTGAACATCGATCAACTCGCCAGGCGGCAGGTCATGAATATGAATCAATTCTTCCGTCCATTCTCCTCGCATCGTTTCGACATCAAAACTCCATCCACCGATTTTTGCGATCTGATTGGTTGTATTTAACAACACTTCATGGGTACGTCTTCTATATCGTCCCAGTTTTACCGCCGCATCTACCCGTGCAATGAGTTCAGCACTGTGAAATGGTTTGGAGAGGTAGTCATCTGCACCTAACATCAAACCTTCAGCTTTATCCACTTCCCCTGCACGTGCTGAGATCAAAATAATCGGCATAGCATAGGTATAATCGGTTGAACGAAGTTTTTTGATCAATTCAAAGCCATTTACTCTGGGCATCATTACGTCACTGAGTATAAGATCAGGAAGAGTATTTTGGCACATCTGCCATGCTTCTTCTCCATCCGTTGCTAAATGAACATTGTATCCTGCATCTTCGAGAAGACGTTTGATAAATTCGCGCATATCGGGATTATCATCGACAACGAGAATCGTCCCTTTTAAAGCGCTGTGTTTATGATGCATCATTTCATAAGGCTTCGGTGAACTCCATTGGGTTACTTCAGCTATATATGCCTGAATATTTTGAGATTTAGTGTCACGTTCTTTTGCTTTGATATGCATCGTTTCATGTTTGATTCCCAGTGGCATAGAGATACTAAACGTTGTCCCTTTTCCGATTTCACTATTGACATCAATAGTTCCTCCTTGGAGCTTTACTAACTCCTGCACCAATGAAAGTCCGATTCCACTTCCCTCGTAAGTACGTCCACCAGAATTTTCAACCCGATAAAAACGTTCAAATAGTTTAGGAAGTTCATCTTGAGGTATTCCGATACCAGTATCGCTAACTCTAAATACCGCTTTATTATTTTCAATACGTGTAGATACGGTAATCGATCCCTTATGGGTAAATTTAAACGCATTAGAGAGGAGATTGAGAACGATTTTTTCCCACATATCACGATCGATTTCAATCCACTCTTTGAGCGGAGGGCAATCAACGATCAATTTGACTCTTGCCAGCTCCGATGCAGATGAGAAATTACTCGCCAAATCTGCTGTCAATGCTGAAATATCGGTCGCTTCATAAGCTGCTTTGACTCGCCCAGCTTCGATTCGGGAAAAATCTAGCAGTGTATTAACCAATTTGAGTAGTCGGAGTAGATTGCGATGGGCAATTTCGAGATTTGACGTTATACGATCATCTGAAATATTTTGACGATTAGAAAGGAGTTCTTCGATTGGAGCAAGCATCAGTGTCAACGGCGTTCGAAATTCGTGAGAAATATTTGAAAAAAACTCCGTTTTTAACCGATCGAGTTCTTTAAGTTTATCATTAAGAACTGCCAATTCATTTTCTCTGGCTTTTATGGTTCGATTTGCTTCTTTGACCTCTTTTGCCCTTTTGAGAACTTCGGCTTCAAGCCTCATCATTTGATTAGATTCAGCTTCGCCAGCTCCCCCTTTTTCTTGTTTAAGTAGGATAAAGTCGGTAACATCTTCGACATTATGGATAATGTATTCGACCTTCCCTTCTTGATCGAATACCGGTACATTAACCGGACTCCAATATTTCACTTCAAACTCGCCGCTTCCGTCACGGAGTGGGATATCGTATTTTTGAACTCCCATCATATCGGTTTTAGCATATCGAACAACACTATCCAATGAGATGTGTAGATCACTGACACCGCTTACTGATGAATCATTGGGATTATCTGGGAAAATTTCAAAAAGAGGATGTCCAATAACATTTTCTCTTTTGATCCCGGTCGCTTCAAGATAATAGTCATTCACTTCGACAATGGTATAAAAATCATCAGCTTTTAAAATAAGATAAGGATGAGGAGTGACAATAAAAAGCTTTTGAAAAAAGGAGAACGATTCAACCATCGCTCATTACCTCTCATAGGTTTATGTGAAATTGATTATATATCAAATTACTACATGCAAAATAAACATTAAATATTAATATAAATACATCAATTCCATGTGACTGGTGGAAAATCCATGCTTTTTATAAAAATCGATCGCTTTAGTATTTCGTAGATCGACACCCAGCGTTAATCTCCCCCATTGTCTTTGGTCAGCTTCGTCGATTGCCGATTCTAAAAGTTTAGTTCCGATACCTAAACCTCGACACTCTTGCGTGACAATCACATCTTCAATAGTGCCGACATACTCACCCATAGCCGTAGAAATCACCCTTTGAAGCGTTATCATACCGACAACATTATTGTCTCTTTCAGCCACCAAAACAATACTGTGTGCATTTTCCAGCAGAAGTGCAAGCCCTCGCAATTGATTTTCTGTATTAATCGTAAAATCATCTTCTATGGTAAAAAGTTCACCAAGCAGTTTAACCATAGCGTGTATATCATCACTGTAGGCCAAACGGATACTAAGATTATCGTCCATTTTTCATCCGTTCTAATATTTCACCCAGTTTGTCGTGACGCAACTGAATTAGACGCTCAATCTCATCATAATCGAAATTACCGAAATACGCCATGTCAAAAACTCGCAGAAGGGCTGCACGGCAACAGCTCTTATCACACTCAGTAACAAGCTTTTTCGCTTTTTTATACGGAAGTGAGGTCTCTTGAAAAATTTTGATTGCATCGGCTACATTTTTGCAGCCACATTCACAAATCTCCAAAGCAAGGATTTCTTCTTTAGTTGCCATAATTCACCCCTTAAAGGGAGTGCTCTGCCTTATAAGCATTGGCTTTTTCAACCGCTTCATACAATTTTGCAGCCAATTCCGGCATTTTTACATGGTTTGTCCAAACGGTGTCTTCGACAATATCGTGGATTTCCGATGCAATTTCAACCGCTAAACGTTTGAGCTTTGCCAGCTCTTTTTTGTGATCAATTTCTTCAGACATAATAAACCCCTTTGTTAGTTTATTATGCATTTTTTATTCATGACAATTATTTCGATGATGTAGAGAATAAATCTTAGATAACCAAATTATGGTAGCACACGATCTGATCACGCCCTTTTTCTTTAGCTTCATACATTGCTTTGTCGGCAGATAAGATAATAGTGTCCATATTAGCAGCATAATTAAACGTGACGATTCCCATACTTGCCGATAGTGTATGAACAATTTCTAAACCTGATTCGCTAAGGAAATGATACGGTTTATTAATCCTGTGACGAATTTTTTCTGCTACTGCGATTGCACTGTTCATAGAAACAATTTCATCACCCTCTAAATCAGTGAGAATGATTACAAATTCATCCCCTCCCACACGAGATACAATATCCAATGCACGAACTGAAGTGGTGAATCGGTTCGAAACTTCTATTAAAAGTTTATCACCGATAGAATGGCCATATAAATCATTCAAAGGCTTAAAATTGTCCAAATCAATATAGATAATAGCAGCATAAGTATCATTTCGTTTAAGAGAACCAAGAATATAGGCAAGCATTTTTCCCATGCCTCGACGATTATACAAACCGGTCAATGAATCATGTGTCGCTGAATGGGCAAGTTCCATTTTACTTTTATTGAGTTTTTTGATTGAACGATATAAAAAAAGGAGTAAAAAAAGATTTATGATAAAACTAATAATAAGTCCGACAATCGTGTTATCGTATTCGTGCCAAACATCCAAAAGTGTAAAACGGGGACGATTTTCATAAGGCGGTAGGTGTAATTCTCGAGCCAATGAATCGACATTAGTATAATCCGCCGGAATACTAAATCCTTCAATTTCCCCGTCTGCATGATTTTTAGGAGAATATACATAGATGGCAGCTGCAATTCGCTTAATCAAACCAGTACCCAGATTGGTATCTACAGCAATAGCCCATTCAGGGTATAATGAAGTGGAAACAATCCATGGAAAATGATCTATTTTTTGTTCATTGATAACGAAAATATCAGATCTTTTAAGTTTTCCATCCGCTATCATCTCTTCGATTATCCCTGTTCGGATAAATCCGACATCTACTTCTTTGGATAATACTTTTTCGACAACAATTTCATGTTTTTTTGTTTGGACAAGAGATTGCTCATTCAGGTGAACACCCGCTTTTAGAAGCTCATATTGTTGAGATTGCCACCCGCCTAAAAACTTTTTGCCGGGATAAGCGATTGTACAGTATTGCAAATCAGTGAGTTCACGGATATCACGTCGATCAGATCGAGTAATAATAACTCCGCCCAAATAAGAAGTTTCTTTCCCTTTATAAGATTTAATTTCAGTGGCAATTGCCCCCGTAAGATTCCCATTTTCTCGAAGTGCTATGAAATGGGTAGGATTTGTTGCGACAATATCGATTTTGTTTAGACGAACTTCATTTTCAAGTGCTTCTTGCGAGAGAACTTTTAATTCTACCGGGATATTAATTTGATCTTGGATATATTCAGCAAGCGGTGTATATTGTTTTATGACTTTCTCTTTGCCTTTATACTCCAAAACCCCAAATACAAGTTTTTCAGCATTTAAAGAAATAGAAAAAAGAATCAAATAAACAAATAATCGTACCAACGGATAATCCTGCTAAAAGAATTTAAGGGTAGCTTCACAAATAGATAAAACATTTACCCGTATTACCAATCGACGATACGGGAGTTTATGTATTTATTGTAACTGATCCATCGTCTGGAGGAGTTCTTCCATTTTATCATCTACACTTCCGACATATTTGGTTAAATCCATCATCTCATCCATATTTTTATTCAATGATTCACTATTATCCGTTATCGCTTGGATCAAAACATTGATCGTTGCGGAAGTTTCAGCCAAACTTTTTTGAGTACGTTCAGCGAGTTTTCGCACTTCATCCGCAACAACGGCAAAGCCTCTGCCGTGTTCACCCGCACGTGCAGCTTCAATCGCTGCATTGAGTGCGAGAAGATTTGTTTGATCAGCAATATCTCCTATCGTCGTCAATATTTGTTTCGTCTCTTGTGCGTTGCCTGCAAGTGACTGAAGATTAATGGATAAGTCATGCTCTTTATTGGCAACTCTTTGGATTCTTTCTACGGTAGTGTTAATCATACCGTTCAATTCTATAAATTGATTTTCTCTGAGATTTTCAATCGTTTCTTTAAGTTGACGCGTATTGTTATTTAGGACTTCTTTGGCCTCGTTATTCTGATTTTCCATCGATTGAAGTGCTGCAGCCAATTCATTTATTTTTTCCAATACCTGCGCCATTTTCCCTTCTACCTCAATCTTGGCACGAGTTGAAAATGTCCCTTTGCTTAATGATTCCAATACACTAATGGCCTGGTCAAGATTTTTCTCTGTCGAATCGAGCATATGATTCATCGTTTTGCGTAAAAGATGTACATGGGGAGTTTTACTATCACTCGCTACTCGGCACATATAATGTCCGCGCCCTACTTTGTCGGCTAAAAGAACCATTTCACCGGCGACTTTTGTGTCTTGTTCCAGTATACGCTCATGTATAGATGCCAAATGGTTCATTTTTGCTTCCACACTGTTAGGTTGTGCGGGAATCGGGAGAATCTGATTGCGTTTGAACTGGATGAGTTCTTCAAAGTTTTCTAATTGTTCTAAAAGATTACTTGAGCTCGACGAAACGGTGAGGCTGACACCCATAGCCGTCAGTGCAAGAAGAATAATAACTCCTGCACTTACCCATGTAGAATTTATAGTGATAGCTAAAATTAAACCTACGATACCAACGATCGATAAAATGACTATTTTTGTACTGTTTTGCATATTGATTATCCTTTTACGTTAGCGCAGTGTTCTATACAGTTCTTCAGCCGCTTTGATCTCGGCAGTCGAAGCTTTACGCCGACACGACATGTAGCCGTTTTCACTTTCACCGCATGAAATACTCGGATAAACCGTAGCAAAAACCCAATAAAAACCACCATTTTTAGTCGCATTTTTGACGTACCCTTTCCAAATTTTTCCACTTTTAACCGTGTCCCATAAATCTTTAAATGCCGCTTTGGGCATATCGGGATGACGAACGATATTGTGAGGTTTCCCAATTAACTCTTCGAGTGTATAACCGGCAATTTTACAAAAATCTTCATTCGCAAAAAGGATTTTCCCTTTTGCATCGGTTTGTGATACCAAAAAGTCAGTATCTTTTAATACATGCTCCATTTTTCCCCCATTGGTATTTATATGAATATATCGGTCATATAATTATGGTATCAATGGTATCTTGAGGAAGTTATTTTTGGGTTACTTTATAAGAATTGATGATGAATATTTATTTTATACCCGAGATTTTTAACAGTTATTACCGAGTCATCACCGATTTTGTCACGAAGTTTTTTGAGAAGCGTTTTTACACTGCTTTCAGCGACAAATTCACCATTCCACAGTGCATATTCAATTTCCATCTTGCTCAGGACCGAGTGACGGCTCCGGATAAGAAAAGAGAGGAGTTCAAACTCTTTTTTAGTTAATAAAATTGACGCATCTTCTTTTCGGACAATTTTATTGTCAATATCCACTATCACACCATTGATCAGTTGCACTACATTTTTGCTGTTTTGAGATGTTGCGATTTGCTTATTGTGCAACAGCACTTTTAGGGACAATTCTAAAATCTTTGATACTTCTATCGGCTTTATTAAATATTCGGTTATATGGAGTGGAATCACCTTGAGCAGCGTTTCTGAATCTTGGTATGCGGACATAAATATAATGGGTAGATCAGAATGTATTTCTCGTACTTTTTTGATAAATTCAGTACCATCCAAATACGGCATACGCATATCAGTTACAATCAGATCAATAGAATTTTCTAAACTTTTTCTATACGCTTCATATCCATCTGATGCAGTAATGACCTTATTAAAATAGCGCTTTAGTGTATTATAAAGAGAGTTTAATGCCACTTGATCATCTTCTGCAATCAATACAGTGTAATTTTTTAAAGTACGATAGTTTTCCTCTGAAAGCACTCTTTACCTTTTTAATCAATCATTGATACCATTATAGCAATATCATGATCTATATATTTTAGGATTGCTCCTGTAGAGTACAAGGCAGCACCATTCTAAAAGTACTCCACCCCTTTAAAGGATCATTTTGATAAAAAAGGCTTCCTTCAAGATACTGTTCACACAAGGTTTTAGCAATATACAGTCCTAGACCGGTACCCAATTCTTTAGTCGTAAAATAAGGTTCGAAAATCCTATCGGCAATTTCAGCTTTTATCCCCCCCGCATGATCTATTACATCAATACGAATAATATGATCAAATGCGATAACACTAACGAAGATAACCCGTTCCGATGGAGGGAGTGATGCATCTATTATGGCATCTTTTGCATTAGCAATTAGATTTAGAAAAATTTGCTTAATTTCAGCAGAATAACTCATCAAAACGAAAGGATCTTTTTTCGTCGACTCACTCATTTGATTTTTGAAATCAACTTCCAAGCTGATACCGTATGTTGTGAGCTGTGCATAGTTGAGCTGTCGTATATCTTCGATAATGACACTCAGATCGCAAGAAGTTTTTTGTTGTTCGTTAGTAAAAAAATTCCGAAATCCATCTATTGTTTGAGACATAAATTGCAATTGATTCATGATGGATTTTTCAGAACTTTTTAAATACTCTTTATTCAGTTCCCCATAATTAAATGCACTTACTATATCTTGCATTATCAAACCGATAGAATTGAGAGGTTGGCGCCACTGATGAGCAAGAGCTGAGATCATATCTCCCATAGCATCGAGTTTTGACTGGTGAATTAACATGGTTTTATTTTTATTTTTTTCTTCTTCAATCTGCTGTACATTCAAACGTATAATTTTGACCAACGGAACAATAATCAAAAGCAATGACAGAGTAATAATCGAACTGAACTGAATGAGTCTTCGCAGTAATAATGCGTTAGGAGATATTTCAGGCTGATACAAAGCCAAAAGTTTCTGCCCAAAAAAATTCATATTAAATGCTACGGTATTGGAATCAATCCAGCGATATTCATCTTTGTTCAAAGGGAAAAAACATGAAGAAGAACACTTAAAATATTCATATGCTTTTTTAGGTGGAGATAGATATTCTGACCATGCCCATTTTGAATCAGGATGCATTAGAAAATAGCCGTTATGATCCACAAGAAAAAAATGAGAATGGTTGTTAAACTGTATATTGCTAACCAAATCATTCATGTAATAATTAATAACGATAATCCCTTGCTTTTTTCCCTCTTTAACTATCGGCATTCCGATTCGAAGTGTTGGGTTAAAAGGGATATCTACTTTACCGAGTTCAATATTTAGATCAAATTTTGAAAAACCGATGCTATTCTCAGGAAGCAGGATAAACTCTTTAAAATAGGGTCTATCTGATTTATTTTGAAGGTGCTCCTGAGATGTTTGATCGATTGTACCGTCTCGTCTTCGATCAAATCGAATTTTTTCGTTTCCTTGGATATCAATAAGCCGCAATTGCATAATTTGCGGATCAGCTTTGAGAAAATGGTAAAACAGTGATTCAGCCTGGGTGTTTTTGACAAAATTGTAGTTGATAACGTCAGTGTTAAGGGCAAGTGTTTTTATGATTTGGGACTGAGTTGTTTTGAATTCATTTAGGTAAAATTGATTCATCTCATGCTGGTTATGAAGGAGCATAAGAGTTTGAGATTTTATATCACTACGTATTAGCCATGTACCTGAAAAAAGAACAATAACAGATAAAAAAATACCTATCCACAGTGTATGGATCGGGTTTTTCATAAAAAATCTCTGAGTTTCATTATTCCTGGCTTTTGTAAAAATTCACCAAGAATTTTAGCCAAATAAAAAGGAATAGTATCAAAACCTCACATTACGCAACACGTATCTCGATGCCACGTGCCTGATCTTTTCCTAATGCCAAGATCCGTTCGCCGATCTGAACCTGCACACTGCTTTTAAAAAGACCGTACCGTTTGACACAAAGTGTCACATTAGGACAAATACCCATTGCGCAAAGATGATCTTTTAATGTCTCATCCAGGGCAATGGATAAGACTTTACATTTTTCATTTACACAGGATTAAGAAGATTCATAGATAGATCCTTTCATAAAATCTGCCCCTCAAGGGGCAAGCTTTAGTGCCTCAGCGGTGAGCGTAGAATAAGGGGTTTTTACTCCTTATTCGTTCAAATCAAAGTGAAAACGCGTAGATATTTTCGAATTTAATATTTCGATCATTTCCATAACACATATGCAAAAAAGTACCTTTTTGTTGAAAATGGTATTTTTCAAACAAGTCAACCGCTTTTTGATTCCCAAGAGGAATATCTGCAAGAACTTTCTTCAACCCTCGAAAATAAAGAACACCCTGCATCATTTTTTCTGCTTCCTCTTCAAAACCGGGTCTGCATTGCCACGGTCCTAGATAAACTCCTCGCGCATTGATAACACTGGAGTGCTGAAATGAGTTAGGAAGTGCAAATTTGAGCGAGCTGTTCCGTTCCATCTCATCGAGCATAAATCCCATCCGATCTTCCCCGAAAGTCTCCATATCGATTTTACGGATTGTTGCATCGAAATTTCCACCGTCAAGCTCTTTGGCTTGAGCGTTTGTAAAACTAAAAGGCGGGACTTTTCCGACATTGAGAAAGCGTCCTACTTCCATAACAACCTTAAATCCGCTTTGCTCAAAAAAACTTTTTAGCTGAGGATTTGCATGGAGATAGAGTGATGGGTGCTCGTCTTTTAGCACTCCAAAAAGGGTATTAAACAACCGACGTCCAATACCTTGTTTTTGATAACGCGGATGGACCATAAAGTACTTGATCATGGCAGATGTTTCAAACTCTATCGCCATCACAGCGCCGACGAGTACACCATCTTCATACGCGCCGTAACACAGATGAGGAGCATGCATCATCATGAGTTTAACATGGTATCCATCGAGCAACCAGCCCGTCTCTTCGGCGATTTTTATGAGATCTGGAACATCGACGAATTTAAGCCACCCTATATACATGCTGCGTCCTGATAGAGGGATTTGAGTTCACTGATATCGAGTACCCTTTTACGGGAAGTGACGATTTCACGGATTTTAGGGAGCATATCCCGCAGAATACTGTTTTCAGCACTGATACCCATACGGGCCAAGTGATAACGAATAGTTGCACTGCCGGAGTGTTTGCCGATAGGAAAAGAGCTCTCTAATCCCACCTCTCCCGCTTCGTAAGGTTCATACGCGTGGGAATCTTTCATCATTCCATCGGCATGAATGCCGCTCTCGTGGGCAAAAATACGTTCACCCACAACAGGTGCATTGGACGAGAGGGACATATTTGCCGCACTCGCAACCGTTTGAACCAAATTTCGGATTAGAAGGGGATCGATGGAACGCGCCTCACCGTAGAGATGTTTGAGTGCCATGAGAATTTGTTCAAACGACGCATTACCGGCACGTTCTCCCAGTCCGATGACAGTTGTATTCATACTGAGTGCACCGGCATCAATACCGCTAAGAGCATTCGCATTGGCCAGACCAAAATCATTATGTGTGTGCATTTCAATCGGGAGGAGGTTAAGATCACATAATGATTTGATTGCAGTATAGGTTTGTGTCGGTGTCATAATACCGATCGTATCGCAATAGCGAAAACGCCCTGCACCGCATTCACTGGCTAAGACCATCACATCGCGAATAAATTCATAGTTTCCACGTGAGCTATCTTCACCACCGATGCAAACGAATAATCCTTCTTTGGTTGCGGAGGTGACAACACGTTCAAGTTCAAAGAGGACTTTAGCCTTACTGCCGCCAAATTTAACATCGATGAGAATATCTGAAATCGGGATAGAGAGATCAACCGCTTTAACACCGCAGGAGAGCGAGGCATCCAGATCTTTCATCTTCATCCGGTTCCATGTCATCATCCGTGCATTCAACCCTAAAGCCAAAAGCTCTTTGATATCTTCACGCTCTTTGACACCCATCGCCGCAATACCGATTTCGAGTTCATCCGCACCGCATGCATCTAATAAAGTTGCAATACGGAGTTTCTCATCGGTGTTGAATGCGACATAGGGAGCTTGTTCCCCGTCGCGTAATGTGGTGTCGTTGATGAGTGCCATGATAGGCTCCTTAGTTCACTTCCGCGTTTTCATCCATACCGAAATACTTGCGAGATGCTTTGAGTACCGAAATTTCGATAGGCTCATACGCGTAACTTTGATCAGCGATAATTCCGGCTGCTTTGAGATCATCCTGTGGACATCCGCCTATTTTAGCGGTCAAAATTAATTGAACATCTTTGAGACGGTCTAAAATCGGCTGAAGCGGATTGGTACCGTCCGGTCCCGCACAATATTCGGCTTCCACTTTACGGTGATGGATAAATCGGATCCCTTTATCCCCTGCTTCGTAGATCAAGAACTCTTTAACGCTTCCGAAGTGTTGATTAATCATCCCCTCACCCGCAGTGGTGACCGCTACGAGGATTGTAACACCCGTCGAGCTGAGTTCTTCTTTCTCTTTACGGACTCGCTCATTTGCCTGATCGAGGAAGAATCGGAACTCTTCGATTTTTGCTTGTGCCGCTTGGCGTGCTTCAAGATCGTATTTGATTTGAAGTTCGTCGAAACTAAGTCCAGCGAAGGTATCTTTCGTAAATTCAGCCCCACGGTCTTCACCGATAAGTCCGACGGCATCAGCGCGGCATTGGCGGCAGTGTTGCATGAGTTTCATGTCCATACCGCACGCTTCTTGAACCGCCATTTGCTCTTGGTCAGTTGCACTCGGTACACCATCAAGGGCAAACTTGGTTCCGAATTCCGGTTCAGAGAGGATCGGCATGATGTTATGCAAGAAAACACCGATCTCTTTTAGTTTTTTAGAAACTTCCGGCAAATGTTTGTCGTTGATACCTGGGATTAAAACAGAGTTCGCTTTAATCAATATCCCTTTCTCAACACATTTTCTCATCCCTTCGAGTTGATTTTCGAGGAGGATTTGTGCCGCTTCTTTTCCATAAATACGTTTGTTGTTATGAAAAATCCATGGATAGATTTGACTTCCGATCTCTCCGGTCTCATCCACACTGTTGATGGTAACGGTGATGTGATCAATGTCGTACTTCACCATCTCATCGATAAAGTTTGGCAATTCCAAACCGTTTGTTGAAAGACAGAGTTTCAAATCGGGTGCAAATTCGCGAACCATTCCAAATGTTTCAAACGTTTTCTTCGGATTGGCGAGTGCATCTCCCGGACCGGCGATACCAAGTACGCTCATGCGCTGGACTTCACCACCGACGAGGAGTACTTTTTTGGCCGCTTCTTCAGGAGTTAAACGCTCAGACGTCACCCCCGGTCGAGATTCATTGGAACAGTCGTATTTACGATTACAGTAATTACATTGGATATTACACGCCGGGGCAACCGCTACGTGAATACGTGCATAGTGATGATGTGCACCCTCTGAATAACATGGATGATTGTGTATCTTCGCTTGAATATCTTCGGGCATAAAAGATTCATTTCCGCTTGAGGAACAACTCATAATAACTCCTTTTAAGTGTCATTCAATGATTCTCAACCTCATCCGGCGGCAACCATTTTCTAAATAGGGTTATTGCAATGAATGTTCTATGGGTTTAAAAAGGAGAGTTTAACAAAATGTGACGTTTTTGTAGGAGTTGTAACCGAAGCGTAGTGTGCTTATGCTTCGATTGTCGGTTGTGGGCTTGAAAAAAGGTACCCTTGGGAATAATCAACCCCAAGAGAAATAAGAGTTGAGAGAGTCGCTTCATCTTCGACAAATTCAGCAATGGTCTTGATCCCTTTTTTACGTGCGAAAAACAAAATACTCTCGACGGTCAAAAGATGGTCCGCATCATTGTTAATGTTTTTAATCAGCGAACCGTCAACTTTAATATAATCAATATCAAGCTTACTGAGATAACTAAAATTTGAATAGCCTGTTCCAAAATCATCAATCGCGATTTTACAACCAAAAGATTTGAGAGTTTTGATAAATTCAACTACTTCCTCAAAATTCTCTATCCCTTCCGATTCGACTATCTCAAAGACAACTCTCTTTGAGATAGAAGTATGGTGCAGTTTATCATACAAAAATATGCGTGTTTCGTCATTCACAATATCTTGAAGCGTCAGATTGAGCGAAAATTCATATTCATTTTTTTCAAAGACCTCAAATGTTTTCGAAATCATAATGCGTGTCAGTTGATCGTAAAGTTTTGATTTTTTTGCATGCTCTAAAAACCAAAAAGGACTTAATACACTACCATCTTTATCGATTAAACGAATCAGGGCTTCATATTTCATAATCCTACGAGTAGTATTATCCACAATTCCCTGAAAATAGGGGACAATCCTATCCTCTTCGATAGCTGATTTAATCTTTGTAATCATCCAAATATTATTACGATTTTTTTCACTCAGAGCTGTATTGTCATTAAAAAATATTATTTTAGAGTGTTGCTCTTTTGCCTCTTTGAGTGCCATATGGGCTAGATTATAAACATCCGAATAAATGGCATTGGCGACTCCGCAGGTAACATTAAGGGTATGATCATATCCTGCAACTGTATATTTATAATTTTCCAGTTTATTCAGATGATCCAGAACATGATCTCTCAATGCATCATCAAACGTTCGATCAATACAGATAATGGCAAATTCATCACCGCTGATACGATACAGATAATCATGTTCGACCGTTTCGCTCAATCGATTGGCAAACGATCGAAGGAGTTGATCCCCTATTTCATACCCGAAGTAATCATTGATATTTGAAAAACGGTCAATATTGAGCAGTACCAAGGTTACATCATCGTTTTGATTTTCCAAATCATTCAGCAAAGCCGTTCTATTTTTAAGTCCGCTCAAAGTATCTTGCAACTGGCGCTGAATGATTTGATCTTTGGTGATCAGTTCCGTCACATCAACACGGGCCGCAATGTATTCGACAATCTCTCCAGAGTCATCAAATATAGGAGCAATAACCGTTTTCACATAGTAAGCTTCACCCTCCTTAGAAAGGTTCTCAAACGTTTGTTTCCATACCTTTCCGGATTTAATAGTTGCCCATAAATCTTTAAAGAGTTCCGATGGAGTATCAGGGTGACGAACCATATTATGATTTTTTCCAATTAATTCTTCACGAGAGTAGCCTGAAATTCTGCAAAAAGCATCATTGACATAGGTAATTGTCCCTTTGGCATCTGTTTTTGAAACAATTGAACTTTGATCAAGTACCATTTTATATTGATCGAGAATTTTAATATTGTCATCAAGCTCGTTTTGTGTCGTATTCACCAGATGTGTCAGTGATTTAAGCATTGTATGACGATATTCACGATCCTCTGTATCTGCTTTAGTATGACTCTTTTTAACAGATTCGCTAAGAGAAATTGTCGTGGTTGTAATATTAAGAAGCTGATTGCCATGCGGTGAGTGAAAAAATTCTCCGTATGTAAAAAATCCGCTGGTTGGAGCAACGTCATTAATCAAACCAAATTCGTAATTTAGCTGCTCTTTTAAAAAAAGTTTACGTACCGAACAAGAGTAAATATAAGTTGCTTCCGGTTCACTCGATGCTACTGATTTTTTGATAACGGAAGCATTATTAAGAATGTCTTCCACATTTCCGATCGCAAAACGGACTTTATCTCCATTAGAAAAATGTCCGGCATACACAAAGCCTCCATCTTCGGTATAGGCAACGATCGAACGTGCAATTTCGACGCCATCTTCCACTTTTATAAGGGGAAACTCGATAGCGCTTGCCGGAATGTGCTCGATTGTTTCCGCACCAAGATAGTAGGTGTACAGCTCTTTTACCGGTTGATCGTCAATCTCATATATTATATTTTTATCGGCTTTCGTCACTTCCATCTCTTTACCGATAGGTGCCCAATGGAGCGAATAGGCATTATGGGTCTCTAATACATCACTATTTAGTACAGCGATTACAATCCCGCGGGAGTAAAGAGCGCGATCTTTGATGATACAAGTATTTTGAAATGTCAGATCATCTCCGGCATTGCCTCCTGCAACGATTACATCGCTGCGAACTGATGTAAAACCATTTAGAAATGATTCCGAATCACCGCCGATACCTTCAGCAAAAGCGATACATAACTTAGTTCGATCATTCACGATACTCTTTGCCGCTAGAGCACCATGATGAAAATCCAGATCGGGAAAGTAGTAGGTTAGAACATCGGTCGCTTCAAACTGAGAAAATGCGATTACGATCTGATTGGAGCTCATCTCACCATTCATAATTTCTCCAGCAGTCGTCGAGCCGATTAAGTGTGAATTTGGAAGAGTATCCATAATCGTATTTACTACCGATTGGATCACTGATTTATCCATATTCCCACTAAAAAGCTGTACAAAAATGGCTTCTTCATTCTGGAATGTCTCTAAAATGAACTTTTTAAGGGCTTCAGAATTTTCATACCTGTGGTTTATTAACCGCATTTGTACTCCGCTTATCGATCATAATCTATGATTCTATTACGATCAAACTGAATTTCTCTCTTTGAATCCAATGAATTTATGCATAGCACGTTCTTCTGCTTTATTTCTCAGAATAAAAATTGCATTATTTATTTTAATATACACAGGAGCTTGATTATGATGATGGCTATACCGATGGATGCTATGATGCGTGTTTATCACTATAATCCTTGCAGTGCAACCATGTTTGCATTGTATGAAGTTTCCGGTGAACGTAAAGATATCCGCTACCGTTTTGTCGAGACACGTCTGAATCCGTGGGAAAAGCATCAAGGGCAAATGGTATGTGATCCGAAGATAAAAGTGTGTGAGTGTGAGATTGATTTTGCAAAAGATCCACACCATATCAGTGAACATTATGCCCTTTTGGAAGTACTCGGAAAGTGCGATTATTTGATTGTTGATTCGTATTGTCTCAATACCCTCTATGCTATGAAGAGCGTCGGTATAAAGATCCATAAGATCCCTCCGTTTGTCAAAACAAGTGAAGAAGCTATCAACCATTTTATTATAGGAGCCAACCTTGCAGATCACTTACAATACATCAATCCTGCATCTTGAAGACATGCCGCTAGATATTGGCTACGCCTCTGAGAGAGTTGATCTCAAAAATACATTAGGAGAGATTTACCGTGTCGGCGGGCAAAACGGCTCTACGCAACTCCTCATCAGCGTACCTTTTATAGACGATGCACTCATGACTCAATTGAGCGAGCTAGATACCCTCCTCTCCCTCAATGCACTCGGGGGAATCACCAAAGCGCTGATAGTCGCTAATGATACACATGCATTGCCCTCTCTTGAAGAGTGGTTAAGCGGATATGATTATGATGAAGCATTCGGTGATTATTATGGAGTTCGACTCAGTAACAAAGAACTCGCCAAATCGCTCTTTATTATTTCAAAAGACGGTGCTGTTTTCTATCATGAAATTCTCCCCGATCTGGATGCGCCCTTTAGTATCGACAAAACCCTCGCCAAAATCGTCGCAGCCAATAGTTGCTATACAGGAAAAGGGTGTCACGGGTAAATTTGGGTGACATTTTTGTCCCTCTTTATTACTCATGTTATACACTAAATGAGCAAAGCCCATTTAGTGGCAGGGACATTTGTCCCTACGACCCCCTAAAGCTACCCGCATCTTCCGGATACGGGAGAAAACCTACAAATATGACATTCCAAAACCAAAAACCTACAAATAAGATAATTTTACTCCTATTTAGAACAAGAACACTAAATGCAATCGTTTGTCAAAAGCTCCAAAAGGGATTACGATGGACACACTATTTGAAACGATAAAGAAAGAGTTGCGGAACCAAAGCACCATCCCCTACTTTGGATTAGGGATATTTGAAGGCATTTCAACCAAAGAGGGTGAAGCGGTACCGTATGATAGTGATTCACTTATTCTAGCGATGAACGGCGGGCGGGCAATGTCTGCTCGACTCATGTTCGAATATTCTCGTGCTGCAATGCATTTGGAACAACGTCGCGGTGTAGAGTATATGACACAGCTCATCAACCACATTTATACCAAACCATTTGATCCGATCCCCCTGCAAAAAGCAATCATCGATATGACGCCACGGTTCATTATAGATACCAATCGCGATACAAAAATACAAGAACTCTTAGCCTATACACCTCATTGTCTTATCATTGGAAAATCACGTATTATGGGTGATTTAAATCGCTATGAAGTGTATGAATATGATGTTGAGAACCAAAAATACTTTTTAGTCGAAGAAGAGGTTCTTGAAACCGCTGAAAAGATCCTCTTTAAACCGATGGGTTCACCATTGCCGAATCCAAGTTTCGTCATCAGTGATGCTGATTATGTAGACTGGCTCACAGAAGCGATGGCAGGATTTGCTCTCCCTAAGATACTTAAAACCTATCGAAAAGCGAAAAAATACCTCTTTTTAGGGACATCATTCGATCACGATACCGACCGCATGGTTGCCAATGAACTCACCCTGGATTTGGAGGGCGGTTACGTCATTACCGATAAAGAGTTGGGTAAAAAAGAGAAGAAGTTCATCGAAAAACATAATCTCGAAGTGATTGAGATGTCACTACCTGAATTTATCAAAGCATTCATTTAAGGAGCTCAAGATGCCAATGATACCTACCGTAAAAGACATTTCGCCTCGCGGAGAGCGTTATTTCGACCTGTTTTCCAAACTCTTAGGGGATCGTGTTATCGTGATTACCGAAGCGATCGATGATCATATGATGGGGGTTATTGTCTCCCAGTTGCTCTATCTAGAGGCGATGGATCCGGATGAGCCGATCCATATGTATATCAGTTCTCCGGGCGGATCGGTGATGTCAGGATTGGCCATTTTGGATACGATGAATCTCATCAATGCTCCGGTCTATACCTATGCGATGGGACTGGTTGCTTCGATGGCAGCAGTTCTCTTTACCTGCGGTGAAAAAGGTCATCGATACATGCTCCCGAATGCTGAAGTGATGATCCATCAACCTCTTGGGGGCTATTCAGGGCAAGCAAGCGATATTGAGATTCATACCAAACACATCCTCAACCTCAAACGCCGCCTCTACGTTATTTTGGCAAATGCAACAGGGCAAAGTGCCAAAGTCATTGAAAAAGAGTCCGATCGTGATAACTATATGGAAGCCGACGCCGCCATCAAATTTGGTTTAGCGGATGAAATTCTCACTAAATTCAGTGCAAAGGATGTCTGATGAGTACCACAGAAAAAACCTGCTCATTTTGCGGTCGCAAACAAAGCGAAGTTAAAAAAATGTTCTCTTCGGAGACGACCCATATCTGTAATGAGTGTATCACTACATGCTCGAGTATTTTGCAAAAAGAGGTCCGTTTTGAACAACGCTCCGCAATGCAGCAACAGCTCCCGACACCGGAAAAAATCGTCGAGTTTTTAAATAAATACATCATTGGACAAGAGGATGCGAAAAAGGTTCTCGCCGTTGCCCTCTATAACCACTACAAGCGGATCGAAAATCCGGTCTACAATAATGTCGAGCTTGAAAAATCAAACATCATGCTCGTAGGACCGACGGGAAGCGGTAAAACTCTCCTCGCTAAATCCCTCTCCAAGATCATGCAGGTACCGTTTGCCGTTGCCGATGCGACCGCCCTCACCGAAGCGGGATACGTGGGTGAAGACGTCGAGAGTATCCTATCTCGTCTCCTCGCCGCTGCCAACTACGACATCGACCTCGCTCAGCGCGGTATCATCTACATCGATGAAGTGGACAAAATCGCCCGTAAAGGGGAAAGTTCTACGATGGGACGCGATGTCTCAGGAGAGGGAGTACAACAAGGACTCCTCAAAATTCTAGAGGGTGCCGAAGTCTACGTCCCAGTCAAAGGGAGCCGTAAAAACTCCACCACCGAAACAGTCCTCTTTAACACCTCACACGTCCTTTTCGTCTGCGGTGGAGCATTCGTCGGTCTCGTCCCCGATACCCATACGAAAAAAACGAATAAAGTTGGATTTAGTAAAAGCAGTACCGACAAATCTATCAAACCGAAGAAAATCGATGCCAAAGCACTCGTACATTACGGAATGATCCCCGAATTCATCGGACGTATCCCCGTTGTCGCACAGCTCGGAGAACTCACCAAAGATCAAATGATTCAAATCCTCCAAGAGCCGGACAACGCTCTGATCAAACAGTTCCAAGCGATGTTTGATATGGACGGTATTGAGCTGAATTTTGAACCGCGCGCACTCGAAGCGGTGGCGCAAAAAGCGATCGATAGAGGGGTGGGAGCGCGCGGATTACGCGGAATCATCGAGGAAGCGATGCTGCCGTTACAATTTAGCTGTCCGTCGAACAAATCCATCGCAAGTGTCACCATCACCGAAGCGGTGATCGAAGATCCTGAAAAAGAGCCGATCTACACCTACAAAGAAGAACACGCGGAAGCGTGAACTTCCTCAC
Source organism: uncultured Sulfuricurvum sp. (assembly GCA_964553185.1). GTDB lineage: Bacteria > Campylobacterota > Campylobacteria > Campylobacterales > Sulfurimonadaceae > Sulfuricurvum. The sequence goes on from CAZKJU010000027.1 coordinate 24,243, forward strand.
ATTTATTGTAACTTCTGTACTACAAGATCGTTGACGACCTGAGGGTTTGCTTTTCCACCCGTCGCTTTGAGCACCTGCCCGACAAAAAAGCCGAACAGTTTCGTATTACCCGCTTTGTATTTTTCGACATTATCGGGGTTTTTCGCCATCACGTCATCGATGATTGGTAGTATGAGCGATGGATCGCTGATCTGTACCAACCCCTGCGCTTCGACGATTACAGCGGGATTTTCGCCGCTTGTAACCATCTCTTCAAACACCTGTTTTGCAATTTTGTTGGAGATGATCTCATCATCTATCATTTTGACCAATTCGGCGATCTGTGCAGGGGTGAATTTCAACGCGTCGGCATCTTTTTCTTTCAGCTCGCGGGCTACTTCGTTGGAGACGATATTGGCTAGCGTTACGGGGCTGTTATGAGCGGAGAGCGCCTCTTCGAAGAATTTTGATAATTTCTCATCCCGTGCGAGGGTATTGGCTACTTCGTTCCCCAATTTCATCGTCCCCGTATAGGTATCAAAACGTGCTTGTTCCGCTTCGTTCATCGGAGCGACTTCACCGTCGATCTGTACCTTTTTCTCTGAGGCTTTACGCTCATTTTTAGCCGGGGCATCACCCTCTTTGGCTTTTTTGTTCCACGAGTCTTTGAGCCCTACGATTTTGTTAAATACCGGCGCTGCGTCGGTGTAGTCGACCGGATCGGCGTAAAAATACCCCTGACGCTCGAACTGGAAGCGCACGTCAGGTTTCTCGGTGATGAGAGCCGGTTCTACGAGGGCGTTTTTGATGATTTTCAGGGAATCCGGATTGAGGTCTTCGATCCCCTCCGGCGCTTCGCAAGTGTAGAGTCGATCATACAATCGTACTTCGGCGCTTTTGGCACTATGG
>CAZKJU010000028.1:0-24583 GCA_964553185.1 uncultured Sulfuricurvum sp.
CTTGTTTGTAGGAGGGATAGAGTTCACTGGTGATGAGTTTTATGAGACTCGATTTTCCCGAACCGTTGGCACCGAGGATAACACAATGCTCACCGCTATCGATGCGAAGTGAAATATTTTTTAAAACAGGGGTAAGCTCATAGCTCAGATCAAGATTCTCAAATGAAAGGATAGGAGTAGACATCAAAACTTCTTTTTAAAAAAGTATAACGTTCTTAGACTAAAAGGGGCGAATATCAAGTGATATCTATTAATGAAGTATATTTTTCTCCCATTATCAGACGGTTGCGCCCATTTTCTTTTGCTCTATAGAGACATTTATCTGCCGCTGCATAAAGCTGTGTTTCATTCTCAATCAATCCTGATTCGATACACATCAAACCTATAGAGACAGTCACAAACGGACTTGCACTGTTCTTTCTATGTTCAATCTCTAATTTTTCAATACTTTCACGAATCGAATCAACGAATAAAAAAGATTTTTCAGAATTTTCGCATTTAAAAATGATTCCGAACTCTTCTCCACCTAAACGAAAACAATAGTCATCAGCACGAAACATTCTAGTTTGGATATTTTGAGCTACTTGGACGAGGACATCATCTCCTTTTTGGTGACCATAGGTATCGTTGTAATCTTTAAAATGATCAACATCCATAATTGCAAAGCATATAAGCGCATTATTCCTCTTCGCACTGCTTAAAAATCGTGGAAATAGTGTATTAAAATGGCGACGATTGTAGATACCCGTTAGTGCATCTGTTATGGCAATCTCTTCAATGCGTTTTTTATCGGTAATATCATGACGTATAGCCGTATAACCGATCTTATTACCTTCATCATCATAGAGTGGATAGATGGTTGCATCAACCCAGTAATATTCCCCATCTTTAGTACGATTTTTAAGCTCTCCATTCCAGATACGGTTCTTGGAGATCGTTTCCCATAGCTCATGATAAATATGATCCGGCATATCAGGATGACGTACAATACGATGATTTTTATGGAGTAATTCTTCACGTGTATAGCCTGAAATCCGGCAAAAAGCGGTAGAAGTTTCCGTAATATTTCCATACAAATCGGTTGAAGAGGTAATAATATTATCATCAATCAATGTCACATAATTTTGTAATGTCTTTTCCAATTTGTTTGATTCAGTAATATCGTGTACATTGACTAAAAAATGCTCTTTGTCGGGCATCAGAGTAATCGACATATTGACCCGAAGTTTTTTCCCCTCTTTGACGATACAGGTTTTCTCAAAATTCTCGATAAATCCATCACGCTTAACCATCTCTATAGCATGCAATGCTCTGGGTAAATCTTCGGGGACACTTAATCCGGCACAACTAAGAGTGAGCATCTCATCGAGTGTAAATCCTGTCATGTTCAAATAAGCTTCATTACAAAATAAAAAATTAGTTTCCCCATCCAATAATGCAATACCATCGCGAGAGGTATTCAAAATCGAATGGAGAAACTCTTGGGTGTTGATTGCTTGTTTCAATATATGCTACTCCTTTTTTCAAAAGGTCTATCGTATATCGCCAATTCTATCGTCAAAAGTCGAGAGAAAATTTTATTATGAGATAAAAATATAATACGTTGTTCAATGAGAGATCATGCAGAAAAAGATTAGAAAAGAGAAATTTTATTATTTTTGAGAAAAAATGAAACACCAAAATACGACTACAAGGGGATATAAAATGATTTTTTAATGATTATAAATAAGTGTGACGAAAAAACTATTTCATTGATGACGAAATCTATATAATATCTCCATGAAAACTACCATACCCACCCGAATTATTATCACCCCCATCGGAAAAATGATAGCAACTGCCGATGATGATGCCATAACCTCACTTGATTTCACTGATGAACCAATGAGTATCCAAAATTCTGATTCTCCGTTACTTATTCGTTTGGAAGAAGAGTTACATGAATATTTCGAGGGAAAACGACATACTTTTACCCTCCCCCTCTCTCCCAAAGGAACCTTATTTCAAGAGCAAGTTTGGAAAACACTCTGCACCATCTCGTATGGTAAAACGATCTCGTATGCAAAAGAAGCTGAACTATTCGGAAATCCAAAAGCCATCCGCGCCGTCGCCAATGCTAACGGAAAAAATCCGATTAGTATACTCATCCCCTGTCATCGTGTCATTGCTACAGGGGGAGGACTCGGAGGGTACAGTGGAGGATTGTGGAGAAAAGAGTTTTTGTTAGCATTAGAGAGCAGAGGTTAATCGACCAACACAATCCCCATCGATTCGAGCAAAAACATCGCCTCATAACGGCTAAAAATTGCCCCGTTGAGGTGGTTAGAACGAACATCGATCATGGTGTTTTGAGCGTCGGTAAAATCGGCATATTCGAGGTGAGTATTGGCGAACAATGCCCCCTTGAAATCGCTCCCTTTAAAATCAGCTTTTATCAGCGAAGCGTTTTGGAAATCGACCTCTTTGGCGCGACACTCACTCATTACTAATCCATCTAATTTCAGACCAAAAAAATTGCTATCGCTCAGGATACACTCTCGAAAGCGGATCGGATCCGCATTGAGGAGGCTTTTCCAATCACACATCGTCCAATCAATCCCGACCATCTTGCACGAGATGAAATCGACATCGCTCATTTTAGTATTGGTCAGTTTCATAACACTCAGATTGCAGTTTTCGAAACGGCATTCGATAAATTTGCATGAGGAAAAAAATGTCTCACTAAAATCGCATGAAATAAACGTACAATCCTCGAACTCGGCTTTGGTGATCTTATGAGCATGGAGGTTAATATTCTCGTATCGTTCAGCAAAAACGTCTAGATTGTCGACGATTTGATCTGCCATTATTTCCCCATCGCCATCATCAAAAATCCGGTGAATCCAGCATTATCTTTACCGATCAGAGGGCTGACATGTGACCTCATCTCGGAGAGAACACGGGTGTAACGCTCATAAAACTCATACGTCGGACGGGGTTTGTAGATGATCCCGCCGATCTCAAAAAATTTGATAATATCTTTGGTCGTCGTGGGCTTGATAAAGAAGTTCTTCTCTCGGTCGTAATAGTAGGGGATCAGTGTCACAATCGACCATTTTGCCAATCCATACATCGCGAGTACCTCGACAATCATCTCAAATCCCCGCTCTTTTTTACCGTGAATCAATTCCTTTAATGCGATGGCAAACATATCGCGCTGATCCATGCTCATATTTTTAATCATATCGCGTACTTTTGGCTTCTCGAACAGTGATATGAGAGTCGATTTTGAGACGATTTTCGCAAAACTCTCACCTATTTCATCACCGTTTTGGAACCGCTCAAGAGCGAAGAGTTCCTCCACGATTTTCCCGATCTTCTCGGTGTTGTGCCGTTTAATGATCGGTAATAAACCCTCATCCTCAAAACCTTTGGGATAAAAGGCGAAAAAATTGGCTTCGGCTTCTTTGAGCTTTTCGAGGTTCATGCATACTGCCTTTGTGTTATAAGGGTTTAAAATAATTCAGTGTAATCTTTTTCGCTTCCACTCCGTTGGCACCCTCACCTCGGATATTAAAAGCAAAAACTTTTGTAGTGTTAGCATCTGCAACAAATCCGACAAACCATCCTATTCCGCCACAGCTTCCCGTCTTGCCCGCGAAGGTATAATCTTTTTTTTGTTCCAACGTAAGAATATCTTTGGTTATAGCCATCGATCTTGCACTAAAAGGGAGTTGATTACGTACCAGTTTCGTCAGGAATTCGGCCTGCTCATTTGCAGAGATTTTGAGACTTCCGTCTCCAAGCCAAAAATCAGTAAGAGTTCGAGAAGTATCCATATTGCCATAACCTGCCGCCCTTACCATCTCCTGCATCCGCACTGCTCCGACACGCCGCGCCAGTTCTTGATAAAACCATACTGCAGAAACTTTGATAGCAGAACGCATCGAATGATTTTGGTTCCACGCAGGATATTCACGAACAATCCCGTCCCATGGAATCGTCTCATTTTCATACCAAACAGCCCTGCTCTCCAGCGCAATCATAGAGTTTAAAATTTTAAAGGTTGAGCAGGGGCTTAAACGCTCATCCACATGGGTACCAAAGACGTTTTTTTCAGAGGTATTCAGATCGATGATGACAGCCGTGCCGTCATATTTACCGAAGTTTGGCTCAGAGGCATACAAAAAGATATTGAAACATAGTATCCATAACCGAAACATAAGCTATATCTCCTTTAGGCACTTAAATCGTAAACCTCAACCGAGCCATGATTCCTTGAGATTATTCTATTTTTGCCATACATACCCGGTTGCGTCCGCTCTCTTTTGCCTCATAGAGGGCTTTATCTACCTGATTGAGCAACTCATCAATACTGAAATTCCCATCATGTAAAGCCACAACTCCAAACGAAGCGGTTATCTTCGATTTTGTCGTTTCACTCATCATTATCTCTTCTTCGGCAATAGCAATGCGCAATCGCTCTGCAGCTTTTTTCGCCTCTTCTGCACCGGTATGCGGCAAAAGAATGGCAAACTCTTCACCTCCGATACGACCAATAATATCGATATCACGCAGCGATGCGCGGCAAATGTCGGCAATTTTCTGCAAGACGCGATCCCCGATGCTATGCCCGTATTCATCGTTGACCTGCTTAAACCGATCAATATCAAACATGATCAATGATATTTCTCCGCCGTATCGATGGAAACGTGAAAGCTCAACTTCAGCCTCTTCGATAAAATAACGACGATTTGGCAATCCGGTTAGATAGTCTGAATAGGCTCTGCGTTCCAGTTCTTCACGTGTCTTGCTGTGTTCTACGGCAACCGCAGCCAAGTTTGCGGCAAAACTGATCCTCTCAACATCGCTTTTCTGCAATTGTGTCGGGGCGGTGTGGTAAATAGCAAACGTTCCCAACACAGTTCCATCGCTTGAGACTATCGGTTCAGACCAGCATGATCCCAATCCGGCACTTTGAGCCAGCGATGCATACGGTTGCCAATACTCGTGATTCATGATATCTTCGACGATAACCCTTTTGCCAAGATAAGCGGCAGTACCGCAAGAACCGACCCCCATGCCTATCTCAACACCGTTGATTGCGTTATTGTAAAACACAGGCAAACTGGGGGCCGCTCCGGTCCAAAGATGTTTCCCCTCTTTATCCAACAAGAGTATACTGCACAGAGCGGTTGGATCCTCGCTTTCGATAGTTTGAACGATAGCATTGAGTATGTCTGAGATTGGTACACCTTTTGCCACCATTTCGAGCATGGCATCATGGGATCGATTTCGCTGTTCGCTTCGCCAATGTGCGGTCATATCGCTGAAACTCACCAGCCGTTTGTCACCAACCCACGACACACGAACGACGATATGCCGTTCACTTCCATCCTTGCACGTAATATTACATTCCAGTTCAGGAGGAGTCGTACCCTTCTCGTACGCTGAGATCACCGACTTATACCACGGTATGACAACGTTCTCTCTGTAGTTTGTATCAGGATAAACCTTACGATACCATGTATCAATATCGGGAATATCTTCCAATACATAACCAAATAATTTTGTAAATTGGTGGTTAATATACTCAATCTTTCCATTGAGATGTGACCAACCGATCCCGATGGGAGAAGAGTCCAAAATATCTTCCAATGCTATGCGCTGTTCAGTACTCCGGTTCAGATCATGCGCCATCTGATTTTCCCGAAGTCGTGACAAACCGCTTGATGCCAACATCTGAGCCATCCCGACCATACATTCCATCAACGATTCCATCTGTTCTTTGGTAACGATAGGTACTGCCTGAATCGCTTTTTGGTACGCGTCTTCATCATACCCGAACTCTTTGGCCCGTTTATGAAAAAACGACATATCCGGTGCCTCATTCAAAACTTGTCCCAAAAACAATGTCGCCAAACGGCGTCCTTCAATGACTACCGGTGTTGCATAGTCGATCAGACCGTTTTTACATTTGGCACACGCGACTGCTCCATCGTGCAGACTCTGCATCAGCTCGATATTGCTTTCCAGACATTGTTGATTGGTTTGTTGATTGACTCGATGAAAAAGGGCGCAGGCATCCGTCCAGCCTACTTGAGAAAGGAGTTCGCCGTCTTCGGCAACCAATCCGTAGGGAATCCCCGTCGCTTTGTATAAACTCTCCATCAGCCTATCAAATGCGGCAATATCTACCAAATCACTGAATTTGTAGTCTTCAATATTTATCATTGCTATACGCTGCCTTTTTTGCTAACGTTTATTGTTTACTATATTATCACAGATTACAAATATTGTCTTATACATTCTAAATTGGAAAAAATTCCTAATCATTCCCTGATTATCTAAACAGCTCCAACCCAAAATACTCTTTTAGCGCCGTCTCATAATCGACCTCTAAAACGTCCAGTTTCCCCTCTTCGATGAGTTTTAACTGATTGTCCACGAGGATTTTACGCCCATTAGGGGTTTGCAGAATCGCCAATTTCTTCTGCGTAAAAACCGTATCGGGGCTCGTCGCGTTGAAATAGTTCGCGAGGCTAAACTCGATCCACTCCTGCGGCTGCAACGCAAAACCGTACAGACGTTGCCATTCCCCCTGCACCATCGCGACGAGGACATACTCACCATCCAGTATTTCGATTCGGAAATGATCTCCGTCTTGAGTCACTTCCCCCTCATTGATCACCATCGGTGCGCGCAGGGCGTATCCTCCGAAACCCGTATCGCACAGATAGTCATTCCCCTCAACACGGACGATCAGAACCATGTGGGTTTTGGGGCGGCGGGTCGGATAGAGCATCGATCTTGCCCCCGCAAAATACCACTCGAAACCTATGGCGGTGAGCGCCATCGCAAACACGCCGTTGATCTCGTAGCAGTACCCGCCGCGACGGTTCACGATCACTTTTTCCACGATATCCTCAGGAACCAATGAGGGGATGCGCCCTGCTTGAACCTCAGTATTTTCAAACACAATTGTGCGTAATTGTCTCTGCATCAGTTGTGTGAGGGTAGCGATATCGTTATATACTTCCCCCTCATAGCCTATGCGGGAGAGGTAGTCGGAGAGGTTGAAATTTTCGGCTGTCATTGTCATTTTTTTGAGTATTCCTGTATCAAATAATGGAAATTGTCCTCTTATTTCGCTTTGTGTCGCGTTAAAGTGTTATGGAGATAATTTTAAGAAATCAAGTGTAAAATATTTAAACTATCAATGAGAAGGGCTTTGATCCCTTTTTGTAAAAATTGAGGAAAAGCAAATAACTATGGATCAAACGAAAATAAATTTTCTTCCTAATTATCCATTTGAAAACCAATATACTCTTGGTTTTTATAATTTTGACGAATATCTTTGCTTGGAGTGTAGAGATAATAAACCAACTGACTTTAATGAATATTTTGAAGTGGACATCTTGCGAGATTTATATGCCTTGAGAAATAATTTTCCTTGTGTATGTTGTAAATCAAACAGTTTTTTAAAAATTCAGCTCAATGCACTCAAACATTTAGAACACGTGATTGAACTCAATGGATTTAATAGCATGTACTTTATTCTTGGCTCAAAACAACATCACGGTGTAGTAGAAATAAAAGAAAAACAGACAAATCGAATTTATTTAGAAGAAATGGAAATACCTAAGAATTCACAAATATTAGATATTAATTTTACACCACAAGGATGTGGATTCTTTCCTTTAATGCTTCACAGTAATAACCCAAGGCATAGACTAATCGAAGAAAACACCATTGCTTTTTATCCAACAGAAGAGCAAGAAATCCCTGAGCTTCCATCAGATGTCAATAATCAAAGTAAAAAGCTATCTATTCTTGTACAGTGGGTAAAAAAAATTGATGATATTTCGGATATGAACCTATTGAATGCTATCCATAATTACATTGATAACAATCAAATAGACTTTATTATGAATTGTAATAGAGCAATTGAAATTATAGTAAGTGAAATTTGCTTTAATGAATTTAGAAAAAATGCTAATAACGACAAAGATATTAAAAACTCTCTAAAATCAGGTGTAACTTATGGGTATCAGATTAAATATTTAATAAATTTAATATGCAAGGCAAATAATCTTATTCAAATTGACAAAGGTATTTTAGAAAAAGCTATTATTATAAAAAATAAGAGAGACAATATTGCTCATGAAGGTAAATTGAAAGGTGATAGCCTTTTATCACATAAAGAAAAAGTAGAATATTTAGCTGTAACGCTATTAATTACTTCACTATTAAAATACATCAATAATAACTTGTAACTAAAATGGGCGTTAGGGGTCACAATCTTGCCCTAAAATTCAAAATCCTTGTCATCTCTGATCGTAAAGTTCGCAAATGCACCCTCGACACTTATCGTATTTTTATACTTTGTTGCCGTCAGTCTCACCGATTTTGTCTCCAAATTACACACCGCGATACGAAAATTCGATCCCATAAAAGGTTCCACAATACAGACGATATTCCCCTCAACGACGCGTGTCGCGTGTATGATCCCTTGTAACTGTCGAAAAAAATACTTCGGATAGCTCAGAGGAGTGATTTCTACGACCTCAGCGTATCTTTTCTTGTCCAATGTACTCGCAATGATGGCGGCATCCTCAAAATTATCAAACTGCACACACCAATCATCAAAAACTTTATTAAAATGATCCAGATCTTCATCCAAAAACCCGCCTGCGGGAGATTGCAAAGCATAAATACTCACGTAACTCCTTTCGCTTTTCTCATATTAAACAGTAGCACCGCCGCAAACGCCAACGCACACCCGATCAGTGTCGAGAGTTCGACACGCTCGCCGTACACGAATATACTCGAAATGATTGCACCGATCGGAACGATAAACATAAACACCCCCGTCCGATGCGCACCCACCTTCCCCGCCGAAGCAAAAAAAAGCGCGGTGCTGAGCGTGCCGGGGAAAACTCCGATAAAGAGGATCGTCCACCAAAATGTCGCGTCATAACGGGCAAAATCGAACGGATGATACGGCAGGGCAAAGAGGAGATTGGTACTCATCGCCACGGCAAATACCACCGTCGTATAGAGCATCGGCGTGGTATGTTTGGAGGCTTTTTGCGATACAATCGTCACCAATGCCCACACCAATGCCGCCGCAACAAAATAGCTATTTTCGAGGTCTAAAAATCTCCACCCCTCGCTCGGAACCCTCATCAACACCAGCGCACCGATGATCCCTACCGTGAGGGCGATAATCTCTTTGGTCGATACGCGAAGACCCAATAATACGATAGAGAGGGCGTAGGTGATGATCGGAGATACCGACGTAACCAATGTCCCTCCAAATCCCGCCTGACCGTGCAACAACCCCGCAAAGAAAAAATAGTTAAAGACTGACGTGAGCAATCCCGCCGCGATCATGTAGATCATCCCCCGCCGATCAGAACGCAGAGGCGATTTCATCACCCAGATGAGCGGGAGGATCGATAAAAGAGAGAACGCATAGCGCCAAAACGCCGATACTTCGGCATTGGAATGATGCGCCGCGACCTTGCCCGCCGTCCACGCTACACCCCATAAGAGCATCGCGACAATCATACCGATAAAATAGAGGGTGGGTGAATCTTTTTTCATGGCGTGATTGTGCTGTGTTTTGGCTTTGAGGGGGATGAAATTTTAATCACTGCTTTGTGCTATTAAATATTTTATACCGATATAATACCCTATACATGGATTCTCACGGAGTCTAAAAGGACACCAATGACAATCCAAAATCTTACACGAGATGAATATAACCAATCGATCTCCCTTATCCTCGATCCTGAGACTCAAAGATTTGCCGATCAAGCAAAATCGTGGTGGGATAGACACTTTAGCTGGAAAGCACAAGGGTGTGATGTATTGATTGACGAGTATGGTCGCCATGTATCGTATCTTTTTAGCAAAGTCGATCGCTATCACGAATATCTCATTATCTACAATCTTTTTACACCCCAATGCGATCAACGACACGGATATGCTCACGCACTATTGGAACAGATTATTGCTCGTTCTCTCGAAAATAAGGTCAAAAGGATCACCTTTTCATCCGTCTCTGACTCGCTGGATTTTTATCTCTCACTCGGTTTTGTATTTTGGGGGATTAATGCCATAGGAGATTATCACTGCGATCTTCCTATCCCAAAAGAGGGGCTAAATGGATTTAATTTAATGACAAACACGCTGGATTTAGAGCTTTTAGCCGGTAGCCATTTCGAAAAAATCTACGCAAAAGTACATGGAAATAGAGAAAAACTATCAACTAAACAAGCACTACGTCATCAACAAGATTGTATTAAATTAACGGAACAATGGTCGATGGAAACATTGGTTCAAACCACCGGATACGTTCCTATGATAATATTGTAGGTATCTTTTTCTGTCGATAAAGAATAACTCATAAATCGTAGATATGCTACAATCCAATCATGACATTCGCTCACGCCACCTCTGACCACATCCCAGCCATCACTTCCCTCATCAACCGTTCCTATCGCGGTGACTCTTCGCGCGCGGGGTGGACGACCGAAGCCGATCTCCTCAGCGGTGCGCGGATTGATGAAATAGGGTTGTTTCAACTGCTGAATGATTCTGATTCACTGATATTCATCGCCCTATCCGATGAAAAGGTTCTTGCCACCATCCATGCCCATCGTGAAGATAATAGTGTCCATTTTGGGTTATTTGCGGTAGAACCGACACAACAAGGAGGAGGAGTCGGTAAAGGACTTTTAGCCTACGCGGAATCCGAAGCACATAGTCTGTGGGGAGTCAATACTGCTGTCATGGAAGTCATCACCCACCGAAGCGAGCTGATCGCATATTATGAGCGCAGAGGGTATGTCAGGACAGGGAAAATGATCCCTTTTCCAACGTCTACGTTATGGAATCAACTAACAAACAACCTCGTACTCGAAGTTCTCTCTAAAAAACTGGATTTCTCAGAGAAACTCGGATCCAGTAATATGGCATTCTCCTATGACATTCCATAAATCCAGCATACTAGCTATTATTTATCCAACTAACCAATTTCGCATACTGAGTGTTCCATGTGCAAACCCTGTATAGGGGAAAACACTCTTGTCTTTATCATCCATTGCTCCGGCGACATAGAGTAACGGTATGTAGTGTTCCAGCGTTGGATGTGCCATCATAGCATTCGGAGCGACTTCGCGAAATCCGATTAAAGCATCGAAATTTTTGGTTTCGATACTCTCTTGGATGAACTCATCAAATTCTACCGCCCATGCTTGTGGTGAAGCATCTTCCGATCTTTCGATGATAGAGAGATTATGAGTGATATTGCCACTTCCAATAATCATCACACCATGATCGCGTAATACACGCAGACGGCAACCGAGTTCGAAATGTTCTCGCAACGTCAGGTTTTGATTGATTCCTAACTGCATTATCGGTACATTGGCTTGCGGGAAAAGATGTTTTAAGACACTCCAAGAACCGTGATCGAGAGAGCGCTCTTTTATCTGTAACCCATGTATAAGTGTTTGCATTTCAGGAGTTAAAAATTCAGCATTCGGAGCCGGATACTGATCTTTGTACAGAGCATCGGGAAAGCCGAAAAAATCGTACATTAATGCGGGGCTGTGATGTACTGAAACGGCATAAAACGGAGGTGTCCAGTGTGCAGATATGACCAGTATTGCTTTGGGTTCGTCAATCTTTTTTCCCAGAGCATTGAGTGTATAACTCAACGCATTCTCTTCAATAGCGATCATGGGACTTCCATGTCCTACAAAAAAAGCCGGGGCTCTCTTTTTGTATACTGTATTTGCATCCAATGGCATAAGTGCTCCTCCTATGGCCAAAGCCATAAGTTTTAAAAAATGTTGTCGGGTCATATCATCTACCTACTAGTATTTAGTGCATCGGCACATCAAACATTAAAACCTTAGACTCAGCAAGAGCGCTAATCGTGTATTCCTCCTCATCGGTAATTTGTAATTCATCGCGTTGATTTAGGGTAATCCCTGATATTTCAACTGAACCGTCTATCACAAAGATCAATCTTCCATGATCAGATTTAACTCGCGGAAGTGAGAGTATTTTCCCCATCTCCAACTCTACAGAATAAATAGCGGCATCCTGTCTGATTAAAATAGAGTGTTCACTGCCATCACCCGATACCAATGCTGCCCAGCGATTACTCTGATCATAACTTCTAAAATCACGCTGTTCATAACGAGGAATCATCCCTTTTTGATTTGGATGTATCCATATCTGAAACAACGATGTTTCTCCTGTGTCTGTCGCATGTTCAGAATGATATATCCCGCTACCTGCACCCATGTACTGTATTTCACCGGCGTGTATAACACCATGATTTCCTTCCGAATCCCGATGTTCCAGGCTCCCTTTTGTGACAATAGAGACGATCTCCATATCTTTGTGCGGATGCATTCCAAATCCCATACCGGCTTCAACGACATCGTCATTGATCACCCTCAAAGCCCCAAAACCCATCCGTTGCGGATCATGATATTCGGCAAACGAAAAACTAAAACGGCTCTGTAACCACCCATGTTCAGCACCGCCTCTTTGTGATGCACGATGAATTTTTAATGACATTTCTTCCCCTTTTTCTATCGGATTCACTACATCTCTTTTACTACTAATTAGTAATAGAAGATAAAAAAAAACTACTTCAACGATTTGTTGAGTTTTCGCAACAACTGTTTGAGCATCTCTTGCTCATCAGATGTCAGACCCGATAAAAATCGGTTGATCCGAGAGGCATGTTCAGGAAATAACGAACCTATAAGGGCGCTCCCCTGCTCGCTAATCCGTAACGTCGAACTCCGTTTATCGGTTGGATTTTTTTGTGTCGTAATCAACCCTTGCTTCAGAAGATTTTTAACAACCACCGTCATATTACCGGGTGTCGACATCGCCAAGGTTGTAGCCGCTCCGATACTTTGCTCTCCACGATGATAGAGTAATTCCAAAAGACTGAATTGTCCGATAGTCAGTCCGTTCGCCTCGATTAACTCTAACTCAAGATTCCGTATTTTAGTGAAAGATTTCATGATCTCTACCCACGCAGAAAGAGACAATCCAATTTCATCATTAAATTGAGGTAATTTTTTCATGTAGAGATTATATTACTAGTTAGTAATAATGTCAAGTTGCAGAATGAATTACTTTAGCTCTATTATTATCTCAACTGTGCAATCAGAAGTGAACCTCGGATAGAGGCTTTGAAGGTTTTCATTTTTTCTTGAGTGATGATTGCCATAGCCATCTCTCGCTCTTTTTTGATACGCTCAAATAACGAAGCAGTCGGATTATTCCGTGCCTCGGCAATCAATGTATAGACACTATCATCGAAGATTTCACTTTTATGAGAGGGAAGCGCATCGTAGAGCGCCATAAAAATAGCTCGTTGTTCCTCATCCATTTTACACGAATCATCGGTAATCTTCAGAGCAACGGTTACTGCACAATCACGTGCGAAGGTATCGAGATCGTTTGCCACTTTCTCGATGGGTTTCATACTCACCCTACTTCTTCGAGAGTTTCAGGTTCTTCTTGGACGATATGCCCTACTCCGCGCATCTCTAGTGGGATATCTTTGCGGTATTTTTTCTCTCGAAACGCAGGTGATTTCGGGACACCGTTTTTCTCACCGAGTTTATATATCTCACCGTTTAGGAAATGTGCATCGAACTCTTTGGTAAAAGGCATATCCCATGTAATACATCCGATACTCGGACAAATCGCCGCACATTGCGGATCATCGTACACACCTACACATTCGATACACTTCTCAGGAGCCACGTAATAACGTTTATTTCCTGTCGGATTGTTCATATCATCTACGATCGCATTGACCGGACATTGTTGTAAACACGCATCACACGTGATGCAAGTATCATCAATAATTACAGACATTGTTAAATCTCCTTGTCTTTAGTAGTGTGTACTATCCGTTGTAGCCACGGCGGCGGATTGCCCAATAACAGCTCTTGGAGCTTTACAATCGTCTCATCGATTCGATCGTTCTCTCCTGAGCGCATCGGATATATTTTGGAGGCCAGTACCATTTTGGATGCTGTCGGTCCAATTTGAGAGCAGTACATAATGTCTGCCTCTTTTACCGTACTGATTTTATAGGCGAGCTTTTCGTGTTCGTCTTCGATCGCATCTTGTGAACTGTCTAGCGTTTTAATAAACTCCGCATTATCTTCGGTGATACGATAAAGCTCAAAGCTTTTCGACCATCCAAAATGCTGATTAACCGTTACACCGTCCGATGAAGCAAACGCGATTAGCATGACCTATCCTTTAGACCGCTACCGCTTCACGCGCTTCGCGAGCAGCAATAGTGATATCCTCACGGAAGGTTTGAGGAGAAACTTCCGGTGAAAGTAGACCACGTTTTTTACTCGTGCTGATTGCATAATCAGAACTGTTTACATAGTAGTCGTTGTATTCCGCCGTATATGGCATATCCCAAACGATACAACCCTCAGTAGGACAGGCCGCAGCACAGGCCGGAGTCGAAGCATGACCAACACACTCGATACATTTTTCCGGTTTAACATAGGTATATTCCCAGTCCTCACGCGGTGAATCTCCCTCACTCGCGATTGCCGCTACCGGACACTCATCGATACAGGCATCACAGTTAATGCATAAATCAGTTATTAATACAGCCATTTTTTACTCCTTAGTTGGCTTGATATATTTTCTCTTTGCATTTTTCATACGAGGTTGTGTCCAACACCGGCATCAGTTTAATATCCACCGCTTTGAGCAGCAAAGTCACATTACACCCCTCACAAAGCTCCATCCGCTCAAATGCATCGGTAGTAATGAGGGAGTTGAGTTTTCCGCAGGGTGTATCGACACTCACTTCACTGAGAACCACACCCTTACGAAAATGTTGCAGTTCTCCTGAGAGGTGATTTTCGATCGATACGCTCCCCTCTTTGGCACCTTTACAAATTGCGATAGCCGCTTCTTGGACACGGCATTCAACCTCATCACCGATATGGAGCCATTTGGGTACTTCGGTTTTAAGAAGTTTGAGTTCCATATCGTTGGCACGCACCGTGATACAGCTAAAAAACGGGTCACTTTTGATATCTTCGACTTTTGCACTAAAGGTATTCATTAGATTCTTCCTTTCAGGAAATACGCCGACGGAGCAAAGCCCCGTTCAGCTACGCTAACGCTGAGTTTTCTTCGGCAGAAAGCCCATATGCTACGCATTTTTTACCCTTTTACCAGAGATAAATCACAATCTTTTTATCAATCACTTTTTCAAACTGCTCTAAAATCATCCCTGCCGTCGAGGTCGGTCCGAGGTTACACCCTGAACAGGCACCCAAATAACGCAACCAAATTTCCGGGGTATCGCCGCCGATATAATTGACAAGCTCTATCCCGCCACCGTCACTCGCGAGGGTCGGTGTGAGAGTTTCAGCAATCACCATCTCCACTTTGGCACGTTGAGAAGCTTCATCCATCATCCGAAATGCGACATTTATGTCGGTCGCTTGTGACATATTGCTCACATAAGTAACGAGGGCATGGGCTTGTGCTTCTCCTGCATGAGCGGCACGGATCATCCATGTCATAGCTTCCAGAGCATTTTCATCACGAAGCAGCGTTCCTAGTTTGAGTTGAGCGGTTGGCATGTTTGCATTGGCTGCAATCGTGTAGTAACGGATTGATTCCGCTTTATCTGCACTAACACCAATCCCGTTCTCATACATTCCACCCATATAAAAAGCGGCTGTCTCATGGCCGTATGCAGCTGCACGTTCAAAGAGGGTGAATGCCACAGAGATATTTCTCGCTACACCGAAACCTTTAACATACATTGTTCCCAGATTGACCATTGCATCCGTATTGGTAGCGCTAAGAGGTTCCCAAATTGATCGTGCAACACCATAATCTTTACGATCGTATGCTGCAATCGCGCTCTCCATCAATGATTGTGCTTCCATACCCTTCTCCTGTATACGTTTTAAGTTTTTGCGTAAATCATCCATAGCTTCATCGTAGGTATCACCAGAACCTTTAACGTCAGGAAAATCGCAGCTATAAATCTCATAGCCGTCCCCCTCCTCGTTACTAAAATAGTGGTAATGAGTACGAAGTTCATCCATGTATGTTTACCTCACTTTTGTTTCCAGAGTGCAACCATCATTCTAAACCAAAGAATAAAAAATGCATTTACATCAAAAACTTAGGCAGAAGGAGCATAAATGATTGCTATTCCCGTCGAAACTGATGCGCACGATACGATGAGTACGAAACTCTTTGGTAACGCAAAATTTTTTGCACTCGTCGATCCGCTCACGAAAAACAGATTAATCATCGCCAATGAGGGGTGCGGTAACGGTATTAAAACTGCAACCTATCTCTTGGAAAAAGGGGCGACTTCTGCCGTATACGGCTTTTTAGGAGACGGTCCGTTTCATGTTATGGTACGTGGAGGGATGGAGGTATTTTGGCTCGGAAAAGAGCCTCTAGCGCTGGATGATGCAATCAACGCAACCCTCAGTGAGAGTTTAGTCAAAGTAACGCCTGACAATGCATCCACGTATCTCGATCCGGGAACCGCTGCGGGTGCATGCGAATGCGGGTGCAGTCATGACTGAGATCATTACCTCCGAAATGGCGGAAATCCGCACGCTCATTACCGAAACCGTTGCCAAACGCAATGCGCTTAAACTCGAAATGGAACATTGGTACGAAAGCAACTCCAAACGCTTTCCTAACGCCAATGAGCTCATCACTGTTGATTCGACGTTGAGTGAGCTTGATAGCCATTATAAACGGCTATGGGATTACCATAACAGTAGATCAAGAGCCTCATGAGCAGTTTTTCCTCATCTGCACGCCTCCTCACCGATATCGGTGAGATTGAGCAGTATCGGAGAATTTTAGACAAAGACAGTATCAAAAGCGGAGAACCGCACTGGGCAAGTATGGGGAAAAATACGATCACCCTCTTTCAGGTTTTGATCGATCAGGATTTGACCCATTTGGTGATGGTACTGCGCCATTATCCAAAATACATCGAAGCGGTGTGTGAACATTTTCGATACGCCTACAGCTACAGCGAGAACAGTGCCGATATTGATGCAGCATCCGATCTTTTGGAGATGGGGGAGCCTTACTTTACAAAACAGTTTGTCCGTAATGTGATGCGAAAACTACCCCGTATAGAGAGTAATGATCGTGATGCGTTGCAAAGTTTTTTAGAACGTTTGAATGAGCATCAACACCGATGGCATCCTATTATTACGATGCATTATCGACATACTATTAAACGGCTTATCGACAGTTCACCTCTTCACCCCCTACAGCGGATCGTGTTAGAGAAAAAAATTACATCGATACGAGAAGTGATCACCTACGATTACGAAGCGAGTGATCGGGATTCGAATCTCGATATACCGTATATGAACTAAACCCAAGGAGTTAATGATGAATGAAAATCTCAAAAAAGAAGTATTGAAACATGCCCGTAATGCTTTTGAACGGGCGTGTACCCTGCGTGAAAATGAAAGGATTGAAGTTTATCTCTATGATGGAGCGGTCAAAACCAGCGATGTTTTAGGTGAAGATGAAAAAATCGTCTACAGCCCTAATAGAATTTTGTGCTATCAAGTATGGGGACATGATTATCTCGAAGAGGAGATTCGCGCATGGATCGATCATGCGAGATTAGAGATTACCCCAAAACCGCTCGAAGAGAGCATCATTGAAACACTTAATAAAGTTGCTGCTGCAAAAGGGGTAACCTCCGAAGAGATTAGTTCGTATGAAGTATTCGCCAATCTCACAATGGATCAGCTGGAACAGATCGAACACGCCATCATCGAATACTGGTGGGACAACAAAGAGATCGAAAATGCTAAATCACTGGCATTGGATCAGATCAATGAAGCATTAGCGAGTATGGAGGGATGATCCTCACACTCCAATCTCCTAGCGGTACCGTCCACATCGATATCACAGCTGATCAGTTTAAACGACTGCGTGATCCTCTAATCCACGTAGATGAGATTGGTGAAATCGCTACTGCATGCCGTTGTGACACTGAAATATTAAAAGGTTATGTCGAGGATTTGAAAAAATCGATTCGTGACATAATCGAAATCGACGGTTCTTGCGATTATTCTGACCATCAATAAAATATTTTCTACTTATCAATGCTATAATCCAAAAGAAATTGTATTATTAGGAGTTGTTTTATGTGTTTAAAGAGTATTTTGTTATCGAGTACTTTGTTCCTGTCTGCTCTCATTATGGGAGGATGTACAACAGCTACTCCCCATGAGTCTCTTAAAAATGCACTGAACAAAACGTTTGATACGAGTGGTTATAACTACACTTCGACAACACGCATCACCAAAATCACTTTCCCTGAAGAGACAAATACTACCTCCCAAGAGGAAAAAATAGCATCTGAAAAACTCACCTCTCTTTATCTCCAAAAAGGGATCGATCTCATCCGAGGCTTTTCATTCGGACTCAATGGTGCAGTAAATTATTCCAACTCTATCCAATCCGAAGCAACTTATGATCTGCACTACAACAAAGACAATGTTGAAGTCTCGATGAGATTCCCGTTTTTGTTCGATTATTCAACAAAAACACTCTACATGGGAAAAACAATGTTGAACACTATTTTCCCGATGAAGGCCGAAGATGAGGGTAAATTCATACGATTTGATCTCAATGATACCCTCATCAGTACCATGATCGGTGAAGAGAGTATGAAACAATTCGATGAAAAAAAGGTACACAGTATCAACACTGCAATCAAAGAGGGGACGATCAAAGCATTTAGTGACATAAATGGCTCATATTTTAGTTACCAACCGCTTAACACTCTGGAAAAAAACAGTGGAAGTACTAAAAAAGTACATATTACTCTCGATCGTAATCAATCGATGAAATTGATTTTAACGATAGCCGACTCGTTGATCCAAAAAATGTACTCCGAATCGCTGATTACCAAAGAGGCATACGGTTCGTATATGTTTATCAGTGATCCGAAACAACTCGAACCGCTCATCGCAGAGCTCAATTTACAGCTTGATTTTGATTTCGGTATCGCATCTGACGGTCACATCGTTTATCTTCGATCTCTGATAGAGGGATCCGACAAAAATGATCGCTTTGCCCTCGGGATTGAAAATACGACCGAATTAAAAAACTTCAATACTCCGAAATTCACTATGGATCCAAAAAGTGCCGGAAGTGTCGATTATATGGAAGTGTTTAGTCAATGGAAAGACTTACTCCCCTCCGAGGCCGCCAAAGATGCATTAGAAGAGATTGAGAAAATCCAAGATACTAGCAGTGAGCAGATAATATAAATTAAATTAAAAAAAGAACCAAATCAACAACGCCGCACCGATGGCGAGGTTGAACCAACTTCCCCCTTCTCCAAACATCATGACCAAAAAATCAAAATAGTATTTTTCTACTGTGGCTGGGTTATGGGTTAATGCCTCCTTGGCATACGCGGTGATTGGGGTTCCGTAGATAAATGCAATGATCTCAGGGACGATCAAGAATAAGACTATCCCTAAAAACCCCCATATAGATTTTTCGGGTTTCATGGCTATAAGAGCTTGCTTGGTTTTAGGACTTTGGGCGATTTGACGGGCTTTAGATGCTATTTTATGTTTCATAAGCGCAATTATAGCTTCAGGTATTAAAAATCACCAACCCCCGCCCAAACGGCACTTTCGCTTTTCGCGATAACGCCCACAGTACTTCATAGCTTGGTGGTATACGCGGATAAGATCCCTCTCCGTCGGTGAAATAGAGGAGCATCGTCGTCATCGGTAGATTGGCTTCGACGTAGTCAAACGTCGGACGATAGTCCGTTCCCCCTCCCCCTTTGAGAGGAAAATCCATAGGGTCTCCGCTGATAAAGGTATGGTGCGCGTGAACCTTCGCATCGGCGATGATCAGTTCGATTTTGACCGAGGGGAAGTTTTGCATGATGGTTTTAAACTCCTCCATAAACGCTCCCAAAAGCTGATCGTCGATGGAACCGCTCGTATCAATAGCGACACAAAGACTTAACGTATCGCTGGTGAGCGATGGGAGGGCAATACCTCGGTGGATATGTTTTTTATTCGGGGGCATAAAGGCGTAGTTGTTGCGCATGTGTCGGTTCACGGCGTTGTAGAGTTCAAATCGCCAATCGACATCGGTCGCCTTAACCTTTTTCCCTAATCGCTCCAACCCCAGCGGCATAGCTCCCTTGCGCTGTGCTACCTCCTGAGCGATAGAGGCGGCGTATTGCCATTGTAACTCATCAGCAGCGTCCATCTCATCGGCGATCCCCTCAACATTCGCAAATTCGCCCGAATCATCCCCCTCTTGAGACATCGTCTCCGAGGATGGACTGCCCTCGCCACTCTCACCGAATGCATCTCCCTCACCGAGATTTAAATCATTTTTCAATGCATCATAAATCTCTTCAGCGTACATCCCCTCATACTCTTTATTATAGTTCGCCCCTTGCGGGATACTCATCCCGCTTTTGGCGAGGAGATTATTGATTGCATAATCGGTTGCTAGTTGCCATAAACGACCACGACGGTTCAGTTTACGCTGCTGATGGGCGAGGACATGATGCATGACGGCGTTGGTGAGGATAAACATCACCTCCTCTACACTTCGTCGCTCCAAAAACTCAACATTGTAGATAAATCGCTTCCCATTACTCGCATACCCTGATACAGCCTCGCTAGGCTCAAAATTCAACCGTGACGCTAGCATCCCAAAATAGGGATATTTGACTGTCAAAAGCGATTTTGCTTTTAAAAGCAGCTGTTCACTAACCATTATCGTAGCAATGTGTTGAACTGGCGCATCCACAGCGGCCAGCTCTCGACGTGATCGAGTTCGATTTTGCGCGCACGGAGGTCTTGGATAATCATTACCGCAAACTCTCCGGGGAGTTTGAGAGTATAAGTAATGAGATTGTTCAATTTTTTGCTTCCCGTATAATCATCTACTCTCATAGACAGAGCGGTACATAAGATATGTAATGCAGAGGGATTGCTAGGGACATCTTTGCATTCACCACTCATGATTGCGTCCAAATCGGGAAGCTGTGATGCAACGAGACGAAAGCCCAGATACGATGCGGCCAACTCCTCTCCGATCGCTCCGCTCACCATCGCCATCACTAAATCATCCTCAGGGTTTGATGCCATAATGTCATGAACATATTGCCATGTGCGCGGAGTAGCGAACGATCGACTCTCAGCATTAAAGACGAATAACGCATCGGGACGATGAGAAATATAGGCAATGATGGATGGCTCGATCCCCGCTCCTATCGCCCAGGTTCTCCAGTCTTCTACATTCGCCTCCATCTCCAAATGGACAAATCGGTTTGCCAACGGTGCCGCCATCCGAAACACCACCCCACGGTCACTCTCACGGTTCCCAGCCGCTACAATTGCCCACCCATCAGGAAGACGGTATTCGCCGATCTTGCGGTCTAATATTAACTGATATGCAGAAGCCTGGACCATCGGCGCAGCGGTATTTAGCTCATCGAGAAACAAAATTCCCCGCTCTTGTGATCCATCGGGCAAAAATGCCGGAGGAGCCCAAATCGCCGTGTCGTCTTTAGAGTTAAAAAACGGTATCCCGCGCAGATCGGTCGGATCAAGAAGCGAGAGACGCAGATCGATAAATCCAATCCCTGCTTCGCGTGCGATCTGTGCAACGATAGAGGATTTCCCGATCCCCGGAGGACCCCATAAAAAGACGGGAACTTTGCGTTCACAGAGATGTGCGAGGGAGCGTTTGGCACTTTGAGGGTTCATGGGTTTCCTTATTACTCGTCACTCCCAATCAAGTTGAGAATGACGACATTTTGGATAATAATGCATTTATTGTGCGAAAAAGGTAGAACAAGAATTGTATTGTCATGACAAATAACCCAAAGGAAATACCCTATGTCTATCCAAAGCTACATTGCCGACAACAAACTCGAATGGATGATCGTTTACAATGCCCCAACCGATGCGTACAAATACGCATATCGCGGATGTCTCGTCGTAACCGAAGGTAAAGTTATCACTGCTGATAAAAGCCTACCTCCAAAAGATATCGTCAAACAAGTTCTTCTCGCAACCAATAACGATACTATCGATTTCATGGCGCTAGAGCTTCAATCTTTGGATCTTTTTGAACCGTTTGTGGCGAAATACAAAGAGTATTTAACACCTGCGGGGAAATATCTCTTGTTCGTCTCTGACATTATCGGCAAAGGGACATTTGTATACGAGGGAATCACATTCAATACCTTTTCACTCGATGAGAGTTCTGTATGGAATGACTTACTTGATATCGCTGATTTGCCAAAAGGTGATTTGAAAAAGATGTCAGACAAAGAGAAAATTGATGCGATCGTCAAAGAGACACTACGCAGCAACCTTCGCCTCTCTGACAAAACCTATGAAGAGATCAAATCGTATCAACGCGGTGGAAAAGCTTCTTTCGGGGCGGTTTAATAAATTCCGTCATTCCCGCGAAGGCGGGCATTGTGCCCCCTGCGGGTAAATCTAGCTGGATACCCGTATACATAGGTATGACAACAGTGAGCTACTCTGCTCTCTTCTCCAAACACCCTTTTTCCATACAATTAATTTTTGGCATTGCTTCGACATAACGGTTCAATATTTCGGAGACTTTTTTCTCATCAAATCCGCACAGTTTTTCAGACCCGATCACCATCAACGGACGACGGATCAAAATCGGATTAGACATCAGTAGATTCATCGCATCGGTTTCATTGAGCGTATCAGGATGGATTTCACCATTTTTGATCGCGGGAGCTGCAGGGTTAAACCAATCGGCTACTTTTTTATCCCCCATAAAACTGCGCAGAGTCTCAGCATCTAAACCATGTTCGAGAAGATTTCGCTCGATCAGTGTGCATCCCGAGGAACGCAAAATCTGTTTTTGCTTCGCATTCGCAGCACAAAAAGGCTTTTCATAAAAGACGACCAGCTTCACCATCACTCTATCCCGATCGCCTGTCGCCCTTTGCGGTTGAGATAAAAAGTATCATACCCATCATCGCCCGCGCTCATGCATTCACCTAAAAACCCCTCATCATAAAGCTCATCCATAATGGTTTTTACAACCACAGGATCCATGCATGCATACTCAGCAATATCATTGGACTCATAAATGTTATATTCCCATTCATCGCTAAGGGCGAAAATTGATTTCATAACGCGGAGTCTCTCATCACTCATAGGGTATCCTTTAGGATTTGTATCTGCTTACTCAAAACAATCGATTGAAGGGGATGGAGTTTTTCAACCTTCAACCACCGTTCAAATTCATCAATGTAATGTTCTTTGATTATCGGATGCAATTTTTGTACTTGAGTCACCAAATCAGACAACAACGCTTTTGCTTCATCAAAACTCTGCTCTTTAAGCGGTTTAAGACGTCGAATAACACCCTCAATCAACTTCTCATTACTCTGTTCGTGCGCACTCTCCAAAAACATCGATGCCCGTAGCGGTGTGGCATAATTTTCATTCCAAATACGCCCGTTGATCATCTGATCGCACGCTTGATCTAGAAAGACAGGAAAGAGATGCAGCACTTCGAGCAGTTCACTAAAATCATTATCGACCAATGCCCGAAAGAGCATACGGCTACGGTTACGGATATGGTTACGTAACTCAGGATCAGCGATCACAGCAGGATTGAGGCGACTAAAGCGCTCCAATGCACCCAGACGGGAGTGGTTAAACGCCATGATAGCGACTTCGGTATTGGGATCACTTACCTGAGCGGGATGGGAACCGCTGGGACGGTGAAAAGCCCAGAGCAATCTGGCTTCATCATCCTCATGGTAGAGATAGATTGCATCCCCCTGCTCCTCAAAATCCAAATCGTCCTTGAGTGTTTCGATATGCTCACGGTAAGTCAAAGTAGACGACGTCTCCATAGCGTTCAAACCTTTTCAAATTTTGTTTTTCACTGAGTAAAAACAGTGTCTGCATCGCGGGGGCTTTCTCCACCGTGAAATATCCGTCACTCAAAATCACCGCAAGATTTTTCTCCCCAGCATGAGTATTTAGATACTCGATCACGGGTCCGAATTGCGTCCCGCCGTTCCCTTTGGCAAAACTCATACTCGGCAATACCCCTTGCGCATCGTAACTCTTTTTCTCCTCGCTATAGACCCGCTCATCGAAAGGGATCACACTCACCTCGAAATCATGACTCATACGGACGATGGAGTCGATAATCCCTAAAAATCGCGAAAATACCTCGCCGCTAATACTCATAGAACGATCCAAAAAGATAAATAGACTTAAACGATTACGATCATATCGGTATCCGGGAAGATAAATCTCCTGATGGATAAAACGGCGATTCGGATGGGAGAAATCGGACTCTTTATCGAAAAAGCTCTCCGACATATAAGCGTGCAACAGCGTATGCAGATCGATGGAGGGTTTGGTAATCTCATCGAACATTTCTAGAAGCGATGCGGGGATATTCCCCTGCTTCCGCGCCGCCCCCATCGCTTGGATGATCAGGG
>CAZKJU010000029.1:0-2328 GCA_964553185.1 uncultured Sulfuricurvum sp.
GGGGAAGGAGTTGCCGATGTTCACGGACGTGGCAAAGGGGATTTGATCGCCCAAATCCACCTCACCTACCCTAGCCGTCTCAACTCGACACAAGAAGAGCTCCTCCAAAAGCTTCAGGAGAGCTTCGGTATCGAGTCTAAACCGCATGAGTCTCTTTTCGAATCAACTTTCGAAAAAGTCAAAGGGTGGTTTAAATAAAGACCTGTTATTATTAAAAATAATGTAAATTCTATTTTGGAAAGTGTTCAATGCAAACTGACAAAAAACAGCTTTTCAAAATCTTCTTGATGATCGGTATAGTATGGACATTTTTCATAGTACTGATCATCGCATATCTCACATACCAAAAATACGATCAAATTGAACAACTTGCTCTTCTTGAAGCTAAAACAAGTATCAATAAAGATATCGCTTATCGTAAATGGGTCGCAACGCATGGTGGTGTCTACGTCCCTATCACTCCGAAAACACAACCGAATCCCTATCTAAAAGTTCCTCATCGAGATCTCAATACCACTTCTGGTATTCAGCTCACCCTGATCAATCCTGCCTATGCACTGAGACAAATGACAGAACAGTACAGTGAACTTTATGGAATCAAAAGTCATCTTTCAAGCACCAAATATTTCAATCCAAAAAATGCACCCGACAGTTGGGAAAAGAAATCACTTCATGCGCTTCTGACTACTAAAGAGGCAGTCTATGAATTTCGCACCCTTAAAAATGAAAAATATTTGAGCTATATGTTCCCATTTTTTGTAAAGCAAGAATGTATGAAATGCCATGGAGATCAAGGGTACAAGATTGGAGACATCCGTGGTGCACTCACCATAACCCTTCCGATGGATCGTTATGATGACGTCTTTTTAAAAGGGTTGGTAACCACCATCAGCATCTTACTATGGGTATGGATTTTAGGATTGGTGAGTATTCACTGGGGATATCGATCATCACTTCATCGGATCCAAGAAAAGATTGATTTGTATGAACAAAATCTTTTCTCACTAGTTTCCCTTATAGAACAACGGGATAACTATACGGCAGGACATGGGAGACGTGTAGGAGAATATTCCAAACTGATTGCCGCACAAATGGGTCTCTCCGAAGAGATTCAAGAGGAACTTTTTCGTGCCGGAGCACTGCACGATATCGGTAAAGTCGCTATCCCCGATTCAATTTTACTCAAACCAGGAACATTAGAACAGGTAGAGAGAGCACTAATTGAAGAGCATGTTGATGCGGGATATGAATTGCTCAAAAGGGTTGATATTTTCGCCTCAATCGCCGAAATCGTACGTTATCATCATGAGCGGCTGGATGGTACAGGCTATCCTGCTAAACTATCGGGTGATGCTATTCCCCTCCTCTCTCAGATTATGGCCGCTGCAGATTGTGTCGATGCAATGACAACCAACCGCATCTATAAAGGGCGTAAATCACTCTCAGAAGCGCTAGAGGAACTCAAATCTCTCAGTGGAATCAAATTCCGTTCCGATGTCATCGATGCAACTCTAGTGGCACTCTCAAACATCTCTCTAGAAATCCCACATTCACAACGCCCGACAACTCCTATGGAGATGGAACGCTTTTCCTATTTTTACAAAGATTCACTAACAGGAGTCTATACCTCTGCCTATCTAAATTTCCTCTTTTTTGAGCCAGATTTTGATCAATATCGGCAGCTATGGTTAGTCAATCTTGGCAATATCGGTCAATTTAATAAAGCATATGGATGGGACAAAGGGGATAATCTTCTCAAACATTATGCGCAAACACTCCAAGAATATTATCCAGAGCTTCCAATTATCCGCTTTCAGGGAGACGATTTTATAATCTTTCGGAAGGATGAGAAAGTTCCTCAGATCGAAGATCTCTACGCCCATTGGCTCAAAGAGGTGGGGATAACCGTAACGGTATCTATTATCCCACTTGACAAAGAGATGATGATTGATTTGGATGCTTTACAAGCACGTTTAGCAAAACGCTAAGAAAAGAGGATCCTCTCAAAAGAGAGGAAGAATAGTTATTTAGTACTGCGTTTCGGATATGCCATAGCGATCATAATTGCAATAACCGCATAGGTCCACGGAACGAAGTCAGGTACGGGAACCGGATCGCCTTTCGCATACGAATGGAGCCCTGCAAGGTAATAGTTCACCCCAAAATAAGTCATAAGTACCGATGTAAATGCCAACAGTGATACAACACTGAAAATATAATCACTGTACGCACCTTTAATCATACGCAAATGAATGACGACAGCATAAACAAGGATTGTAACGAGTGCCCATGTCTCTTTCGGGTCCCATCCCCAATAGCGTCCCCAGC
>CAZKJU010000029.1:2338-23773 GCA_964553185.1 uncultured Sulfuricurvum sp.
TTCGCCCAAACTCCCCCGAGGAAGTTTCCGACCGTGAGAAGCACAAGTCCGATCAACAAACTCATCTCATTGATAGCGTTAAGCTCTTTAATCGCAAGATTCAAACGTGCCGAATTCTCAGGTTTTTTGAGAACAAAGAGGATGAGGGTTATCATCCCTAATAATGCACCCAATCCGAGGAATCCATAACTCGCCGTAATCATCGCTACGTGAATTGCTAGCCAGTATGATTGGAGAACCGGTACGAGGTTGGTCACCTGAGGATCCATCCAGTTGAGATGGGCGACAAAGAGGATCAGCCCCGTCATAATTGAGGTGGCCGCCATCGTCATGACGGAGCGGCTTGAGAAAATAAATCCTGCCAATACACTCGCCCATCCGATATAAATCATCGACTCATAGCCGTTCGACCACGGTGCGTGTCCTGAGATATACCAGCGCATAATTAAACCAGCCGTATGGGCAACAAAGAAAAGAACCAAAAGCCCAAAGGAAACTTTGCTCAACCACTCCTCACGGAAAGTCGGTTTGATGATTTTGATGAACGACAAAATAAGCAGTGTAAATCCGACCACAAAATAGAGAGGCCATAATTGTTCAAAAATATTGGCTTTGTTATAAAAAATCTCTACTTTTGATTTCATATCGTTTGGATAAACGCTTGCACCGACAAATCGTTGGTATTTATCGATACGAGCCAATGCTTCATCGGCTTTTTTCCAGTCACCGTTTTTCATCGCTTCATCGATAGAGCTAAAATAGCCGATGGCTAGAAATCGGACGATTTCAGACTCTTTAGGGCTCAGTGTTTGAAGTGCCTCAATCGTAGCATCCCATTTGTGATTTTTATCATTTGCTTTAGGCCACATACGGACCAAAGAACCTGTATAAACCATATAAGCAACATTAACCCGCTCATCGACTTGGAGCAATGCTTTATCAAACTTATCCCGTTTACCCGGTGCTTTACGATTCGCTTCATCGACCAACTGCGCTAATTTATAACCTGAAATCTCATCGGGTGCTTCGAAAAATTGTGAGAATGCCGCTGTTTTAGCCCCTTCAGGAAGACCAATAAGTTTATTGACCTCTTTATCCCCTGTACGGATAATTGCAATCTCACGCCACGCATCAGGACGGAGCATCATCCCTAATACGACTTGATTCGATGTCAACCCCAAAAAAGTATCATTACGGTTAAGCTTCGCCAAAATTTCATGACTCAATGTATCCATCGGCTTCATACGGCCGCTCGCATCTTGTACGATCAGATGACCGAATTTATCGGCGTGGGCTTTATCAAATCCTTTTGCTACTGTAATAACAGGATTTTCACCTTCGGCTGCGATTGCATTTGTCGAACTAAACATCACCATAATTACTGCTGCTAAAGTTGCAAGCGCACTTTTTGCTTTAATGGATTTGAGTTTTTCACCCAAAGCGGCAAAACGGCCATTTTTCACGATAAGTACTCCAAACATACCGATAGCGAGCAATAGGTACCCGATATAGGTGATCAATGTCCCTGGATCACGATTGACAGAAAGAACCGTACCCAACTCATCCTGATCGAATGAGGATTGGAAAAAGCGGTACCCTTGGTAATCGAGAATATGGTTCATATAGATACGAAAATCAAATTTCTCCTGATTGGAGGGATCAATAACACTCACTTCACTCGCATACGATGCAGGAGACATAGAACCCGGATAACGCTCAAGCTCAAAATCACGCAACGCCACTGCAAAAGGGATCTTACGCTCAATCGAGCCATAAGCAACTTCAACAACACTATTTCCTAAGGTTACTTTTTTCCCTTCTCCTACCTCACCAACCGATCCCAACACAACAACACTCTCTTTTTTATCAGCACTAGAGAAGCTCAACGTAAGGGCATCTTGCCCGCTTTGCTGCATCATTGGACCTTTTTTCCCTTTAGGCTCGCCGGCCACCAGTTTCATCGACGCTTTCGGTAAAAATTCACGAAGAACAAATCCGCTTTGCGTCGTTTGGAACAGAGTACGCTTTGTCATTTCATGTTTTCCAGAGGTGATCGTAGATGTTTTTTGGGTATCCATGCTCAACGTCGCAAGAGGTGAAGGTGTACTTACATAAGGTTTATCACCTTCAACACTCAAAGCAATAATCGGTTTATCAAAGGTTTTATTCGAATCAAAGTCGATCACAACATCGTTGGCTTCGATAAACTCACCCCGTTTCAAAGCAACTTGCTGTGCCCCCTGCGCTCCGGTAACCATCAGATTAAAGAGCGGTTCACCTTTCGGATCTTTGACTGCCTGATAGCTGGCATCCCCCATATAATTATCCAACTGAACATGGATTTGCTCACCCTCTACTTCCAATGTACGTTCAAAAGTATTAGAAGAGCGTTTTGAGAGGAAAAGCACTTCTTTAAAATCAACTGTTTTTTCACCTTTGGTTACTTTAAAGGTCACATACGGTTCAGCGCTGACAATCACATCACTGCTCTCCCCCTCACGTATATGCATCATCCCCTCGAATCCCATATAGCGTGTTACCGCTGCACCGGCAAGGATAATCAAAAAGGCAACGTGGAAAATAAATACGAGCCATTTACCACGACGTGCCATATTGAAATTGATAATATTGAGCGTCAGATTGATCGCCAATAAAGCCATCAGGATTTCAAACCAACGGGCATTGTAAATATCCGCTTTCGCAGTCATAGAGCCGTAATCGTTTTCGACAAACGTAGCGTAACCGATAGATACGGCAAAAACGAGCATAAGAGCCGCCATGGTTTTCATGGAGCCTAAAAATGAGAGAACTTTGTTCATGAATTACCTATATGAAAAATATTGCGTATTGTAGTGGGTATAGGGTAAATATTTGTTAATTTATTATTAACAATCATACCCCTTCAAGAATCATCGCTTCTGCTACCCGTTTAAAAGCAGCAATATTCGCTCCGTCAACGAAGTTTCGCTCTACTCCGTACTCTTTTGCGGTCAACGCAACACGCTTGTACATTTGACGCATCAATTCATCGAGTTTACGATCTACTTTATCGAAATCCCATTTCTCCATCGAGGCATTTTGACTCATCTCAAACTCACTTACCGCTACTCCACCCGCATTGGATGCTTTTCCCGGTGCAAATAAGACTCCCTCGCGCTGAAGAAGTTCAATCGCATTTGTTTCGGTCGGCATATTTGCCCCCTCCACTACTGCAACGCATCCGTTATCAATCAGTTTTTGAGCATCTTTAATCGTCAGTTCGTTTTGGGTTGCACATGGGAATGCTGCAAAACAAGGGATCTGCCAGATCGCATGAGCATCTTGGGGATACTCTGATTTTGGTGTGTAAATCGATCCGGGGATTTTAAGAGCATATTCAGTGAGAGAAATTCGTTTACCCCCTTCTTTAAGCTCTCTTATCACATGCAAATCAATCCCGCGAGGATCATAAATCGATCCCTCACTATCACTGCATGTCACCACAAGTGCTCCAAACTGCTGAAGTTTTTCGATTGTGTGGATCGCGACGTTTCCAGCACCGCTCACCGTACACACTTTATCTTCCAGCGATTCTTGAAGCTCGGTAAGCAACATTTCACGTGCGAAATAAACCACACCGTATCCCGTCGCCTGAGGACGCATAAGTGATCCGCCAAAAGCGTAAGGTTTCCCGCTTAATACACCGTCATATTGATGCGTCATCCGTTTATATTCACCGAAAAGGTATCCGATCTCTCTGGCACCTACCCCGATATCGCCTGCGGGGACATCGACACGCGCACCGATATAGGGGTAAAGTTCACGCATAAATGCACGGCAAAAGCGCATGATCTCAAACTCGCTTTTTCCTTTGGGATCAAAATCTGATCCCCCTTTGGCTCCACCGATCGGTAGACCTGTAAGTGAGTTTTTAAAAATCTGTTCAAACGCTAAAAACTTCAAAACTCCGATCGAAACACTTGGGTGAAAACGAAGCCCTCCTTTATACGGTCCTAGTGAGTTATTAAACTGGATACGATAGCCGTTGTTAATATGGACATGGTTGTTATCGTCCACCCATTGGACTTTAAACTGTATCACACGATCAGGTGTAACGAGACGTTCCAAAATGGCGTATTGTTCATAACGGGGATCCATTTTTACAATCGTCTCTAGCGACATTAATACTTCGCTTACCGCTTGAAGAAACGTATTGTCGGTAACACAATTGGATTTTTCGAGATTAGCTAATATTTTTTTTAACATATATTTTCTTTCATGATTAAATTTCACTTCTATTAGTAATGATATCGAGTCAAAGCCAAAATAGTATTCTAAATCAACATTTACTATTTTGAGATAAAGTAATTGAAGAAACAAAGGATCAAATCATGGAAATATCAAAATCACCATGGGCAGAGAGTATCGACCAACTTTATGAGATACTTGATACATCTAATGATGGCTTAGACGTTAATCAAGCAAGCACCCGTTATGACCATTTTGGTCCTAATTCACTCATGTCCGAAGAACGCTCCAAATTTTCAATTTTATTGTCTCAATTTTCAAGCCCTATTGTATTAATTTTGGTGGTTGCCGGAGTAATCAGCCTCAGTATGGATCATACGAAAGACGCCATCATTATTGCAGTTATCTTGATGATGAATGCTTTATTAGGATTTTATCAAGAGCTTAAAGCCGAAACGTCGATTCGAGCGCTGCAACGCTTGACCGAAAATCACGTTCGTCTAAAACGCAACGGGATTGAAACAACACTTCCTGCACATTCATTGGTTCCCGGTGATATTGTGATATTGGGAGAGGGAGACCTCGTTCCTGCGGATGTTCGTATCATCGAATCATATGCTTTGGAGGTTGATGAAGCAATCTTGACAGGCGAATCCCTTCCGTGTGAAAAAAATACCAATGAGTTAATCCCTATCGAGGCACCTTTGTATGAGCGGCATAACACCCTTTTTTCAGGTTCTTCCATTTTACGAGGTAAAACCGTCGCACTGGTCTGTGCTACCGGATCTTCGACAGAAATTGCTAAAATCGCTGAAGCAGCACAACAGCGTTCTCCCGATTCACCACTCACGCGATCTATGCGCAGTTTTTCCAAACAATTACTCATATCCATCTTAATCATTCTGACACTTTTAGGGATCATTTCAATCTTTCAAGGACGAAGTCTTGAAGAGATGATCTCTTTTTTAATTGCTCAACTCGTTTCAGCCGTTCCTGAAGGATTACCGATCGTTATCACTCTAATCCTCGCCATTGGAGCATTTCGACTCAGTCGTCATAAAGTTTTAGTGCGTCATCTTCCCTCTGTTGAATCCTTAGGAAGTACTACACTCATAGCTACCGATAAAACCGGAACCGTAACAGAGGGAATTTTATCCGTGAAAGAAGTATTTTCTCTCAATGAGGAAGAGCTATACCGATGCGCTGCATTATGTAACGATGCACACGATCAAAAGGGTGACAATATCGATGTCGCTTTGGAACATTGGCTCGGTGATAAATTCTCCCTCTTACAACGCGCACACGAAAGAATATTTGATCATCCGTTTAATCCCAATACGCGTATGATGGCAACCGTTAATCGGATCGATGATAAAGAAAAACTTTACCTCAAAGGTGCCTATGAAACGTTACTTACATTAAGTAAGAATACTCCTACAGAGTTAAACAAAATTCAAGAAGCTCATGATCAAATGGCTTCCATCGGATTTAGAGTGCTCGCATTTGGTGTAAGCGATCATCATTGGGAAGAGCCTGAAAAAGCTCCCGTTATTATTGTCGGTTTGATCGCTTTTGCCGACCGTCCAAAAGCCGATGCGGCATACGCAATCGCTCAAGCCAAAGAGGCCGGCATACGGATTATCATGATCACGGGTGATAATCCAATAACCGCAGGAGTTATTGCCTCAGAGGTTGGACTAAGCGATCAAAATAAAACTGTTTTGACAGGTCAAGAAATCGATATCATGAGTGATGAAGTGCTGATTAATAAGCTTGCTTATAGTTCCGTCATAGCGCGTGCAATGCCCGAAAACAAATATCGTATCGTCAAACTACTCCAGCAACAAGGTGAGATTGTAGCCGTAACAGGAGACGGTGTTAACGACGTCCCTGCCCTCAAAGCAGCTGACCTAGGTATTGCGATGGGTAACGGAAGCGAAGCGGCAAAAGCTTCATCTAAAATGGTACTCGTAGACAACACTTTGGGGGTAATTATCGATGCTATTCGACAGGGTCGTATCATTGCAAACAATCTGCGTAAAGTATTGTTTTATTTGCTTTCAACCAGTTTAGGAGAAATTATCCTCATCAGTATGGCCATATTAATGGCTTTCCCTCTACCACTCCATCCCACACAGATTCTTTGGATCAATGTCGTAACGGATGGAGTTTGTGATAAAACATTTGCCATGTGTGATGAAGAGGGAAATGTAATGAATCAAAAAGCCCGATCGTCTAAAAATCTTTTTTTCGATCGTGCGATGATGCTTCGACTCGGATGGTTTGCAATGGTGACTGCTTCAGTAACGATGATTCTCTTTGTTTATCTTCTACAACACAATCACCCCTACGAAGAGGTAATAACGGTTACCTTTACCACTGTTGTTGCCGCCCAATGGATTAATGCACTTCTCATTCAAAAAGAAAATGAACCGTTCTTGAAAAATATTTACCGCAGTATAACGATCAATCGGTGGCTTTGGGTCGGAATTTCACTCGGAGTCGTGCTACAGGGAATTGCATTATTTCTTTTACCGGATTGGTTTCATGTCGTCTCTCCAACCACTGAAATGATGGGCTATGTCGGAATCGCTTTGGCAGCGATATTTACATTAGAAGAGGGATACAAGTGGGTAGAGTATCGTTTGAAAAACAGAGTAGATCAGAACTAAAACCAAGCTCTGTATTAATTTTTTAAAAAGTCAACTATAGTTTGAAAATGACGCTCAATCCCTTTGAATCCGTGATCACCGCCCTCTTCTATAATCATTTGAGCTTTTGGCAATTTAGCAACTGCTTCAGTGTAATCGAGCACTTCATCACCGGTTTGAACCAATAACAGAGCATTTTCACCTTGATATGATTCAATGTCATAGCCTTTGAGCATATCCAAATGCTTTATCGTCCATTCATACGTACTTTGATCGTAGAAATTGGGTGAAGCTCCCAGTGCTCTTTGGAGTGTTTTGTATGAGTAGACGGCAGGATTGATCAAGACACAAGGGATGTTGTATTTATATGAGAGATACATCGCATAGTATCCCCCCAATGAAGAACCGACTAATGAGACATTTTCAAATCGTTGAAACGCTTCAATCAGCTCTTCTACGGTTTGTATCGCCAAATCGGGAATCGTTGATAATGAGGGGGCAATAAAGGGAATGTTATGTATTTTGCAATAGTTTCGCAGTGCTATCGCTTTTGATCCATTGCCGTGACTTCCAAATCCGTGAATATAGATAATCATTGTCCCTCTTTTAAAATTACTTCAACTCACCCCAGTGATTCCCGATATACATCGAGGTTTTCAGCGGAACACGAAGTTCTAAGATACTCTCCATCACCTCGACAAAACGGTGCGCATAGACCTCCGCCACATCTTCATCCACCTCAAAAATAAGTTCATCGTGGATTTGTAGCAACATTTTGGCACGGAGATTTTCAGTGCGGATCATAGCGTCAATTTTGTTCATCGAGAGTTTGATGAGATCACTTGCCGAGCCTTGAAATACGGTATTGACCGATTCACGCTCGTAGGCGGCTTTGAGCATCGGGGTGGCACTGCCGAAATCAAAGTAGCGGCGGCGGTGCAAGAGGGTCTCGACGTAGCCCATCTCTTTGGCTTGTTCTACAATACCGCTAAAGTATCCTTTGACACTCGGGAAGGTCTCGAAATAGCGTTCGATAATCTCTTTAGCCTCTTTGGTAGTGATACCGAGGGTATCGGAGAGTTTTTTCTGTCCCATCCCGTACAACAGTCCGAAATTGACCGTTTTGGCGATGTTACGCTTTTTAGCTGCTTCTTCTTCCCCGAACAACGCAATCGCCGTTTGCATGTGGATGTCATGCCCTTCATTGAACGCATTAACCAACACCGTATCTTCACTGAAATGGGCGAGTAATCGCAACTCGATTTGAGAATAGTCGATCCCGATCAGCTTTTTCCCCGCAGGGGCTACGAACGCTTCACGGATGCGCATTCCCAATGCGGTTTTAACAGGGATATTTTGGAGATTCGGATTTTTAGAGCTAAGCCGTCCCGTCGCCGTCCCCGTCTGGACAAATGAGGTGTAGATGCGGGAGTCTGAATCGTTTTGCGCCAACGCAATAAGCGGTTCGATGTAGGTGGAAAAGAGCTTATGGTATTCGCGGTACTGTAACAGCATCGGAATCATCGGATGTTCGTTTTTCAGCCCTTCCAAAACCTGCTCGTCGGTGCTGTATCCCGTTTTGGTCTTTTTGCCATGAGGGAGATTTAGCGTCTCAAAAAGGATAACTCCCAACTGTTTCGGAGAGTTGAGATTGAATACGGTTCCACACGCAGTGTGGATCTGTTCGGTCAATGTAGCGATCTCATGCGCCACCTCTTTTTTGAACGTCTCCAATACCGCCGTATCGACAGCTATCCCCGCTCTCTCCATTCCAAGAAGTGTCAATGTAAACGGAAACTCAACATTGATCGCTTCATTGAGAGCTTCATCTCCCCCTTTTAGTAGGAGCTGTTCACGCAATACCTCATACAGACGATAGGTGATGTAGGCATCTTCTCCCGCATATTTACAGGCATCTTCGATGGCGACAGAGGCGAAGTTTTCCCCTTTTTTGACCGTATCTTTGAAATGGATCATCTCATAGTGTAGTAGATTTTGAGAGAGGTTATCCATCGCGAGTGAGCGCGCAGAATCGGTGAGCCATGCGAGCACCATCGTGTCGGCATGGATTGAAAGGCGCTCAACCCCTAAAAATCGGGTGACGAAATGGAGATCGAATTTAATATTATGTCCTATGACACGCCGTTCAAAAATAGAATGAATCGCTTTTTGAGCACTAGCGGCAGAGACTTGATCCCCTACTCCGAGGTAGCTGTGCATCATCGGAACATAGTAGCCGCTCTTTCCGTCAACACTAAAACTAAATCCGACCAGATGATCTTTGGTCGGGTCAAGTCCCGTCGTTTCGGTATCAAAAGCGACAATCGCATCGTGAGGGATGGTTTGGATAATACGCATTAACGCTTCATCGGTATCCAAAAGAACGCTACAACCATCGACAGCAAGGCATTCTTTCCCGTCATACCCAGAGGGCACAAGTTCCTCGTGCTTGACACGGGGATCCATCTTAGAATCTAAAGCTGGATTCCCGCCTTCGCGGGAATGACGTGTTTGACCGGCATTATCTTGCGACTCTTCGAACAACGCTTTAGCTTTGAGGGTACGCAATACCGCATTCATCTCATAGTGAACCAAATCATCATAGATCGGTAAAAAAGGATTATCGAAATGCATTGCAAATTCGCCAAAATCGAGGCTCTCAAATACATCATCTTTGAGACGTACCAGTTCGCGAGAGCGGAAGGCATCGTCACGATACGTCTCTAATAACCCTTTGATCCGAACGGGTGTCACCTCTTCGAGTCTCTCATAGAGCGCATCAAGCGTTCCAAATTGCGACAATAGCTTTTGCGCCGTGACTTTTCCGATCCCTTTAACACCGGGGACATTATCAGCGGTGTCGCCAATGAGGGACTGGTAATCGATGAACTGGCGCGGATGGACACCGTATTTTTCATCGCAATGACGCTCATTCATCACTTTTTTACTGATCGCATCGACCAAAACGACCCGATCATCATCGATGAGCTGGTAGAGATCTTTATCGTGTGATACGACACGAACCAAAAATCCGTGTTGTCGGGCTTGACGTACAACGGAGGCAATCATATCATCGGCTTCAAAACCGCTCATGGAGAGTGATTTGTAGCCCATTTTTTCGATCCAATCTATCGCAATGGGGAGTTGCATCACGAGCTCTTCGGGCGCGGGAGAGCGGTTGGCTTTGTAGTTTGGATCAATCTCAGCTCTGAAACTCGGCCCTTTGGCATCGAGAGCAAAGATGAGATAATCACTTCCGTGGTCTTTGTGCAAAGAGGCAATAAAGTTAATAAATCCGGTCAAAAGACCGGTGGGG
This sequence comes from uncultured Sulfuricurvum sp., assembly GCA_964553185.1. Classification (GTDB taxonomy): domain Bacteria; phylum Campylobacterota; class Campylobacteria; order Campylobacterales; family Sulfurimonadaceae; genus Sulfuricurvum. The sequence continues at coordinate 12,533 of CAZKJU010000029.1, forward strand.
AAACCTTGGCGGTTTTTGAGAGGAGGAAGAGCGTAAAAACTGCGGAAAAAAAATCCAAACGTATCGATAATAGTAACGACTTGCTGCGCCATTAATCGACTTTATTTCACGTGAAGTTTATCAAGAATCGAGTCAATCGCCGCTTGAAGTTTACTCAGATCATATCCTGCCGCTTCCGCTTTTTTGAGCCCGAATGCGATTCCGTGTTCACCAAAAGGATCGTTGATCGGAACAATCGTTTTAACGATATGAAGTGCTGTTGAGAACTCTTTAACCTCTTCAGGAGCATTTTCAGGATTATCGGAGAACTCGATCATCTCTACGAATTCTTTATCAAAGTTCCAATGGGTAAAGATCGCTGCGGTTACCGTTGCTGTCGTCTCTTGAATGTAAGAACGTTCAACAGAAGCGATATCAATAGCGGATGTAATATCGGCCTTAAAGTTTGTCGCCAAATCTTCTTGAATAACGTCACTGGCGATAATGATTTTTCCGGTCTCCTGCAAAAAGGAAGCTAAAAAGAGTTTATCCGCTTTTGCACGGTCGATCTTACTATACCAGTTGTGCATCAATGCCGCCTGCATTGACGAAATCTCAGCAAAATGGTCTGAAGTGATTCCATAAGGTTCCATATCAACGTTCAATAGTTTTCGAACCGAGTTTCCAAGACCGATGGATCGTGTCATACTCATCCCGAACAACGCAACCGCTTGTCCGACATTATTGATTTCACGACGGAAACTGTAAAGTGGCGAATTTGCCGCTTTGAGCAAGTTGGCAACGATCATTGGATCGGTCTCAACCGTTTTTACCAAATCGTGAATCGATGAGTTTGGATCGTTACAGACACGCTGCATATCAATAACGGTTTTAGGAAGCGGTGGCAAAGATTTAATACTGTTTATAATCGAACTTTTCATGAAGACAATCCTCTACAAATGCTATTGTGGTTATTATAACCTATTTAGCTCAAGAGCCAAATATTTTCCGGTAAAACTTCCGGTTTTTTCCCAATCACGTGCAACTGATTCAGGATCACCCTCTGCAACGAGCAATCCGCCGCCACTTCCACCTTCTGGACCCATATCGATTATATAGTCGGCATTTTTGATCATATCGAGATTATGTTCGATAACCAGTACCGAATTCCCTAACTCGACAAAATTATGGAGCACTTTAGTAAGACGGTTAACATCATCGAAATGGAGCCCCGTTGTCGGTTCATCGAGGATATAGAGGGTACTTCCCGTATCACGGCGGCTTAGTTCTTTAGCTAATTTAATACGCTGTGCTTCCCCTCCTGAGAGGGTTACTGCATTTTGTCCTAACGTGATGTAATCCAGACCCACGTCGCTGAGAGTTTGCAAAATTGCTTTAATCTTCGGGATCGGGGCAAAAAATTCCAATGCTTCACCTACAGACATATTGAGGACATCGGAAATTGTTTTGCCTTTATATTCTACTTGGAGGGTTTGGAGGTTGTATCGGCTTCCATGACACGCGTCACATTTGACCATGATATCTGGCAAAAAGTGCATCTCGATTTTGATCTCACCTTCCCCCTGACACTTCTCACATCGTCCCCCTTTAACATTAAAGCTAAAGCGTGACGCGGTATAGCCTCGAATCTGTGCTTCTTTGGTTTTGGTGAAAAGATTACGAATTTCATCCATCACCCCTGTATAGGTGGCAGGGTTAGAACGGGGTGTTCTTCCTATCGGGCTTTGATCGAGATAGATCACTTTATCGAGTTTCTCTAGCCCCTCGACTTCCACACCCGCTACACGGTTGATTTTACGGGCATGGTTGAGGATTTCACGGGTAACAGGCAGGAGGGTTTGCAAAATTAATGAACTTTTACCGCTTCCGCTCACCCCCGTCACACAGACAAAATTATGGAGAGGGATTTTAACGCTAAGATCACTAATATTATTAAGTGTCACATTATTGATGGACATCCACTCTTTTTGTTCACGGCGGTAAAAATACTCGATTTTTTTGCGACCTGAGAGATACTGGGCGGTAAGGGTATCGGATTTTTTCATCTCTTCGAGCGTTCCGGCAAATACGACATTCCCGCCGAATTTTCCAGCGCCCGGCCCGATGTCGACAATGTAGTCCGCATTTTCTATCGTCTCTTTATCGTGTTCAACAACGATAACGGTGTTCCCTTTTTCCTGCAGAGAACGCAAAGTCCGGATTAGTTTTAAGGTATCGCGTTCATGTAGTCCGATACTCGGCTCATCAAGAACGTACATCACCCCAGTTAAACCGCTTCCGATTTGAGAAGCGATACGGATACGCTGTGCTTCCCCACCACTGATGGTGCGTGCATCACGGCTCAATGATAGGTATCCCAACCCGACATCGAATAAAAAGAAAAGACGCTCACGAATTTCATTCAAAATCGATGCGGCGATCATTGCGCTTTGTTCGCTTAGATCATCAAACGTTTTAGGATCCGCAAACCACGAATAGGAGTCTTTGAGCGGCATAGAGATGACATCGCCGATCCCTTTGTCAGCAACGCGTACCGCTAAAGATTCGCGTTTCAAACGGTGGGAATTACAAATATTACACGGTTTTTCAGACATATAGTCAGCAAGATCTTTTTCATCCTTGAAAATATCATACGCGATGCGAACAATACCAGGCCATACTCGTTTGATAGGATGGTCTTGCCATTTAAATTCTACTTCATCCACACTGCCGTGAAGGATCGCTTTTTTCTGATGCTCTTCGAGGGTGTAAAAAGGCTCTGTAATACTGATCCCAGATGCGGCACAAAACGCTTTAAGAAAGGTAAAATAATACCCCTTGTTAAACCCGTAAACGATTTTAATCGCCCCTTTTTCTATCGGGAGTTCGGAGTCAATAATTTTGTCATAATCGAGGGCATAGCGAATCCCTAAACCGTCACACTCACTGCATGCCCCTTTGGGTGAGTTAAATGAAAATGAGAGGGGTTCTAAGGGATCAAAACTCACTTTACAGTCAAAACAGGCACTGTGCTCGCTGTAGTGAATCAGTTTTTCCGCCATGCCCACTTCATCGTGATTTTGGATTTCGATCTCTACTTCGCCGTAGGATTCTTTGAGCGCTTTTTCAACATCTTGGGCGACACGGTCGTGATTATCGGCTTTCACCACCAAACGATCTATGACTACTTTAATCGAATGTTTTTTTGTTTTAGAGAGTTCAATCTCCTCATCGAGGCGTACCATAACGCCATCGATCATCGCACGAACATACCCCTTGTGACGGAGCGATTCGAGGATATCGGCAAAAGATCCTTTTTTCTCCCGTACCAACGGTGCTAAAATGATAATTTTAGACTCTTCAGGGAGTTTCAAAACCTGATCGATAATATCCTGTGCCGACATTTTTGATATTTTTTTACCGCACAAGTGGCAGTGCTGAATCCCGATACGGGCGTACAAAAGACGGAGATAATCATAGATTTCGGTGATCGTTCCGACCGTTGAACGGGGATTTTTGGAGGTGGTTTTTTGATCGATCGCGATGGCTGGGGTGAGCCCTTCGATTTTATCCACATCAGGTTTTCCGACACGATCCAAAAACTGACGCGCATACGATGAGAGCGATTCAATGTAACGGCGCTGCCCCTCGGCATAGAGGGTATCAAACGCGAGGGTTGATTTTCCGCTTCCGCTGATTCCCGTACACACGACCAATTTGTTTTTTGGAATCTCCAAAGAGATATTTTTAAGGTTGTGCTCTCGTGCCCCGATAATTTTAATTTTGTCCATGTGTTACCCCGCGATCAGTTTGTATGCCGTAATAGCAAAAATAAATAGATAAAAAACGATCAATATCTGTTTGTATTGACTTATCTTAACCAGATTCAAAAGCCAAATCCCCATCATAATCCCTACCAGTGAACTCAACGCCATAATCAGCCCTGCATGCAGGTTAATCATCCCCAGCCAAAGCAATGTAGCAAAAGCCGAAACAGAGGTGAACATCACAAAGAAAAGCCCTACCGCCGATGCTTTTTTCAGAGGAAACCCCATAAAACTCACCAATATCGGCGTCATAAGAATCGATCCACCAACTCCGAGCATACCGGAGAATACTCCGATTCCCCCTCCGATGGTAGTATAAAGAGGTCGATTGATCACTTCAGGGCGTGTCGGCACCGGATTGGAGAATGCCAACCGCCCTAATGTAAACGCCACAATACTCAAAAACAACCACTCTAAAATCGTCGAATCCAAAACCTTGACCAACAACCCTCCAACCATAGCGCCGAGTATACCGCCGTATCCGAAATATTTGATATCGTTTACGACATAGGTCTGCTTCTTATGGTGAATCCAAGCTGCCATCAACGATCCGGCTACCATTTGCATTACCGAGATGCCGATCGCCTCTTTAATACCGAAACCAAGATAAAGCAAAATTGGAACACTTACAGTACCGCCGCCGATTCCGAAAAATCCCGAAAGTGTACCGACTCCAATCCCCAAAAGGGCTAATTCTATCGTCATATTATTTCTTTATTTTTTTCTTCCGCGCGATTATACCCCCACTGTGCTTCAACCAAACCCCTTTTACATCAGCTGATTTTACGGTATAATCAAATCTCATACTTAAAACGAAATGAGGAAGCGATGCTACCGATTATTGTTCATGCAGCCGAAAATTTTTGCCTCCACCAACTGCGCCTCCCTTTCGAACGTATTAGCACCTTTCCGCAAAAGAGAACACTTCTTGCTTATATCGATGTTGAATCACATAATGATAGTTTGCATAGAGTCTATATTGGATGTGATGAGACCCTGATTCAAACGATTGCAGAAACATTTTTAGGTGAAGATGAGAGCGATGATCAAACACTGATCGATATGCTTTTAGAGACAACAAACATGATTGTAGGGAGTGCAAAGGTACTGGCTGAGGAGTCTTATCACACCTCAATGAGCATTATGACCCCTTTCCTCTCTGATGATGTGGACGATCCCAATCTTGATGAAATACAGCTTCTCAGCGTCGATAGCGGCGCAATGACAATTGCAGTGAAAAGGCTTTAAAATATGGATGAAACCGTTGTATCTACGGAAGTTCCACTTCCCCATCACACATATGATGCCGCCAAAGAGCTTTCTTGGATGGATTATGAAGGTTTGTTGGATATGGAAGTCGAATTCGTAGCTGATTTGGGACAAACAACCCTCTCACTCGGAGATATTCTAAAACTTGAAAAAGGGTCTGTGATCGATTTGGGAAAACCTGCTGGTGAGAGCGTCGAATCGTACGTAAACCGCCGTATCATCGGTAAAGGTGAAGTGATGGTGTATGAAAAAAATTTAGCCATCCGTATCAATGAGGTGCTCGATTCGAGTGCCGTACTTTATTACCTTTCAAAAGAGAGACTATGAGATACTTATTTCCCCTACTTCTTCTTCCTGCACTGTTATGGGGTGCCAAAATTTTAAGCTATAACGTATACGACCGTAATGATCGTGTGGATGTCATGCTTACCTTCGATACGCCCTACGAAGGGGTACTTCGCCAAAACCGTCAAGGCGACACCGTTATTATAAAACTCGAAGAAGCATTTATAGAAGCCCCAAAACTTAAAAATGTTAACTCAAAATATTTGGGTAAACTCTCCATCGCACCGCAGGGTGATAACATTGAAATCACTGCACAAGTAAGTAACGATGTTACCATGCAGGCATCTAAAACATCTGATTCCTACGGTTTACGCCTACGTTTTATGCATCCGGTAGTCACCGATTCCCCTGAAATAACCCCTCCGGTTGATGAAACAGCCGTAGAGGGATTACCGACAAAAAGTGACAATGAATTTGAGCAAAGCTATTATGTCGTTATCGCTATTTTAGTGATCGGGATAGGGATCTTATTTTGGTTGAAACAAAACATTGCCAAACGTGCTGAAACCCTACAGAGTGAGCCAAAAACACCATGGCTTTTCAACAAATTCTCTTCAGAACCGAAAGCCGCAGCAGCCGCACCCCTCAAACCTGCCGGAGAGCTAGGAGGTCTTCATATACGCTTCCAAAAAACTCTAGACAATTCCCATACGGTAGCCATGCTTGATTATGGTACCATGAGTTATTTAGTCCTTCTAGGAAACAATACCCTTTTACTCGACAAGTTCCAAGATAATATTCCGATCACTCAAAACGAATTCGAGAGCCTTTTACAATCAAAACACCGCGAGCTCGACGGATACTTCCAACTCGCCCCCGCACAGGATGAAGTTTTCGACTCTTATAAAGAAAAAGCCTCAGGGGTGTATTAATATTTTAAACGCCAAATGAGCAAAGCCCATCTTGGCTGACGCTAACGCTTAGGTTTCCCTCAGCGGGAAGCTCACGCGCAGTACACCGCGCTTTACAGCTCACTAAAGAATTTATTTTACATTTCCTAGATCGTAGCGAGTGTAGACATCATACGCCTCTTCACCACCCGTACTTGCTAACACTTCACGGATGAGCACAGCCGCTTCTTTACGGCTTCCTCCGGCAAACCCTTTGGCATAGATCTCCGCCAACGTTATTTTAGCTGCTGCTTCACCCTGAGCTACTGCCATTTTGAGATAATAGGCCGCTTTATCAAAATCTTCAGGAACACCCATCGCATTGGCATACGCAAATCCTGCACTCACTTGAGCAGGCAAAATCCCCGCTTCAGCCGCTTTTGAATAATACATTGTCGATTGGGTGAAATTACGAATTACCCCTTGGCCGTTGTAATAGAGAGTCCCCAGAGCATAAAAACAACGAGGGTCTTCTTCCCCTTTGACAAACCAATCGTGAGCTTCCTCAAATCGTCTTGCACTGTAGGCATTCATTCCAGCATTATAAAAATCTATTTCCAAAATCATCTCCTTTTTGGTGCGATTGTAGCCAAAGAGACTAATGAGAGACTATAAGAATCGACTTAGTCCAAAACTAAAAAATCTTAATCAGCACTCACATTTCATATCGGAGGCTTTGAACCCCTCTGCGATCTGACGGTGAGTGAGAAAAAACTCATCGACCACAGCGCGAAAATGGATAGGATCTTCGATACGGTTTACGAGATCGCGTAGGGCTGATGCCCCCTCATAGCCTTTGGAGTAAGTATGGACGTGTTTACGAAAGGTTACTACCCCGCGAGGACCGTAGCATCTGACCATCCCGTCTAAATGTTCCATAATAATCGCATGTTTTATCAAAGGATCAACAGATGAACTCCCTGTTTTAAGTTGATGGAAAATCCATGGTGCCCCTACGGCACCGCGACCGATCATCACTCCATCGGCTTTGGTGTGTTCCAAGACCCACTGTGCTTTCTCATACGAATCGATATCCCCGTTGGCGATCACGGGGATACCGATAGCGGCTTTGATCTCACCGATAGCATCATAATCGACGGGAGCTTTGAATTTCCCTGCACGGGTGCGCCCGTGAACGGCGAGGAAATCAGCACCGCAAGATTCGACCAATTTCGCGATTTCGATATGATTTTTAGTCTCAAAACCCAAACGTATTTTGACGCTGAGTGTCGATTTATTCGACGTTTTTTTGATCATCTCGATGATGCGTGCCATACGTGGCAAATCGTTCAGTAACGCACTGCCTGAACCGTGACAGACGATTTTTGGGACAGGGCATCCACAGTTAAGATCGATGATATCAATATCGTCAACACCATTGAGTATCTCCACAGCACGACGAACGATATCTTCTTCTGCTCCCGCGATCTGAACTGAATAAGGATCTTCATTCGGACTTCGCTCCAACATACGAATGGTTTTTTGCGAACCGTATGCGAGCGCATTGGAACTGAGCATCTCACTCACCGTCAAATCGGCACCGAATTTTTTAACCACATTGCGAAACGGTAAATCGGTATATCCGGCTAAAGGAGCAAGGGCATAAACAGGAGTAGAAAAATCAAGTTTGGAAGTCATAAAAATTACCTTGGAGAAGAAGGCGACAACTGGTGCCGCCTGTTAGAATGTACTTAGCAACTAGGACGTAAGAAGATAGCGATGTCGTAGTGTTTGTTTGCTTTTTTCAAATCACGATATGCTTTAAAAATCAAATAATCCGTATGTGCCGTATTGTTCAAAATTTCATTGGCCGTATCGATCATTTGGAGATCATAAAGGGTATACAAGTATCCCTCCATCGCATCATCATTATGTTCGCTCAACATCTCGAATAAACGGATACGTTGTTCAGGAAGCATATTTTTAGACATTGCTTCGGAGAGATCGATCCAATCATTACTACTAAGTTTAAGTGAAGCAAAAATCGTTGCCAGCTCTTCATTAGAGATTTGAATCCCATTTTCACCGGCATTGATACGTTGAACGAAATCGATCAAAGAGGTTTTTGTGAAGAAATGCTTAAACTTCATGACCGAACCAACCGATGCGGTTTTCACATACGATTCATACGCTTTAGCACATACGATTTCACCATAGCTATCTGGACGTGAGAGAACACTATCCGCATCCATCTCACCACGCTCAAATCGGTTCAAATTGTTTTGGATTGCAATTGAGGTTGATGAAGGTAAATGGAATTTTTTGATATCCACTTTTTTCTTCTCTTTAACATCACGCATCAATTCCAACGCTTCGTCGATTTTTTCATTTCCAACCGAACGAAGTGTTTCATACGGTAGGATAAGAGCATTATCAATAAGTTTCCCCATCAATTTATACGAATCGCTTTTGTACACGTAATTGCGTTCACCTATTCCGAGCAATGCATCACGAAGGGCATCGATCATCTTCTCATGATCTTTATTCAAACGGCGCAGTTTGAAATTGCCCACCAATGCGTATACACCCATGTGGAGCAAGCTGGCAAGGTACATAATAATAAGTGGAACAACGACCCAAAAAGCAACCGGAAGATTTGGAAAATGCATCCCTAACAAATCAAAAGATAGTGATTCATTATCAATCGAATAGACCGCAGCAGCGACTAAAATCATTAAGATAAGTGATGCGATGGTGTACCGTTTTAGTTGCATTTTCTCTCCCTAATTAGTGGTGTTTATTTTTTTCAACGATCGGACGACATACAATACAATATTTTGCATGCGGTTTTACTTTCAAACGTTGGAAACCGATATCGTCTTCACACATTTCACAAATTCCGTATTGTTTGGACTTGATTTTATAGAGTGCCGCTTCAATCTCTTCAAGTTCATGCATCTGTTGCGAGCCTATTGCATTTTCAACCATGTTATCATTGCTGGCAGATGCATAGTCACCTTCGTCATTCAGTTCCATTTCACGTAACTGATTCATTTCGCTCTCAACGCCAGTAAGATTTTTGATAATCTGAGCTTTACGCGTCAGCAATATCTCCTCGAAATACTGCAACTCATGGTCTCTCATCAATGCTCCTCATTTATGGTACGGATGGTTTGCTAACAGTGAATAGGCGCGATAGATTTGCTCTAACAAAACCGCTTTTGCGATCTTGTGACTCATCGTCATCTCGGAGAGACTTATCGCAATATCACACTGATCTACAAAGCTTTTTTCAAAGCCGTAAGCTCCACCTATAAAAAATTGCACTGAAATTTTATCACTTATAAGCTTACTAAATGCAAAACTATCGAGTTTTTTCCCCTCAGGATGCAACGCAATCGAGTAATTTTTACCCAACATCGGCGATAACAATTTCGAATACGCTATTTGAGATGCTTCGGCACTGATGCTGTGCGCTTTAACTACCTCTTTTGGGAATAATTCAACGTCATCCACTTTAGCAAAACGGGAGATCATTTTCATCTGCTCTTGGTAGAGTGGATCATATAATGATCGCTCTTTTTTGGCTATGGTGATAATCGAAATGTTCATAATAAGCCACTGCCGATTACTTGGTAGGTAACATGATTAAAACTATCATCAAGCTTAACCCCGCCGATTGCAGCCACAGGGTGTTTAGAAAGTGCCGCAATCTCATCGAGTTTATCCCCTAGCACTTTGGCTTCGGATTTGGTCGATGTAGCACGGTATGCCCCTAATCCGATGTAATTGAGATCAAGGGTATTCGCAATTTCAATCTCAGTGCTATTATGGGTTGAAAGTCCGATGAGTTTATCTTCACCGATAGCCATTTTTAGAACTTTGATAGCACGAGAAGGATCTGCATCAATGGCGTATAAATCTTCCTGCCCAATATGAACACCGTCACAAAAAGATGCCAATTCATAATGGTCATTAATGATTAAAAAACCTTCCCAAACCTTGCGTAAAGCTATTAAATCGGTTTTTACAGTAGCTATGTCAGCGTGTTTATTTCGATATTGGAGGACACTGGCACCCAAAGATTTCGCACGAATAGCAAAGGTGAGGAGATCAACTCCCCGATCACGGAGCATATCCGCGTCACAAAGGGCGTAAAGCTGCATTATGGGAGAAGAAGTTTTAACATATCACTCAGTGTCTCTTTAAGCTCACTGCGCTCTACGATCATATCGATAGAACCTTTTTCAAGAAGAAATTCGGCACGTTGGAACCCTTCAGGAAGATCGCTTCCGATGGTTTGTTTGATAACCCGTTGACCGGCAAATCCGACCAAAGCACCCGGTTCTGCAATAATAATGTCACCGAGGGTTGCGAAAGAGGCACTAACACCTCCCATTGTCGGGTCAGTGAGCAATGATATATAGGGGAGCTTCGCATCCGAGAGTTTCGCCAATGCCGCAGAGGTTTTCGACATCTGCATCAAAGAGAAGGTGCTCTCTTGCATACGTGCTCCACCACTGGCGCTGACAATAATCAACCCTTGACGCTTTTCGAGGGCACGGTTCACCGCACGGACGATTTTTTCACCCTCGACCGATCCGAGTGATCCACCCATAAAGTTAAAATCGAATACAACCAATTGTGCAGGAACCTCATTGATCGTACACTCACCGCTCACGACGGATGAATAAGTACCATTTTTAGCGAATCCCTCTTCGACACGTGCCGCATAACTTTTTTTATCGACGAAGTTAATCGGGTCAACCGGACGGAGATTAGCATCAAACTCAACAAAACTTCCCTCATCAGCAATCAGGGCAAGACGCTCTTTAACACCGATACGGAGGTGAAAGCCACATTTCGGGCATACGTGGTTTTGTTTTTCAATCTCTTTGTAATACATCAGTGACTGGCACGAAGGGCATTTTACCCAGTGAGAGGGAGCCTCGCTCTTAGTGGGTTGTTTTTTCTTTTCGGAGTCCCCGAAC
>CAZKJU010000030.1:0-23653 GCA_964553185.1 uncultured Sulfuricurvum sp.
GATCAAACGAAAGCCGGTGAGCGGTGTGAGCATCATGTCCCAGATATTTTGAACTGTAGCAAACGTTTCGGGTTGCAAATAGAGATTTGACATCGACATAAACACCGGAGGCAACGTATAGAACGTCAATACCGCAACCAAACCGATGGCGATATGGAACCCTTTGTGGTGGTGCAATGAATGCCAGCTAAATTTGTACGCATACGAGAGCAAGAACGCGAAGATGTTCCCGTAAATGATATGCAAAATATGCGGAGATACTTTGAGAATCGCCGTATAGAAAAATCCGGTATAGAGTACTGAAATAACGAGCAATGGAGCGACCCCCCACAATGCCCCCATATTTTCGCTTATGGTGGTCGGATTGGTCATCTTATAGGCTAGCAAATCGTCCGTTTTGGACTTTTTGAAGACACCCGTGATGTTATAGAGAACCGATGCGGTCGATGCTCCGATGAGGGTATAGATAAATGCGATATGCACAACAAATACGATAATCCCGAGGGTATCGAAAAACCAGCCCGGTAGTCCCATCGTCGGTACGACGAGGGGGATGTCAAAAGGGAGTTTCCAGTTCATTATTTGATCTCTCCTCTTTTATTAAGTGATGCGATATAGGCCGCTAATGCGTCTTTTTCCGCTTCGGTTCCGACAAACGGAGCCATATAAGGGGTTCCCCCGCCCGGCAGATTGTTGATACGGTTACGAATCGCCGCTTCGCTCCATCCCGCCGTGAGCGCTTTGAGACCGTTGATACCGTTTTCGGTATGGCAGGCGCGGCACTCGATTTGGGCGATGGTGTGACCCACTTCGACTAGGTTCGATTTATCCTCTTTGATCACTTTTTTATCTTCATCGACGAAGACGGCGTGTTTGAGGATACCCACTTTGTTCAGATACGGTACGTCGGTGACACGGATACCGTTGGCATACATGTAGTTGTAGATCAAGAACGGTTTACGGATAAACTCACGGGTACGCTCTTCGTATCCCCAAAAGAGCAAGAATGCACTCACCATAAGCGTTGCCGCGATGTAGGGCATACGCTTCGGCGAGAAGTAGGCGATAATCGTCGTCACAACAACCGCCCCGCCGATACCGCTGATAATCATGTACATCAGATCCATTTTGTCGGCAAACGCTCTCGTCATCATCGCGGTTGGGATCATGGCACGCGCCGCTTCAGGGATTTGCAACAGATAGTAATACCCGAGTGCAGCACCCACAGGAACCGTAACCATCATGATTTTCGCGAAAAGTTTGATGAGCCCTTCGCGGGTGTTGCGGATAGTTTCGTCTTTGCTAAACGCGGTGATGAGCCATGTCCACATGATCGCTAGTGCAGCAGCAAACGCGATAGAGCTGAATGTTCTAAACGCAAGTCCGGGGAACCATGTCGGGTTGAAGAGGGCATTATTGTAGTTGACGTTACCCGGATAGACTTCCGGATCGACCCACGGCTGACCGTCGAAGTTCGGTGTCAACATAAAGCCCAAAATTGCGGTGATGATGAGCATGGTGACCCATGATGATGCGGCGTAATAGATACCGAATCTAACCGATTTAGCACGTCCTTCGGGAGTAAACGCTTTTTGTTTCCAGGTCATGAACCAGAACAACAGCAAGACAACCTCGAAGTTGAAGACGATCCACTCGATAAACCATTTCCAGAAGAAAACGCGGATGAGTCCCCCGATAGCGTTGGGGCTGATGATGTTGGCGTGAATCCACATCCCGATTCCGGTCAGCGCACCCACAGAGGTGGTGATGATAAAGAAGACCATGAGCAAACGGTAGACAGTCTCATATGAAGCCATGTCGTTACGTTTGTTGGCCCACCAAGCGGCGAGGGCGAGAACGACCGATCCTCCTACCGCTCCGCCGTGCGAGACGAAGACGTGGATGATCGCGTTGATCGCCATAAGCATCCGTAGCCCGATCGTGGGCATTTCGAATATGGGGAAATCGAACATATATATATCCTTTATGTTTTATATCATGCCCATGAGCAAAGCCCATCGGCATGGCAGGGACACACGTGTCCCCTGCACCCCCCTAAAGCTTTTCGCATGTATGCGAAAGATTTTAAGAGAGTGCATTTCAAAGATGTATATGCACGGCAACGTCGCAGATATAGTGTAAAAACGCTATAATAAGGCGTTGCTATGCAATACGTTTTTTCCGTTCGCCTGAGAGGTCCAATTCATAGGGCGAGCGGAGCGTGGGTTGTAGTGTTTCTGCGACGTTATTTCTCCTTTTCACTCCTTTGGTAATTTCCGAGAGTACAATTATGATAAAACAGTGTTAATTTTGTGTTAAGAAGTTAATAAAAATATTTAAGATTTATTTGATTTATAGGATCGGTTATAATTCACGCTAAAAAAGGTACCTAGCATGACAACCCTCTGGCACAACCCGAAATGTTCAAAATCGCGTGAAGCGCTAAAACTGTTAGAAGAAAAAGGGGTGGATTTTGAAGTATTCAAATACCTCGATACCCCTCCATCACGTAGTGAAATTGTAGCGCTGCTCAAAAAACTCGGCATCTCGGCTCGTGATTTGATGCGTACCAAAGAGGATCTTTATAAAGAATTGGGATTGGCAAAGTTGAGCGACGAAGAGGCTCTGATCGATGCGTTGGCAGAGAATCCAAAGCTGATCGAGCGACCGATTTTGATTGAAGAAAATCGAGCCGTTATCGGTCGTCCAGTCGAAAAAACGATCGAATTTTTAGGCTAATAGAGCTTTTTATCCTCTTTAGTTTGCCAGTGTCGAAATACCTCTTTGCCCCCTTCTGGATTAAGAGGGTGAAGATTGAGGGAGTTTTCGGGATTACGGATCATCTTATAAAAAATTCGATCATCAAATCCCCCCTCTGCCGCATCGTCCATCGATGAAGCGTAATAGACGGTAGGAATACGTGCCCAGAAAATCGCCCCCATGCACATCGGGCAAGGGTAACAGCTGGTATAGAGGATACATTCGGAGAGATCATACGTTCCGAGCGCTTCGGATGCACGGCGGATAGCAGTGATTTCGGCGTGGGCGGTAGGATCGTTGGTTTTGAGCACTTCGTTATGACCCGATGCGATAATCTCACCGTTTCGGACAATAACCGCACCAAAAGGGCCTCCATCACCGCTCTGCATCCCTTGGAGCGCTTCAGAAAGTGCTTCATCCATTGCCTTATTCATCAGAGGGTATCGCATCTTCTTCGACAAATCGGTGTTCGAAATTAAAGATATTCATCTCGATGACAAAGAAAGAAAGTATCCACAAAAAGGCATCGTAAAAATCGAGTGCTTCTCCCTGAAGCCCCCACATAACGGCAAAGATAAACAAAGCTCCATAGAGGGCAAATTTGATGATATTGCGTGCTGTCCACTCGCTTTTGCCATAGTGCCCCGGAAAATAGATATCGTATTGCAACACCAAAACGACGAGAATCCAGGTAAGGGCGTTGGCAAAGTCGAGCCATTCGGCCTCGATGAAATAGCTGTAACAAGAGAAAAATACTACCCCATACCCAAAGAGACTGAGTACGCTGATGATCCCTTTTTCGACCAGACTCCAATTCTCCTCTTTGAGGTAATGGGTTTCCCATTCAAACAGTGCCAAAATGACCACCCATGCGGCGGTATCGATTGTTTCGGTAAACGTGCCGTTGAGAGCGTAGAGATAGACGTTAAATGCCAAGAGGGCATAAATCATGTATTTAAAGAGGATAAATTGCCCTGTTTTGGTAGTAAAGAGGCGGTTAGCGGTCATTTAGATCCTTTGCATGAAGGGGCTAGGAGTTCGGGGCGGTACTCAAAGTGCATCGTGTCGTAGTGATACCAGCGACCTCCCCAGATAAAGCCATGTTTTTCGAAAATACGGACGATCGAGAGGGGCATGGTGTTTTTATAACCGATTTTATCGGTTTCATTCGGAGCTTCATCTTTCCAGTATTGGGTCGTAGTGGGAGCTAAATCGATTGCGATCCCGTAGCTGTGCATCGAGAGGCGGTCGGTGTCTTTGATAACGCGGTAGCAATAGGTGGTTGCCCCCTCTGCCCATATACGATCTTTTTTGGGCAATTTGGCGATCTCTTGACCAATGAGATAAAGTTTTTTGTCTACTCCTCCCACTTTAGTGACCGGAAGCTTGATGGATCCTTTGAGTGTCGGCCATTGGATACGGACCAGATTTTTCTCAATTGCTTTTTTGTCTTTGCCGTAGAGGGCTTGGAAAAACGGCTGGTAACGTAATCGTCCCGGGCTTTGGAGATACGGAGGGGGTGTCTCTATCCCCCCTGCGTCATACGATTGCTCGAGCTGTGTGGCGAGATCGGCGTTGTTAATTTTCTCATCCCATGATGTTTTTACTGTATCGGTATGATAGGGAAAACGGGTTCCGTCTTTGAGGATAATGGCTGTTTCATCCGCTGAGGTGATGAGGTTTTGGTACCCCTCAACATAGCACTGAGGGTTCCCCCACACGAGGGTGATGGCTAATGCGCACGAAGCGGTGATCGTAAAAAGTTTCATAGTATCTCCTAGGTAGGTGCTATTTTACCAAATTATTATTTGAACGCTTCACATTTCCTTCACACTGGGGTGTCATGATACCACCATCTTAACTCTAGGAGTTTCCTATGAAAACGATTCAACCTTGGATGGCGGTGATGAGCGCCGCTGTGATTTTAACCTCAAGTGTGTACGCTTCAGGCGGACATGATCGCGGCGGGCGGTATGAGGCGCCGCGACATATGAAAATGTCGAATTATTCTCACAACAATGGCCGTCACGGCGGGAATTGGATTGTCCCTTTGGTGATCGGCGGTGTTTTGGGATATGTTCTCTCAGAACCGCGACGCGAATCGGTGAACTATGTATCCTCCGCTCCGGTTGTCTATACTCCTCAACCGGTTTATGAAGAGCAATGGGTCTATTTTAGCGATTGTGATTGTCAGAGGAAAGTATTGGTTCCACTGCGCTGAGCCGTTTCTCTCTTTTAGCACTGTACATGGACATATCCGCCGCGCGAATCAACCCCTCTCCCTCGGTGGCATCATCAGGGTAAAGTGCCATTCCGATGCTGGCACGGGGACGGATAATGACCTCGGGCTCAATCTTGATCGGTTCGCTGATAGCAGCTTTAATCGTTTCTAAAATCGTTTCCAGATGGTTCTCTCCTTTGACCTCCTCGATAATGACAATAAATTCATCTCCTCCATAGCGACAAACGGTATCGGTATTTCGCAAGCATGCTTGGAGATTTTGCCCGACACTTCGCAGTAGGATGTCTCCTGCTTCATGGCCGTATTGATCATTGATTTGTTTGAAATCATTGAGGTCGATAAAATAGAGGGCGATTTTATGAGCATTTCGCTCTGAACGGGTTATCGCATGCGATAGGCGATCTTTCATGGCAGTACGATTGAGGGTTCCTGTCAATGAATCGTAGTGTGCTCGACGGGTCAGTGCATCGACGTGGGAGCTTAGAGCTGTGATATCGTGCAGGTTGGCAATGTAGCTCACTAAACGGCTGCGATGATAGATCGCAGTGATCGTGACGCTGAGGACTTTGTTTTTTTCGCCAAACGACTTTTTAATATTTCCTCGCCATGTTTGTTTGGCATTGAATTGTGATTTGAGGGTGCTGAATGCAAACCGATCCTCAAACAAGAAGGTGCCGATATGATTACCGTATACGGTGTCGGGATCACAAAGATTGAGGAAAAAGAAGCTACGATTGGCAAATTCGATAAACCCTTTTTCATCGGTGTAAAAAATAGCATCACCCGCACCCTCTAGCGCGGTAGAGCGTTTGTGCAAATCATCGAGGGTTTTTTGGGAGACGGTGATATCTTGCGCCATGCACAAAATCTCCCCATCTGTCCCATTGAGACGTCGGTTGCGCCATTCGCAAAAGATCTCTTTTTCCTGGTGGGTAATATTGTAGTTTTTTGAATGACTCAACCCCTCAGATGCAGCTTTATTCAGAATCGAGTGGACGTGTGCTTTATCAAATTCTGGAACCAAAAAATGGATGATATCTTCCCCTAATGCCTCATCATGCTTCCATCCGAAAATCATCTCTGCCGTTTCGTTCCACTCGATAATTTTATGGTTTTTGTCAATAACGATATGGGCAACCGGAGAATCATTAAAAAATTGGTGGTAACGGCTTTGGCTCTGGAGCAAACGGCGGTTGAGAAAAATAGAGTGTGCAACCCATAGGGAGAGTACGACGACAAGCGAAGGGATTGCTAAAAGTTCCATCTAACAGGTTAATTAGGCGAAAAAACAATAAGCAAAAAAGGGACAATGCAACCGAAAATAGGCTCAAAGAACATGCGGGAACTCATGGGAACAGGCGGTATCCTTTGTAATTTTGCAGATTATATTACGTTATTTATTATTTTAACATTAAGTGATTTTTTTAAAAGAGTCTTTATTTTGAGATTTCTAGCGATATAATAAAGAGAATTAAGAGGAGGTGTGTCGATGTTTTTTCCGACCCTTGGGCTAATTGCGACAACGAATGTAATAACGGCTGACATCCATAATACGATTCAAGACGCTTTGAATAAAATGCACCAGTATAATCACCGAAGTATTGTGGTAGTGAATAAAACGCTTCACTATATCATCACCACAAAAGATATTATCC
Organism: uncultured Sulfuricurvum sp.; assembly: GCA_964553185.1. Taxonomy (GTDB): domain Bacteria; phylum Campylobacterota; class Campylobacteria; order Campylobacterales; family Sulfurimonadaceae; genus Sulfuricurvum. Next base: position 6,658 of record CAZKJU010000030.1, read on the forward strand.
GCTTGAAATTAGCAGGTACCCCTTTCTCGACCCCCCTATCACAGATACCGCTTCGTCCTCTTCCCTTGATTGAAAAAGAGAGCAATATCATCAATGCGTTGAATTTAACCAACGAGTTTGATGAACACATTTGTGTTTGCAATCATGACGGATCGCTTTATGGTCTCGTTACGAACAGTGACATTGTCGCCAGTGTCGATCCTCAGGTGATCCTCGATTCGCTTCAGATTGCAACTATTTTCGAGAAGAAATTCGGGTTTAAAAATTTCCGTTCCGATACTCTGATGGATGAGGTCTTGGAGTATATGAAAGACTCTCAAAACGATTGTGTCATTATCCAAGACGGCGGAACTGAGCTAGGGATTATAACCTCAAAAGATATTTTGCGATGTATTGGGGAAGAGAAACATGACACCGTGTGTGTGAAAGAGGTGATGTCGTCTCCTGTTGAGACGTTAAGTCAGCGTGCTTCGATTAGCGAGGGATTGGAATACCTCAGAAGCCGCCCGTATAAACGGATTATTGTAGTCGATGATGAGGGTGCCGTTGTCGGAATTGTTACCCAACAGGATTTGATTTCACGAACTTATCTTAAATGGTCGCAGTTGATGCAGGATCATTTCAAACAGTTTGAAGAGATCACCCAAATCCTGCAGCAAAAAAACAAGCACCTGACTCAGTTGGCGACGAAAGATCCGTTGACCGGCATACATAACCGCCACATGTTTGGGGAGCTTTTTTCGAAAGAGCTCTCAATGTTTAAACGTCATTCGTCAAAATTGGCGCTGATGATGCTCGATTTGGATCATTTCAAAAATGTGAATGATACCTATGGGCACAATATCGGAGACGCTGTTCTAAAACAGTTTGCATCCCTCGTTTCGGCTTCGGTACGTGAAGCCGATTTGTTCGCTCGATGGGGGGGAGAGGAATTCGTTTTGTTGCTCCGTCATGCGGGGTGTGAAGAGGCGTTTGGTGTAGGGGAGAAGATTCGGATATTGCTCGAAAATAGTGATTTTGGAGAAGTGGACAAAGTAACGTGCAGTATCGGAATTACGGAAATCCAGCTAGAGGATACGTTGGAGAGTGCGATGGAGAGAGCCGATAGTGCCATGTATCGGGCCAAAACCCAAGGACGAAATCAAACCGTTACCTGCGAGGCGACACGATGAAAATTATCACGCTTCACGATATCCTTTCTCATAAAATTACTACTATGGAAACTCATGAGACGATAGCCAAAGCGCTCAATATTATGTCTTATGAAGGGATCAGTTCTGTTGTTATTGTCGATAAAAACTCTCGTCCTATCGGTATTTTTACCGAGCATGATGCCCTTAAAATTGTGTCTGATTCGATCGATAGAGAGAGGATGATCGATGAAGTGATGACACATGAGCCATTTAGCGTTATTCATACGATGCAGATGCACGATGCTTATGCTTTGATGGAAGAAAAAAAATTTCGCCATATGATAGTAACGGATGAAGAGGGAGTTTTTGCCGGCGTCGTTACAGAAGGGGATTTTCTTCGTCACATTGGACTTGATCACTTGACACAGTTCAAAAAGGTGCATGATGCGATGAGCGATTCGCCTTTGCTTGTGGAGATGCAAACAAATGTGAGTGACGCCGCCTTATTGATGAAAGAACGACATTGTGATTACGCGATAGTGCTTGATGGGACTCATCCGGTAGGGATTGTGACCGAGCGCGATATTGTCAGACGGATGGCTCTTAAAACTTCTGTAAACGTGGAAAAAGTAGAAGATCTTATACAGCTTGATATTCGTTTGGTACTCAAAGACGTTCCGTTACACGAAGCGGCATCGATGATGGAAGAGCATGGGGTTCATCAGTTGATCGTTGTGGACGAATACAACAATCTTGCCGGTCTTTTAACCCGCCATGATCTGCTTCATGCAGTTCATGGAGCCTACTTCGAGTATTTGATGAAGGTGATCGATCAAAAAAGTGCCGCTATCGCCAGGATGCATCAGCGGAAGAAAGAATTGATCGAACAGAAAAAAGCGGTCGAGATGAGCACGATTAAATTACGCGCAATCTTTGAAGCATTGCCGGATGGGTTATTGGTCATCGATACAGAAACTCTAAAAGCAGTCGAGTTTAATCGTGCCGCTCATGAACAACTCGGATATAGTGCTGAAGAGTTCGCATCCCTGTCGGTTCATGATTATGAAGCGATCGAAAATCCTGTAGAGATCATGGAGCGTGCCAAAATACTCCAAGAAAAAGGACAGGATACTTTTGAGACACTTCATAAGAAAAAAAACGGTGATTTGATTCACGTTTGGGTCAATATAATTGTGCTCAAATTGGAGGATCGCCCTTATATCTTAACAGTCTTTCGTGATATCACTGAGCTGAAAGAGGCTCAAGACTCCCTTATCGAGAGCAGAAGAGCATTTGAACAGCAAAATAATTTTTTGCATACTCTGCTTAATGCGATTCCCGATCTAATTTGGTTTAAAGATTTGGAGGGGGTGTATTCGGCATGTAACCGGATGTTTGAACGTTTTTTTGGAGCCAAAAGTGATGAGATTATAGGAAAAACCGATTTTAATTTTGTGAGTGCGGAATTGGCACAGTTCTTCCGTGAACACGATCTTGCGGCTATCGATGCGGGTGGCTCAAAAACAAATGAAGAGTATCTGACGTTCGGAGATGGAAGTTATGAGGGGTATTTTGAGACGATAAAGACCCCTATGTATGATAGTGATGGAGGGGTAATAGGGGTACTTGGTGTTGCACGTGATATCAGCGAACGGAAGCGCAGAGACCAAGAACTCTCTCAAGTCGAATCGCTGGCTAAAATCGGGACGTGGGAATGGGAAGCATCGAATAATATGTTTCGCGGGAGCAAGGAAGCTTATCGGCTGTTTGGATTTGAGCCGTCTGATACTATCTCATTCCTTGAGGTTCTTGAGAAGATCAGTATCGAAGATAGAGAAAAAGTGATAATGCAATTCTCAAGCCCTTCATCTGATGAGCGTCATGTCGGATCTGTTTATAAGATTATTCCCCGCGAAGGAGAAACTCGGTGGCTCCGAACTCATACGGATTTTATTTATGACGGGGAAAAATTGCCGTTAAAAGCTGTGGGTATTGTACAGGATATTACCGAACAGGTAGAGTATGAAAATCGCCTTGAGACATTGGCGAACTACGATCCTTTGACCGGCTTGGCCAATCGCGGGTTATTGCAAACACATCTTCAAAATGCGATTACGCAAGCAAAGCGGCACAAGACACAAGTTGGACTACTTATGTTTGATTTGGATCGTTTTAAAGATATCAATGACAGTTACGGTCATATTGCGGGAGATGAGCTGCTCCAGGTTGTCGCACAGAGATTCTCATCGCGGTTGCGTGAGGGGGACATTATTAGTCGATTGGGTGGGGATGAATTTGCGGTCGTATTAGAGCATTTATCGAGACCTGAAGACGCTGGCCGGTTGGCTGAAGAGATGATTGCAGCATTGGGAGCAGAGTATCGACTCTCCAGTGGGGCAATGATCCATATCGGCTCCAGTGCAGGGATTGTTCTGTTTCCTGATCACGGAGAGGATTCATCTGAGCTTTTACAGCATGCGGATGCCGCATTGTATAAAGCAAAAGCGGAAGGGAGAGGAATTTATCACTATTATACGGATGAACTCACAGCGTTAGCCCGTCAACGGATTGAATTTGAGACACGTCTTCGTAGAGCTATTGTTAATCAGGAATTTGAGGTTTATTACCAGCCTCAAGTGCATATCGCAACAGGGCGTATCGTGGGAGCTGAAGCACTTATTCGCTGGAATTGTCCGGAACGTGGCCGAGTCTCTCCGGTAGAATTTATCCCGATTGCAGAAGAGACGGGATTGATTGGAGAGATCGGTGAATGGGTTTTAAATGAGACGTGTCGACAAGGAAAAATCTGGCTCGATCAGGGGCACAGGCTTACATTGGCAGTGAACCTCTCGGCACATCAGGTACGTCATCAAAATATCCCTCTGATGGTGGAAAATGCCCTTAAGAAAAGTGGTTACCCCGCCGATAGGCTTGAACTGGAACTGACCGAGAGTGCATTGATGCAGCGTGAGGAGGAAACTGTTGAGATGCTTCATGCCCTTCGTGCCCATGGGATCCGTTTGGCGATTGATGATTTCGGAACGGGATACTCCTCTCTCTCTTATTTGAAACGGTTTCCCATCGATGTGCTAAAAATCGATAAAAGTTTTGTGGATGATATACCGTTTGAGAACGATGATATGGCGATCGTCACTGCGATTATCGCTATGGGACAAGCGTTAGGTTTTCAGGTTTTAGCAGAGGGGACAGAGCGTGAAGAGCAGATTGCCTTTCTAAAAGAGAAAGGGTGTACGATGTATCAGGGGTACTTTAAAAGCCCGCCGGTACCGGCGGAAGCGTTTGAAAAGCTACTTTAATGTATCGACATAATCTGCGATCGCTTTGAGATCCGCATCGCTGATTCCGGTGAGTGAGGCCTGCATCGTCTCTTTTTGAGCACCGCCGAATGTTCCGGCTTTATAGCCATTAAGTTTAGTGAGTGTTCCTCCACCGACGATCGCTTTTCCTGCGATTGCAGTATCTTTGCCATCTACTCCATGACATTCAGCACATTTTGCACCGAAGAGTTTTGCCCCATCCGCTGCTACAAGAGCGGAAAAACCAATTGCCATTAAAACCAATACTTTTTTCATGTTTTATCCTTTGGAGTCATATGGGATTATTGTAGCACAATTATTTTACCATCTCCATAATCCCCATTACAATCTCTACGGCGATAAGAACAATGATAATCCACTCTAAAAACTCACTCTTTTTGTGGTTGATGATATCCATAACGAGCATCACATCCTCTTTGATTTGAGAGAGCTTTGATAGGGCGATTTCGTGACGGTCATAGAGCTCGAGAACAAATGCCAGACGGTTGTAGAGGCTCTCTGCCTCTTCGTTATCCCATAAAATATTGGGTTTGTCGAGGAGTAAAAGATTGCTTACCATATCGTGGCGGGTGAGGGCGAGACGTTTGGCAAATTGCATCAGATGCGCTCTGCGACTGATCGAGAAGGTATGGATTGATTCGACGATTCGACGGCTTTGAGAGAAGAGGGTATCGAGACGTTTTTCGTAGTGTTCTAATCCGACACTCTGTGAAACGGCGAGGGCGATAACATTGAGACTGAGGAGTCTCTCTTCACGCAGTACAATAGCTTCATTGCTAATGGTGAACGCTTCTGAATGATTGGGATCGATGTGAATCGGATAATCTTGGGTGATCAGTTTTTGTTCATCTTCCATCGTGATCCTCAACAGTGAAAGGGCTTCGATAATGGTTTTCTTCTCATCTGCGATCAGCGTTAAAACTCCAAAGGGGGCGAGTACGACATGGAGTGTTTCATTGCGCCCGTAATAACCGTTTTCTACCCCTTTGCTCAGCACTAAATCGAGCGAGTATTCGAGTGTCGATTTACTGATAGGACGGTCGAGATAAAGAGATAATAAATTCATGGTTTCTCTCCTTTAACCGAAGATTGGTTATTGATAGTGTATCATTCCTTTATTACAGTGAGGTGATTATGCAAACGAAAATAGTTATTGGACTCCTAACACTAGGGCTCGGTTGGGCTCATGTGAGCGCTGATGTATCGGAGATGATTTTTTACCCGCAAGCCGATTTTTCAGAGGGGATTCTCCACTTTAATTATCAGGGGAGCAAAAATAAAAATTACGGTTTTATGTTCGATAAAGGATTTGATCCCAATCGGATTGTATATGTCCGTCCTGAAGAGCATAGCATCGATAAGCTCAAAGATGGAAGCGTTAAACTCTCTTTTTCCAATACCGATCGCTATTCGTATGTTCAGCGTGCGTTTAAAGATGACTTTTTAGTCTCTGAAAATAACGGTGTCTATAAAATCCTCCTCAGCGGCGGAGACTGCAAAAGCAGCCCAGATTGTGTGACAGCTGAAAATATTTTGACGGTCAATGTCCCAAAAGGGTATGGTGTTCGCAAATACCAAGGGCTGGATCAAGACCTAAAACCTCTCAAATCACCTCAATGGCAGTTAAAGGGAAATACCTATACCCTCACGGCACGGGATGTCAAAGGGGCATGCGTGATGATGGAACTCGAAAAATTAAAACCGGGGCAGAGTATTACTGCAGTTGCGGTGGCAGAGCCTCGCCCACTCAAAGTACCTGAGAGCCCATCAACGTTTAATCTATCCGAAGTGAAACCGCTTGTCGTTCCATCCAAACCGATAGCCGCAGCTGAACCTGCCCTAATCAAGATCACAGCACCTGTAGTTACCCCTTCTGCCTCTGTCGCCAAAGTGGAGCCGAAAATCGAAAAACCAGTCGTTACTGCCCCTCAACCGGCTCCCTATTTTCGCAATTTTCAGTTGTTTGATAATCGTGTTGTTGCCCTCAATGATGCAGGAAAAGAGCGGTTGAATGAGTGGGCGAAACTCTTTAAACAAAGCGGCAAGAAGATGATTATTATCAACTCCTATACCGATGATATTCCGCCACAGCGTCTCAAACATCTCTATGCCACCAATGAAATTATCTCCGAAGCACGGGGAAAAGTAGTTGCAGAATATTTGGCAACACAAGGGATTGATCCAGCTGTCATTACCGTCAATGGGATGGGGGATGCTGATCCGATTGCTCCCAATACGAACGAAGAGGGACGCTCTAAAAACCGGCGGATTGAGTTTATTCTCAATTAATAGGCAGATTTTAACTCACACTGACGCAGTTTCGTCCGGCATGTTTTGCGTGGTAAAGCGCTTCATCTGCACGAATGACAAGTGTTTCCGGTGTGTCTGAATCGTGATACGTACTGACACCGAAGCTGGCAGTTTGGGTGTGGGTATAGATCATCGCTACTGAGGGGATAATGAGTCGGAGTTTTTCGGCTAAGAGTACAGCTTCATCTTTTGTGGTTTCGGGGCAAATAATTAAAAATTCTTCTCCGCCCCATCGTCCTACAGTATCGCTGATTCGACAGTTCTCACGTAAAATTTCAGCACTGCTTTGAAGAACTTGATCCCCCGCATGATGGCCATAGAGGTCATTTACCCGTTTAAAATAATCCAAATCCACCATAATAATCGAGAGAGGACGGTTGTACCGTTTCGCACTGCTGATTGCTTGCTTCAGCGTATTATCGAGGTGATAGCGATTAGCGAGTTTTGTCAGGGTGTCAGTGGTAGAGAGGCTCAATAATCGTTCATTTGCATTTTCGAGCTCTTGTTGCGTTAGGGTTAGGCTGCTCAAGGTCATTTTATAGACTTTATTGATACTTCGGAGTTTTCGAGTATAGTAAAGCAATAGAGCAACAAATACAGAAAGGGGTATGAAAATTTGTAAAACTCTCATCCATGAGATCTCTTGAGTATACTCAATCGTGATATGTTTTGCGTAGATAGCGTCTCTCTCTTCTTGAGTAATAGAAGCAAGCGCTTTTTCGAGGATGCCTGTAAAAATAGTCCAGTCATTTCGTACCCCCATGGAGAGCTCAAAACGGTGCGGTAGCTCACCTGAAATCTTTAGATTGGAATATCCTTCGGTTTTGATGGCGTGAGTTATGGCGGCAGTATTATCGATAAATGCATACGCTTTTCCTGTTGCAACCGCTTTGAGCCCTTCAGATATAGTATTGACTTCATAACGTTTGATGTAAGGGTAATATCGTTTAAGGGTTTCTTCGCTCAAATACCCCTTGGCAACAGCGATTGTTTTACCTTTGAGGGCATTAATAGTATCGATATAACCGACATCCTCATTGGTGAGAATAACCATACGAAAATTAAGATAGGGGGAAGTGAATGAAGCATACGTTTCCCTTTGGGGGGTTTTTACAGCACATGGGTAGATATCAAGCTCTCGCTTTTCCATCTTTTCAACAGCATCTTTCCATACCCCTTTTGTATAAGGTTCAAATCGGATACCGAGTTTTTGAGAAATGAGTGCGAGATAATCGGCGGCAAGTCCTTGATACTCCCCTTTGTCATCGATGTATTCAAACGGTGCCCAAGAGGTATCGATGGCGGTTCGGATAACCGGATGATTTTTAAGCCATTCACGCTCCATAGGGGTGAGGTCAATGGTTCCGCTATGTGCTTCACGGTAAAGATATTGATCCAGTGGAATTGATGCGTTGATAAGCCCATGTCGTGAGAGGAGATTTTGTATGTATTCGAATCGTCCATAATCGAGGGTACCCAGCGGTATAGTGGAGGAGTCGATCACTGAAGCTATACCTTCTGCTTCGTATCGAAGCTGCTCCAGTGTTTTATGGGGTGCATATTTAGATCGGATGAGTTGAGTAATCTCTTCTTTGTGTGCGAGCGCGTATTGCCACCCTTTGAGTGTTGCACGTCTCATCGCTGCAACCCGTTTAGGATGGTTTTTTAGCTCTTCTTGCGATGTAAAAAGCATATCTCCATAAAAATCGACACCAAAATGCTGCGGGTTGATGATGTTGGTTTCGACCCCCTTTTGCAACATCATAAAGGGTTCATTGGTAATGTAGCCATGGTGTGCGTCAACTTCCTTTTTCACTAAGGAGTCAATATTAAAATGTGTATTTATCCTCTTAATCCCTTGTTTAAGAACACCTGTTTCGTACAGCATTGCTAAAATCGGTAATCCATCTGCATCGTTTGGGTACATGGCAATTTTTTTACCGATCAGTTTATAAGGGCTGTCGATACCGCTATTTTTAAGAGTTATCAGTACATTGGGAGAGTGTTGAAAAATAGGGGAGATTATGACGATGGGTTTCTGGTTGGCTTGATATAAAAACAAGACAGAATCGGCAATGCCATATTCGGATTCTCCATTTAAAATTTGTTCGACATTGTTTTTGGAAACATCTCGATCTTTAAGGGTGACATCCAACCCTTCCTCTTTATAATACCCTTTTTCAAGCGCGGCATAATACCCTGCAAATTGGAATTGATGGTGCCATTTGAGCTGGATAGAAACTTTTTCTGAGGAGAAGAGCGGAGCAATAAGGATGAAGAGATAAAAAAATAATCGTAATATCATTATTCTCGTCCGATAATATCGAAAATATTAACCCCATCAGGAAGCTGAGGCTGCCCGTCACGAAACGATCGGGTATGGGCAATGAGCCGTTTGAAGTGTTTGCGCAGATGGTAGGCATCTGGGACATTCGGACGGAACCAATCCCCTTTGACACTAAAGAGCCAATCGATGACCGATTTGATATCCAGCAGGGTATATCCTCCCGTTTCGATGAGGAGTTTAATCTGAGTTGCCCAACTCATCACATCAAACGGCTCTTCGAATTGCGGGTCGATGGAAGCGAGATGGCGGATAAAATATTGTGCCATTTCGAACTCTTCAGTAGTCGGTTTGGTATCAGAGATAGCTTGAGATGAAGCGACAACTGGAGCATTGGAGGCGATCTCTTTGCGAACCCACCGCTCAAACTCGGCACACCAGTCGAATGAGCGGTTGTTGCGTGAGCGTTGATAGAGGTTGAAATCGTCAAACAATTCCCGTCGCAGCCCCTCTCGATCGCATAACTGCAAGGCAAAAGCGTGAAGCTCCTCAAATGTATCGTTGTTCATATTGAGAAAATAGCTGCTGTCACTGTATTCGGTCGCGGTGAGACTCAGAGTCGGTGATGGGAGAGTGGCGATAGGCGCAAAGGTATAGTAGATCATTACCCCTTGTTCACTCTTTCGGCGGATCATTTTTAAAATCCCTTTTTTGACCATGCTATCGAGTGCTTCGATCACTTCTCGAGGGCTGTGACGAAGGCTTTGGGCGAGTGTAGAAGCGTCGATATCACTCGGCTTATCCCCCCATTGCTGGGTATGACGGGCGATAAGGGGGAGGAGGGCGCGCTCCATGATACTGAGATCTTCACGATCGATCAAAGAGAGAGGGAGGGTAATCATTTTTGTTTGACCGATTGAATTAATTTGGTTTTGATCGGTGCTGCAATAGAGGTATTTTTGTCTCGTTCTCGACGGAGTATTTCGTTGCGATATTCGTGGGTTACACGGGCTTCAAAGAGACCTCGGTCAAGTGAAATATAGTCGTATATCCATTTTTTTGTGAGGATTTTTACGACGTTAATGTCGGTTTCATCGAGTATCGCACGATCTTCTCCGGTACGTTTAATCGAGGTAAATCGGATCGCTTCAAACCGCTCTAGCGCACTTTTCTCTCCATCACGTACGAGAGTAATATCACGGTGCAGATCGTACATAAGGGCATAGAGTTTTTGTGCCCGCTCTTGAGCCTCTTGATCGATGGGAGTGAGGCTCTCCTCCTCGAACTCTTCGGCAATGAGGGCAATTTTTTCAAACGGTGTTTTGTAGGGCATATCACGTGATGAGAGACGGTTTAAAAAGCTGCTGTATCGATTTGAACTGATAGGGCGGATCATCTCATCGATATGGCTGCGTAAAAAAACATCTTCTTCAATTTTGAAATAATTCATCAACGATGTGACGAATTTAGCGCGGATTTGATCTTCGGTTGGTCGGTTTTGTTGCATATTTTATTGTATCAAAAAATGGCTTTAAGAAGTGCGGTTTGCTAGATGTGGGCTTTGCTCTGAGCAAAACACAGCGTTAGCATAGCATGAGGAGCTTTGCCCCTTATGTGTGAGGGATAAAAAAGGGCAAAAATAAGGTAAAATAATGACGGGTATTTGCAAAGTACCCTAAATTTGCACTAAGAAGCGTTTGATGCTCACCATTAACGAAACGGTTATCCCTGAGGGGGATGCTGAACTGGGGGATAACCTCCTTTATTATGACTATAACATTGATCATCTCCTCTCTCTGGAGGCCAAAGGTCTAACCATGGAAGATGAGGGGTATATCAGTGCCTTTCGTTCGTTCGAGGGGGAGGTGTATGAGAACTACATCTACGAAAAACTTCTCCGCTTTGCTGCGAATGAACCGCAAATTAAAAGCTTTATCATCAAAGGGCCTCACAAACACCGTACCCGTGCACAGAGCGATGCCCTCTCGGTAAGCTGGAAAGGGCAGATCATCTACCGTGCCCGTCACAAAGAGATCGGAGAATTTGACGGACTTTTATTTACCGATAAAGAGCTCTATTTCGTGGAGATGACCCTCGTTAAATCGGTGAGCAATCTGAAAAAGAGGCTCCGTAAAAAACGGGCTCTTCTCGAAGTGCTGTTTCCCCGTTACAGCGTTAAAGCGCTGTTAGTTTTAAATGAGGGGGCGACAGGGACATCCGATCTTCCGCCATATGCTTCAGTATGGTTGACTAAACCCTACAGTGCCCGTCATATCCTAGATCGTCTCAGCAGCAAGTCACCACGCGCTCCGATGATCCGTATTGAAAGCGCTAAAATTGCCCATGCCGAAGAGCTTAAAGTGGCGGCATTCAAATACTATAGCACCTTGACGTGGATGAGCAAATCACTGCGGGCCAAAGATCCGATGGATGTCGATTTTTTCAAAAGAAACGCAACTCAACGTTATCATGATATTTACACAAAAGTGTATGTCGGATATCTATCGGTGGAGGATTTTAAAACCCTTGCACCTGATCTCTCGTGGAACGGTTCCAATGCGTCGCATGTGGTAGTGGCAATCGAAAAAGACCACTCCGGCGGATATTTCCTCACCTATTTTATCCGTCATAGCTCCAAAAAACTCGATAACGTTACCATTGTATCGGGCTCTAGCAAAGTAGCGAAAAAAGATCCGTTTGGGATTACCCTCACTGAGATGAACCATTTGGACAAGGTAATGGATAAGAGTTTTCTCCTTACATTAGAACAACACCAAGAGCTTGATAGCATTTTAAGCAAATTGAGCCATTAAATTCGATTGTGCAAGGTTGAAAAAATGAAAATAATTGCCACCGCTGCAGTGTTTTTGCTTTCACTTAATTTATGGGGTGTTCCATACACTGTTGGATCAACAATTGAACCGATCATTTTAGAGGACCCCTTTGGCGTAAAGCATAATCTTATCACTATGCCTGAACTCTTTATTTTGGCATTTGAAAAAGAGACTTCAGCGGTAGTCAATGAGTGTTTAAGTAAACAAGAGAATACCTATCTATCTTCCCATAAAGCAAAATATATCGCGGATATTTCTCAGATGCCTACTTTTGTAGCGGATGCTTTCGCTTTACCTAAAATGCGTAAATACCCTTATCCTATGTTATTGATTCGAGATGAAGAGGTAGGATTAAAATTTCCGGCGCAAGAGCAAAAAATAACACTCATACGTTTGCGAGGGAATATTATTCAAAAGATTGAGTATGTTTCCACTGCTAAAGAACTGCAAACGGCTATTGAACAATAATTAATTTAAAAGTCAATTTTTAGATATCCTCTTGTACTATCCTAAACAATATAGATTTTAATATTTGCTGATTGGACGTGATGAATGAACAGTATCTTGCAGCAGATTTTTGTTGACGCTTCGAATAAAGCAAATATTGGTATTTTTGTCACTGATCAAGATAAAAATATTATTTATACTAATGAGTACGTCAATCGCTATTTAGGCTACAATGAAGATGAACTTTTTATGATGCATCTTCCACTCATTAATCCAGAATTTAAAGATTTTTCCGAATTTTTTAACATACAAGACAATTACGTACCTCCATTCGAGACATATCATATTGCAAAAGACGGATCTCTTATCGCAGTAGAAGTATCGATTAGTTTTCATTATGTCGAGAGATGCAGATACCGTTTTGCTTTTGTCCGCGATATCCGTCATCGCAAAGAACGCCAAGATAAACTCGCATTGTTCCATGATATGCTCGATGGCTCGCACGATATGATTTTTATAATCCGGATTAATGACGGGTATGTCGATTACATCAATGAAACAACATCGCGTTCTTTAGGGTATACCCTCGAAGAGGTTCGAGAGATAGGGATCGATAAAATCCGTAGACCCTTGAAAGGGAGTGAGCCGTTTTTCCGCCATTTGCAAGAGCTAAAACAGGTTGGAAAACTGACCGATTATTCGATGGTGCTTAAAAAAGATGGAACTGAAATCCCTGTTGAGGCAAATGTTCGGTTTCTGCATCGTGGTGGAGTCGATTACAATATTGCGATAGTGCGTGATATCACCGACCGGGTTCAAGCGGAAAAACGGCTAGAGAGTTTGAATCAGCAGCTTAAAAATTCGGTGATTCAAAAAGAACATGAGCTTCATCACACCATCGCATTTCTAAATGGCTATAAACTTGCCCTTGATGCGGGCAATATCGTCTCTAAAAGTGATTTGTCGGGTCGGATTACGTACGTCAATGATAAGTTTTGTGATGTAAGCGAGTTTGAGCGTGAAGAGCTGATTGGAAAAGCCCACAGTATCGTCCGTCATCCTGATAGCGATTCAACATTATTTGGAGAGCTATGGGAAACGATTCAGTCCAAACAAATGTGGAGAGGAATACTGAAAAACCGTAAAAAAAATGGGGGATATTACTGGGTTGATATGACGATTGTTCCCATTCTGGATGAATCGGATGAAATTGTCGAATACATTTCGGTCCGCCATGAAATTACAGAGTTGATAGAATATCAAGAAAAACTAGAACATGTCTTAACTACCGATGCTTTGACGGAGTTTGGGAACCGCCATCGATTAATGAAAGATATTTTTGAACTCCCAAATCCCTCGTTAGCTTTAATCAATATTGATAATTTTCGAGAAATTAACGATTTTTATGGACATGATTTTGGTGACGCACTCATCATAGAGGTTTCACGATTGATTGACGGATTGATTCGTGAGCGATATGCTAAACGTTTTTATCGCCTTGATGGGGATGAATTTGCGATTTTAGGAAGTAATCTATCTGAAGAGAAATTTATTCATAAAATTCATGAAATAGTTGCTATTATCGGAGAAACGATTTTTACCCTCCACGGCGAAGAGATCACCGTCCAAGTGACTGCCAGTCTATCGTTTGAATCGAACCCGCAAAATCTCTTTTCGAGTGCCGATTTGGCAATGACGAGTGCCAAAAAACGTCAGCAATCATTGCTAATTTATGACTCTTCGTTGTTGCTCAATACAGAGTCTGAAAACAATATCAAATGGACTAAAAAACTTCAAAATGCAATTCGCAATGACAGAATCATCCCTTATTATCAACCCATTGTTGATAATGTAAATGGAGCGTATTCTAAATACGAATCCTTAGTCCGTTTGATCGATGAAGATGGGAAGGTGATCTCACCGTTTTTCTTTTTAGAAATTGCTAAACGTACGAAATATTATCAGACTATTACACGAAGAGTTTTGGAAAAATCGTTTGAGCAATTCCATCAAAGTGATGTCAGTTTTTCGGTTAATTTGACGATTAAAGATATTATGGATGATGAGACGCAACGCTTTATTTTTGCCTTATTGGAACAATACGGTATTGGAAATCGAGTTGTATTTGAGATTGTCGAATCAGAGGGGATCGAGAATTTTGAGCATGTTCTTACTTTTATCAAAAATGTCAAAGAGTGTGGATGCAAGATAGCGATTGATGATTTTGGGACAGGGTATTCAAATTTCGAGTATCTCCTAAAACTCAAAGCCGATTTTATTAAGATCGATGGTTCATTGATCAAAGCGCTCGATAAAGACAAGGATGCGAAAATACTGGTTGCCACCATCGTCAACTTCTCGAAACAGTTGGGGATGAAGACGATTGCGGAGTTTGTCAGTGATGAAAAAACCTATCATTTGGTGAGGGAGATGGGGATTGATTATTCACAAGGGTATTATTTTGGAGAGCCTAAAGAACTACCTTTAAACCGGTAGATCTCCCCTATCCGAAGCGTTTGAGGTTCGAATGGATACTCTTTTAAGTTTACTAATGTTTCAAACCACTCTATCGGTTCATCCAGTGTATCATCTGAAAGTTTAAAGGTTCCGTAATGGATCGGAATGAGTGTTTTTACCCCTAAATCCTCTGCCGCTTGGAGTGCTTCGAGGGGTGAGATATGAAAATGGCGCATGATTGGTTCGGGGCGGTAGGCACCGATCGGTAAAAAAGCTTCGTCGATATCAAATCTCTCTTGTATCTCTTTAAAATGCTCCCCCATGGCGGTATCGCCGCTATGGTAGAGGGTATGATCTGCATTTTGTATTACATATCCTCCCCATAGAGCTTTATTCATATCAATCTGAGTTCGATTGCTCCAGTGGCGACTTGGAACGAGGGTGATAAATAACCCGCCTAACATAACCGACTCCCACCACTCCAGCTCAAAGCACCGTTCACGATCAATTTTACCTTTGAGATAGCGCCAAAATCCATTCGGTGCGACGATAATTGTGTGAGGATTTTGTTTAAGAAGATAGAGAACAGAGGCTTTATCGTAATGATCATAGTGGGCATGGGTAATGAGGATAATGTCGGCGTGTAATTGCTCTTTAGGAAGAGGAAGAGGAGTGTGCCTGCGATAGAGCGGGAGATTTCCGAGTACCGGATCGATGGCTACGGTTGTCTCTCCTAGTCTAAACCAGAGCGTTGCGTGCCCGACCCAAAGAACATATTCACCTTCTGGCAAATTCTCTTGCATTAGGAGGGGGAGATTGGTTGCAATTTTCTCACGGCGCTGGAGCAATTTGGAGAGTTGCCATTTTAGGATCATTGCTAGTGAAATGTTAGGTGAGGTATAGCGTTCCATTAACCCTGCTGGTGCGAGCCGTCACAATAAGGCTTACGTCCTGAACGGCCGCATCGACAGAGCCATTTATCGGTTTCGACATCAACGGAAAATTTGAGGGGTGTTTTATCGGTTCCGCTATGACTGCCATCACAAAACGGGAAGGTTTGTGAAAGTCCACAAGTGCAATACCAGTATTCCATATTGGCATCGAGTGACGCTTTGAGGGGTTGGTTGATGAACTTGGTTTCCATGATACGCCTCCATCTCAAAGATTAGATAATTATTATAGCCTTTTAGAGGGTTAAAAGGGGGATAAGATTATTATTTTGTTCAAGAATAGAAGGAAAAATTATGGAGCAGTTTGCGTTTATTATCGCTTTATTGGCAATCGGTATTCTCTTACAAAAAGCCGATGCTCCGGTTGATTTTGCCAAAAGTCTCAATTTTTTTGTGATCTACGTCTCTCTCCCCGCTACGGTGCTGCTTCAAGTGCCGAAAATCCATTTCGATCTCTCGGCATTAGGGGTCATTCTTATACCATGGCTCCTTCTTCCTATTGTGATCGCTCTTGTCATCGTTATGACCCGCAATCATCCGCCCCATGTGCGTGCCGCATTGCTACTCGTTATGCCGCTTGGGAATACGTCGTTTGTCGGGATACCGATTATTCATACTCTCTTGGGTGAAGAGGCGATAGGGTATGTTTTGATGTACGATCAGTTCGGGACGTTTTTGATCCTCTCGCTGTACGGTGCAGCTGTCATCGCACGGTATGAGAGCGGATCATTTCATAAACGCTTGATTGTGAAAAAGCTTCTAATTTTTCCTCCATTTATTTTTCTCCTTTTTGCCCTTCTTTTCGGAGAAATGCCTATCAGTGCACAGCCGTATCTTCAAACTCTTGCATCGACCCTTGTTCCGTTGGCCCTGATATCGGTAGGATATTCGATGAAATTCGGCGGCGAGATAGATTATGGACTGTTTACCCAGTCGCTTATCCTAAAACTCATTATCATGCCTCTGATTGCATTTGGGATTTTATCCGCGATGGGGACACAACCGCTTGCGTTGAAAACGGCAGTGTTAGAGTCTGGGATGCCTTCTATGATTACTGCAGGGGCTTTGGCGATTGCCGCAGGTTTTGCCCCGCGTCTTAGTGCAGCATTAGTAGGGTATGGGATTATTATTTCGTTGGTGACTTTGCCGATTATCGCTTATCTGCTGGAGAACTTATAGCTATTCGAGCATCTCTTCAGATTCGCCGAGCTGTAACACACCCTGCTCCGCCAGTGCTTGTACA
>CAZKJU010000031.1:0-23653 GCA_964553185.1 uncultured Sulfuricurvum sp.
AAGAGACTAACCTCTCTTTCCATGCTCTCCTCTGACACGCTCATAAAGGCCAAAACGCTCCTGGGCCTGAGCGATAAAGCTACCCTCTCCGATATAAAAACCCGATACAAAAACATGATGCAGCAATGGCATCCCGACAAACACCCAGATGATCCCGAAACCGCACATGCGATGAGTACTCAGATCAATGATGCATATGCCGTATTACTCGATTATTGTGCTAAATATGAATTTAATTTTGATGAAGAGTATTTGAGAGAAAAAACACTCACCCCACAGGAGTGGTGGACAAAAAAATTCGGTGGAAGATAAAATTTTGAATTTAGATTTTAAGTGCGGTTCACTGCAGGCGAGCTTTGCGCTGAGCAAAACCCAGTGTTAACGTAGCCAAACGGGATGTATTCCGTTGGCGTGAGCATCTAGTGAAACGCGATCGGCCCAACGGATCGGGCATGTATAAACTGCTGAACAACCTCATTCGATGAATTACGGAACGACTCTTTGTCTCCTGCTTCGACAATGACACCATCAAACAGCATGGCATAATTATCCCCGGCTTTGAAGCTCTCGGCGATGTCATGGCTAATAAGTACCGACGTCATACCGATCTCATCTCGCAGACGACAAATCATTTGGGTAATAAAATCGCTGGTGACCGGATCGAGTCCTGAGGTTGGTTCATCATAGAGGATTACTTCGGGTTCAAGAGCCAGAGTTCGTGCCAATCCGACACGTTTTCGCATACCTCCGCTCAATTCCTCAGGATAGAGTGATTTAACGATTTTAGGATCTAGTCCCACCATGGTGAGTTTTTCATCCACTTTGTAATCGAGCTCTTTCGCACTCAGATTTTGGTGTTCAACCATCGGGAAAGCGACATTATCTCGAATGTTCATACTGTCAAACAATGCACCGCTTTGAAATAAAAACCCGATTTTTTTACGAAATTCCTGCAATGTCACTTCATCCGCATTATCAATACGGGTTCCGTTGTAGGTTATGATTCCCTGATCAGGCTTTAACAACCCTACCATGTGTTTGATAATAGTTGATTTTCCACCGCCGGATACGCCAAAAATAACGGTCGTTTTAGCACGCTCAATCTCCAAATTAACACCGCGAAGAATTTCACGTTTTCCAAAACGTTTGGTGACATTTTCGAACCGTATCATCGTTTCACCGCCAATAAATAAGCTCTACGGGAAAAGAGGATCACTAACATCAATAACAGTATTTTAAAATCAATCTCACTCGCTTTGTGAAGCGCTTCAAAGCTCTCATCGATGGCGGCTTCTCCACGTGCTTGGTATTCTAATATTTTCGGGGTATATACGGCGCTGAACAAAAGAAGTGTTCCAATAGAGCCTAAAGCACTCAAAATTGCCACTTTATCGATCTGCATCACTTTGTAGCGAGAAACTTCATACACGGCGATCACTGCCGCCATAAAATAACTCCAATAGGTGAAACGGCGAAATATCTCTCCCATGATTTTCCCCTCTTCGTATCGGGACAATAACGGCAATGTGAGATAGGCTTCTGAGTGAAAAACGACGGCTGCGACAAAAACACCCAGTA
This sequence comes from uncultured Sulfuricurvum sp., assembly GCA_964553185.1. Lineage (GTDB taxonomy): Bacteria > Campylobacterota > Campylobacteria > Campylobacterales > Sulfurimonadaceae > Sulfuricurvum. Next base: position 1,579 of record CAZKJU010000031.1, read on the forward strand.
CCAATACTGCGCCCGCACTCATCGCGATCAATAACAAATAGGTGATATCGATATATATTTTATTTTTCATGTTTAACCTTTAGAATAAACCCTCGATCAAACGAGGCATAATCGGTATAAAAATCCAAAGATTGTACCGCAAAATTTTTAAGATATTCCTGCACTTTTAGCCGCTGGTCATATCCCATCTCACACGCAAAGAGTGGGATATGTCGCTGATAGACCTCATCGAGCAATCTTCGGATAATCTCATCGCCGATCTCACCGCCAAACAGTGCGTTTTGAGGCTCATAACTAAGATTGGATTCCAGCGGGGCATCGTGGGCGATGTAGGGGGGATTGGAGACAAGAAAATCAATTTTCTCATGGATACACGACAGTAAATCTCCTTCACGACATTCAATCCGATCACTAAGATCAAATGCCGCGATATTTCGACGTGCCACCGCTAACGCTCTAGGAGAGATATCAACCGCGATAAAACGGGCATTAGGGAGATGAAGTGCTAGCAGTATCGAGATGATCCCGCTCCCTACCCCTACTTCGACAATCGTAATCTCATCATGAGCAGAAACACGTGAAAGCACCTCATCGATCAAATGTTCGGTTTCGGGACGGGGGATGAGTGCCCCCTCGTCGATGTAACGGCTGTAAAAACTAACACGGTTAGTCAAATATTCGAGGGGAACATTCGCGGAACGCTTTTCAATCCATTCTAGTAGTCTCGGATCGTTTTCATCAATCAAATCATCTTGGTGGGTAATAAAATAAAGCTGATCTTTATTTAGATAAGCCATAAGGAGCAGTTCCGCTTCACGGCGAGGAGATTCGACCACACCGCTTAGAGTGTGGGTGATCTCCTCATGAAGCTCTTTTAATCGTTTGGACATGGATCGGCGTATCCCTCGTCATCATTAACACGGATATCGTACCCAAGGGCGCGGAGTCGATCGACCACCGGAGGGTGAGTCGTATGAAAAAAGCGGTACAACGGATGAGAGAGAGGGAAGCTTTTATTCTCACTCACTAATTTTTTCAATGCGTTGACCAAATGCTCCGCTCCTCCGAGCTCCGAACCGGTACGGTCTGCTTCATACTCATTATGACGGCTCATCATCCCAAAAAGCGGCATAATAAAAAAGCTCACCACCGGAAGAAGGAGGACAAAGAGCATCATAATGATTTGAGGACTTTGAGCAACCCCTAGCTCCATATACAATGTTTCAGGCAAATTTCCGAACAACGCAAACATCCCAAACAGCATTGCCCCTACCATCGCAATATTTTTGTACAAATCGCCGTGAGCAAAATGCCCAAGTTCATGCCCCAAAACTGCCACTAACTCTGAGGGAGTCAATTTTTGAATCAGGGTATCGAACAGTACTACCCGTTTTGATTTCCCTAAACCACCGAAATAGGCATTTAACCGCGCATCCCGCTTGCTCGCATCGCTGATAAATACACCGCTGCTTTGAAAGCCTGTTTTTGCCATCAGTTCTTCGATTTTCTCACGCAACGAAGCATCTTCGAGGGGGGTTACTTTATCAAAAAAGAGTGCGCGAATGGTCGGAAAAAACATATTGATCGCAATCACCACAGCCATGATAAAAGCAAAACTCCAAAACCACCACAACTCACTCGATGTGATAATGGATGCGATCGCCCAAACCACTAACGATCCAAGAACAACGGTTAGAAGCATACTGATGAGGGTATCTTTGATAAATTGCCCCACACTAGAGCGGTTAAATCCATACATCGCATCAATCTTGAATTTAGCATACCATCCAAAAGGCAATGTAATCAAAGCATTAATCAAAATCAGCCCCATCACGGCACCGATCGTTTGTATCATAGAAGATTGTGACATGAGCGTTGAATCAAGCCACGCCATCATTCCACCCATCCAGAGGAGAAAGAGAGCGTATTCGACAAAGGTTTCAACCATCCCAAGTTTCTCTTTGGCAACGGCATAATTGGCAGCATCGAGATATTCTCGTTCTCCCATTAGCACCGCACCTTTACGTTTGATTTGATTGATATAGCCGATTTGCATCACGCTAACGTACAAACGGATTAGAATATAGAGAGTGTAAACACCGATAATGGTTGCAATCATTAAAAAACCTTGAGCTGGATTCCCGCCTTCGCGGGAATGACGTAGTAGAATTTTACCATTATTTAACTGGCACTTTCCCGATACTTTCATTCACCACAATGGTATCTTCCGTACTTCCGTAATAGATTTTTGCGGCAACAAAAAGTGTGCCGATAATCAAACCGCTGATAATTACAGCCCATACAACCCGTTTTTTTGACCCTTTTAGGGTATCATAGTCTTCGATAGAACTGAGTGTCGGTTCATTGTCTTGCATTGGTAATCTCCTGATTTTAGTAGTAAGAAATAGTAACCATCTTACCCTACAAACAGTTAATGAACAACCCCTAGTTTGACGTTTTAAGTTTGGATATTATTTTATTTAAACGTCAACTATGCCCGAATTTTTAGTGCATAATTGAGAGGAACGGTGATTCGGACCGATTTTGGAGGCTTTGGAAAATACTCTGCAGTTTTTTGAATAAGCGCTAATGCATCCTCATCCAATATTTCATATCCAGAACTACCGACAATCCGAACATCCTCAACATCCCCGTTTTGTTTGAGTCGAAAAGTTACTTTTACTGCGCCTTCTTGTTTTAGCCGAACAGCTTGGGATGGATATTTACGGTATTTGACCAATAAATCACGTATGGTTGAGAGGTGATCTTCTAAATATTGTTCTTCAACATTAGTGGGAGAGATTATCGGCTGAGGGGCAGTTACTACCGGAGTTATTTTCGGTTCGTTTTGAGAGAGTTGAGGAGTTTCAATCGGTTTCGTTTCTGCAACTGGCTTTTTTATCTCAGGCTGCGGTTTTATCTCTTCTACAATTTTTGCTTCCTCTACAATCGGAAGCTTTGTCGTTGGTTGAATGTTCTCTTTTTGTGTCGATTTGAATGCCTCTTTAACAACTTTTTGAGGCTGTGGTCGAGAAGTAGTCGGTTCGGCTAAAGAAAGTTCCAATACAATCTCTTCTTCTTGTTCTTTTGGAATAGTGCTAAGCGCTATCCCAGCAGTAATGATTCCTGCATGTAGAATGGCGGAGAGGAGAAAAGAGCGTTTCGTTTTCATGATTCCCTCTTCGTCACAATCGATATTTTTTCAATTTTTTGAAGTTTTAGCTGATCGAGAATAAAGATGAAATCGTTAAAAAATGCTTTTTTATCCCCCAGTACACTAACACTTGCGTCAGAGCCTAACGTTGTGATGGCTTGACTCAACTCGTTTTGGCTCATCTCTTTTCCATTCCAAAACATTGTTCCGTTTTCATTGATCGCGATTTCGATTTTTTGGGCTTGTTGTTCTTTGGCACTCGCGGCTTTTGGTAAATCGAGTTTGATTGCTCCCGAAGCGACGAATGTCGAAATCGTCAAAACAATTGCCAATAGTACTAAAACCACATCAATAAGGGGGACAACGTTGATCCCCTCTACCCGTTTAAGCGCACGCATCTTCAAATTTCCCCATCAGTAAATCGACTTTGCGCAGACATGCACTGTAAATCATCATCGATGGAATCGCAACTAACAATCCTAACGCCGTCGCTTTCAATGCCAATGACAATCCGATAACAACCTGTGATGGCTCCATCCCTCCACTCTGACCAATCTCATAAAAGACCACCATAATCCCTGCAACGGTTCCCAGTAGTCCTACATAAGGAGCATTGGAACCGATCACCGAGATGGCGGTAAGATTTTTGGTGAGTTCTGCTTCCGCTTGATTTTTCGTCTGAAAATGCTCTATCTGAGCAGTTTTAAAATAAAAAAATCGCTCAATTCCGTACGCAAAAGCGATCACACTCATTAAACCTAAAATACCCAATGTCGCATAATCGACTACTAACTTTAACTCTTCCATTTTTATCTCCAAAAAATTGATTTTAGTTGTCATATTCTCATTTGTCATACCCGCGAAGGCGGGTATGACATTGGTTATGTCTCTGCCCACGTACGGAGGAGATTGTGATAGATACTGGTTAGTTTTACCGTATCCTCATCATCTCCCAACCGCTCGCGAAACGCCATGATGCTCATATCCAGATCAAACAGCAATCGCCGACGATCCGTCTCGCGAATCATGCTCTCTAACCATGTAAAGCATGAAATACGTGCTCCGCGTGTAACCGGTTCGACACGATGAACACTCGATGAGGGATAGAGGACCAAATCCCCTGCCGGTAGTTTGACCACTTGCGATCCAAACGTATCTTCGATGACCAACTCTCCCCCATCGTATTCCTCAGGATCGGAGAAAAAGAGCGTGAAAGAAAGATCACTGCGAACCCTCTTCCCACCGCCGCGCATTGTCCTAACCGCATTATCAACATGGTTGCCGAAGGTATTAAATTCACCCGTATAACAGTTGAATAACGGTGGAAAAATCTTTTTCGGCAATGCCGCCGTAAAAAACAGTGCGTTATTGCTCAGCGCATCTAACACAATTTTTTGTAATGCAATTGCTCCTTCGGATTCTTCGGGAAGCTGCAAATTATTTTTAGCTTTCGCTGCCTGTGTACCGCTGGTAACATTACCGTCTACCCACGTAGAGGATGTTAAAATTTCACGGCACTCGGCTACTTGTTCCTGGGTAAGGACATTGGGTATATGGAGTAACATTTGGTTTCCTTTGCCTAAGTTTTGAAGTGAAAAGATCGCTATCTTCTCAATCCAAAACTCCCGCTGGGGGAGTAAGCTTTTTTAAAAGAATTTATAATCGAGTGTCACTTGTGCCGTGCGCCCCGTTCCCGGTACGGCAAAGCCGCCATTGATATAGACCGATTCATAATACGTCGTATCCAAAAGGTTTTTCACGTTCAGCTGAATCGCATAATTTTTTTGAACATAGGCGATCATTGCATCGTAACGGATATAGCTTGGAGCAGTATTCGGATTGAAAACATTTGTTGGGCTTTCATTAGCATAGCTATACACTGCACGATCCCCTTTGCCTTCTAAACCGGCACCGATTTTCCAACCAAGCGGCAATTTATAGGTTGTCCAAAGATTAAACGTATAATCCGTAGAATTCGGCGGCTTTTGACCGATGTACATATCGTCTTTACCCGGCGTAACAGCATCCACTTCAGGATCCATGAGGGCGAGTCCTCCGAAAACATCCCAATTTTCATTGATGCGCCCTGCTACTTCAAACTCGATACCATCAGTATGACGCTCTTTAGATAAAATCGGATTAGCTGAGGCACTCGCTACGTCGGTATTGCGTTCCCACTCTTTGATGGTGCGATAAATCGCTGTGCGGAGGGAAAGATCACCATCCAACAGCTCAAATTTTGCCCCAAGTTCATACGTTTCGGAACGTTCAGGATCATACGCATTGGAAAACGAATACAAATCCCCTGTGGTATTAAATGAATTATTCCAAGCAAGATAATAATGTTGCTGCTTACTCGGCTGATACGATAAGCCGGCACGGTAACTCATCTCGTTAAAATGAAGTTCACCGTTTTGAACCATATCTGCTCCGGTGTAATAATCCATATTGAGCCAATCTTTACGGAATCCCGCCATCACTTTCCAATTCGGAATCACTTCGATAACATCTTGGGCATACACAGCCCACGTTCGACCTTTGTATCCGCCGCTGATATTGCGTTCTTTGTTGCCGTATATGGCTTTATACGCATCCGGTAACGTGGAGCCTGATTCAGCCGTCGTCGGCATTTGCGCATTCCATGAAGCGGTGGCACTGGTACGAGAATAGATAATTCCATTACTCGCCACATAGCGGCCCGTCGCTGCATCCGGTAATCCATTTGCTGGTCCATTGGCATCGGTTATCGCAGGATAATACGATGAGAGCCCATCATGTCCCCAGCGCACTTGTTCTTCTTTCAAAAATTCAGACCCGACTAGCGCTTCATGTTTGAATCCGAGCGCTTCAAATTTGGTGATAAAATCGTTTTGCCACGTATCGGTTTTCTCTTTTGCTCCGTTTCCTTTGGTTCCACGGGTAATCTCATTATCAGGACCGCTGGTTGTATCGTATCCGCCCGGTGCCGTTGCCCAGTTATCTCGGAGGTAATCAGCATGTCGGATCACCGAACGTAGCTGGGTGTCTTTGGAAAATTTATGGGTATAACTCACCGTTGTTATGTTGACACGGTTGTCCTCATAATCATCGGTAAAGCCATAAAACACTTCATTACCCACATCCGCAGGACGTTGTGTGGCTCTATCAAACGGTACACCGTAATCGGGTGTAATATGGGTTTTCATATACATATGGGACAAACTAAACTCGTTATCGGTATTAAGCCCAAACGTAATCGTCGGAGCAATCCCCGTCGTTTCATTGTAGACATCGTTACGAGTACTTCCCGCATCCATTTTCATCGCATTCAAACGAAATGCCGTTGTATCGTTTAACATCATGTTGATATCGGTCGAAGCACGTTTATAATCATCTGTACCTGCAGTGATTGAGAGCTTCCCGAAATTTTCTGCTTCTGCGTCTTTACTCACTTGATTAATTACACCACCCGCTTGACCGCGACCAAATAACATCGCAGCCCCTCCACGCAATACATCAACGGATTCGAGGTTAAACGTATCACGATTGTATTGGGCAACATCTCGAATTCCGTCCAGATACAAATCACCGAACGTATAAAATCCGCGTAGGTTCATATTATCCCCGATACGACCACCCTCAGCAGCATTGAACGTAAGACCGGAGACGTTACTGAGCGCTTCTTTGAGCGTAAACTCTGATTTATCATGAAGCAGCTCTTTCGTTACCACGGTAATGGCTTGAGGAACATCGTGTGCAAGTTGCCCAGTTTTAGCAGTTTTAGATACCCCAGGCTGATAGCGTGGTAGTTCAACTTCGATCATATCTTGGATATCGATCGCTTTGATTGTTGCATTAGAATCGGATGCATTTGCCAATAACGAACTTGCACTCATACTGAGTAACATCGCCCCGATCGGCAGTGATTTCGAGTGAAAAAAACGGGTATGATAGGCCATAGGCACTCCTTTAGTTATGGAAGTGGCTGGCTACAGGCTTAAGGAGAATAAAAAGCGTTGGCTGGCTATAAACAATTCTAAAAGCAATTGATAATTACTTTCATTTGTAGAAATATAGCCTATCTTACAGATTATGTCAATAGTGATAAGCATTATTAATTAAATAAATCATAAATGCTAAGTTATGCTTAATAATAAGGGAACTACTCCCTTATTAGATGGATTTACTTACCAGCGCCCCTCAAGGGTTACGAGGAAATGGAAGCGGGATTGTTCTCGATCAATCTGAGTTTCGTCGAGCACTCCTGAAGTGTACCGTTTAGAGGTTGTAGTGATCGTTTCTTGAGTAATATTTTTGAGATTCAATCCCAGCTTATAGGTTGAATCAAGCCGTTTTTTGGCGTACAGATCGAGTGTTCCATACCCCTCTTGAGCTTCGGCAATACCGCTGGCATCGATAGGATCATCATACCCGCTTACATACCGATACGCGGCACCATAGGTCAATGCGTACGCTTCAAGCCGATGATCGATCCCGATATTATAGAGATAATCATTTGTCCCTTTAATGGTTCGTTTAACGCCATTACTCTCTAAAGAGGTATGTTGAATTGCAGCATTTCCAAAAACACCTAACCCTTTTACATACGAATCCAGCGACTTTTTGAGCTCAAACTCCAGACTCCACAGTTTTCCATCCCCGCTATTTTCAGGACGTTCGACGTAGCGACCCGATTCAAGCGTGGTGAGTTTTTCGATCTTGTCGCTAATGTTTCGATAAAACCCACCGATACTCATTATCCCTTTATCCTCGAAAAAATGTTCGTAGCGGAGTTCGTAACTCAGTGCCGATTCCTCTTTGAGATTTGGGTTTCCCGTCACATCGGGATGATTAATATCATTTTCATCGAGAGAACTGTCCAATGAATCGGAGAGTTCGCTCAAACGGGGCAGTTTCACCGTTTTGGCGACGCTGGCACGGAGATTATCGTTTGCGCTCATTTTGTACAACGCATGAAGCGATGGAGCAAAATAATCGGTATCGACATTCTGTTCAAACTGACGAATTGAGCGTTCAAACCGAATCCCCGGTGTTAGAATCAGATTCTCTCCTACACTGATTTCATCTTGGAGGTAGAGTGAACCTTTATCCTCACGTAAACGTTGCTGTTCATTAGAGACAATGGTTCCCGTTGTCACAACATCATCACGCTGATGAAGCCGTTTAATCTCCGCTCCCGTTTTGATAAAATGTTCATCCAGCGCAACCGAATAGCTCCCCTCCGCGCCAAAAACTCGGAATGACCCCTCATCATCTTGGGTATTGATCGTCGTCCCGTTATCGGTGCGGGTGTCCCCTTGCGAATCATTTTCATGGTATTTGAGTTTCCACTCGACCAACTCGGTGCCGGAGAGGTTATGGGATCCTGAGAGTTTACTCCAAATCATGAGGGCATCCCCCTCATCATGCTGGGTAATGGTTTGTGGCGTTGTGCGCACTTGAGTGTTCTCTTTGCGGTAATCGCTCCGATTGAGCGCACCGTCAAACATGTATTTGTCTTTAGAAGATGGAGTATAGACCAGTTTTGTATTGAGGCTGAGGGAACGATAGCGTGTATCGCTCTCGCTGTTTTCAACGTAGCTATCGGTATGACTCGAAGATTCGTCGTTTTGGGAGTTATCGGAGATGGTGGTATTAATGAGATAAGATATCTTGCCACTTTTCCCCTCCCGTTGTGCAAAAACAGATGCCATCGGTTCACCCTCGTACGCTCCAACGGTAAGTTTGGCGAGCGTTTTTCCCTCAGAGGAGGGTTTTTTAAGGACAATATTGACAATCCCTCCCATCGATTCGGCACTGTATTCCGCTGAACCGTTGGTCATCACCTCGAGTCTCTCAATCATGTCGGGTGAAATGTTTTCTAATGGATTTCCTCTCTTAGTACTTGAGACTTCCTCACCGTCAATTAATACTTTCGTATATCCTTTGCCGGGAGCACCTTTTTTCCCTTTTCCCTCACTGATCGTAACACCCGGTGTACGTTTGAGCATTTCCAATGCGTTCATATCACCGTATTGAATTAACTCTTCACCTTTGATAATACGCTTTGCGATAGAGTTCTCTTTACGCTCTTCGATAACGCTGTAGGTATCTTCAACAGAAATTTTATCGAGCTGAATGATCTCCTGTGCACAAGCGAATGAAAAGGTACAGGTAAAGAGTATAAGGGGACGATACAACAAAATAGGCCTCGGAAATTCGGTACGAGAGCACCGATTATTTGGTGAGAATGAGCTTATTGCCTTTGGTAATTCTCAAAGTATAGATTTCATTGCCGTGAACAATACGGATCGAGCTCTCGTTTTTAAACAGCTCTTTGGACTCTATACTAATGCCATTATACCCTGTAGATGATGACGATTTCATTACGTTATCCTCTGCTAACACGCTCTACCGCTACGTATTAATCGATGTATTGAGCTATCTGCTAAATACTTTTGTTCTTTTTTTGATTTCATGTAATTCCCTTTCATATTTACTTGCACCCACCAGTACAAACTGCACTGCCGCATTTATTCTGACGAATCCCCTCTACCATTTGAGTGATCTGACATTCACTGCATCCGCTGAGGCCTTTGACACAAATAAACGGTATCTCTGATTTTTTAGCTTGACGTTTGAAATGATCCATCGAGTTGTGCTTTAAAAAATCGGTCAACATGATGATCATGTCCGTTTGATGAGGAAGCTGTTTATGTGACGTTGAGTTGCGACGACTATCCCAATGATGGGTTTTAGTTGCACCCAACGAGAGCAAAAGTGATTGGAGGCGGGTGATTTTATCGCCACCGATAACTAATACTGACATCAGAAACTCCTTTATTGATAATTTATATCAAAATATTATCTTCTTCAAACTTAAACTTTTATGATATTGATAAATACTATCATTTAAATATTTCTTCTGTTTTTACTTTTTCTGCTATCATTTGTTCATACCCATTCTTGAGGAGTCACCATGCGACAATACGAAACCTACCGCTGTAACACCTGCGGCAACGAAATCGAAGTACAGAACGTCGGAGGAGGTAAACTCGTCTGTTGTGCTCATGAGATGGAGATGATCACCACTGATCTCACAGCGGTTAACCTCATGAAAGCATTTGGCGGAGAGAGTATGGCACGGAACAAATACGAACTTTTCGCTGATATCGCACATGATGAGGGGTGGCATGCGGTAGAGCGTCATTTTCGCGAAGCAGCATTTAATGAGATGTACCATGCCCGTGCACAGTACAAAGCGTATCATAAACTTATCCACGGATGCGAAGTGGATGCGACGATGGCAAATCTCGATACTGCGATGGCGGGTGAGCATTATGAATATGAAACCATGTATCCCGGATTCGCTGAAATCGCCACCGCTGAGGGACATAAAGATTTAGCCCGTCTTTTTACCGCTATCGGCAAAGTCGAAGTGGAACACGAACGTGAATACGCTGCTCTCAAAGAAGCACTGATCGCGGATGGTTTTTTCGCAAGCGAAGAGGATGAGATTTGGGTGTGTGAAGTGTGCGGACATATTCATCGGGGGAAAAAAGCTCCGGTAGCGTGCCCTCTATGTAAAGTAGGACGAGAGTATTTTAAACGGGAACATATTTTATAGTCCAAATCGTTTGAACAACTAACTTTATTTTCTCGTCATCAGGTGGTCCATTCCTATAAAAAAAGCTGGATTCACCCAGTGGGCACTTCGCCCGCCTTTGCGGGAATGACAGAGATTAGAGATAAAGGAGATTAGTATGAAAACGCTCTGTAAACTCAAAAAAGATGAGTTATACAAAAACATCAAAAAAATAGTCAAGATTGTTAAAAAGCCGAAGTTTATGTGTGAGAAATGTGCTCGGGTCGCCAAAGAGAAAAAATATCTCTGCGATCCGATACCTTTGAAGAAATAAAATTATTTTTTAAACATCTCATATCGATATTGAGTGATCGGGGTATCTTCACGATTCCCCCACTCTTTCATCGATGCATCGTAGAGTCTAACGTTTTTATATCCCAAAACGCCGCTGAGGACGAAATAGTTAAACGACGTCTCTAAACCACCTGTACAATAGACGAGTACCTCTTTGTTTTTATCAAGATTATACCCCTCTTTAAACACACTCTCTAACATTTTTTTATCTTTTAGCAAATACTCTTTATCAACCGAATAGTTCCATGAATAGCTCATTCCCCCTTTGATATGACCATTACGCTTTACCGTTGGTGTCGGAGTAACACCCAAATACATATCGCTCGGACGTGCATCAATCATCGGGAGTTTACCTAGATGACTTTTCACATACGTGATATCAGCTATTTTGGTGGAATCAATTTTTGCTTTATATGCTGTAGGTTTGATCGTTGGTTCCGCTTGTGTCAATTCGAGCTTGCCGTTTTTCCATGCTTTCAACCCACCATCCATTAATGCGACATTTTTGATTCCGTGATAGTTGAGTGCCCAATAGATGTACGATGTTTTCAACACATCTTTAGGATCATTAATCGGAGCATAGAGGACGACATCACTCTTCTCATCGATTCCCAGAGCGGAAATCTCTGTTTCGATCTCCGCTACAGGGCGGATACTAAGAAATGTACCATTATCAAAACGCCATTTACCGATAGAGGTGTGTGCTGCATTGGGAATGTGTTCAAATCCGTATAGATCTCCTTCCGATACTTCAATGATACGGAGGTTGGTATCGTTTTTATGCTCATTGAGCCATTGGGCGGTTACAATCGGCTCAATCGCCAAAAGTGATACAGCAGCGCTGATGAGGGCGACAAAAATTTTCATAAATTTCCTTTGAAATGATTTCGAGAATAATAGAGTCCTATTACTTAAAGGATAATCTTTTTCCTTTATTAAATTATTTTTCCAAATACCATTAATATTTTATTCATATTCTTTACTTTTTTGTTACCGAAAATGGAATATTATGATGGAATGAAAAAACGATCCTTATGCCTCCTCACATTTGTTCTTGGTTCCAACCTTTTGGGGGTGGAGAACACACTCCTCTCGGGTGAAAAACAAGAGATATTGCGTCAAAACCAGAGTATTTATGAATCCGAATATGAGAAGCTCCGTACCAACTGGATAGCCCCTCTAAACCTCAATACCTCCTACAGCTATGATAAAAGTGCGACGGGAGATTATCACAGCGATACCGAGAACCTCTCTGCATCGATCTCTCAGGATATTTTTCGCTCCGGTGGAATCACCTACCAAATACGTTATGCCGATGCCAAAAAACAGAGTGCCCAAATAGCGCATCAGCAACAAATCGCCCTCTATAATCAACAGCTCTTTCTCGCTCTTCTCACCTACCAAAAAAACAGTGTCTTGCTCGAGCAAAGTCATAAACGTCTGAGTAACAAAGAGATCGAAATCTTTATCAAACGGCAACTTTACGATGCGGGAAAAGTCGATATCACGGAGCTTAATAATGCCTTTATGGAAAAAAGCAGTGAATTACGAACCCTCACCACCCATAAATATGCCCTTAGTGAACAGCGCTTTGAGATTGCGAAGATCAGCGATGTTTCCCCCGAAACATTTTCGATCCCCCGATTTGAAATGACTTCCAAAGAGAAGTATGTATCGGGAGAATTCGATCTGCAATACGCTCAAGCACAAAGTGCAGCGCTCAAAAATCTCTATGAGATAACCGCTACCAATTATCTCCCCCGTGTTGCCCTCAATGCAGATGTTGGATACCGTAATTACGACCCAAAAGAGCTCAGTGGAGCGTATAACGGACATTATTACAATGCTGGTCTACAGCTCACACTGCCACTCGTCTATAATGCCTCCGCTACGATCCAAGAAGCTCAAGCCACCTATCTCCAAGAAGCGGCTATAGAGGCTAATAAAAAAAGGGAACTGAGTGCTGAGTATGCCCAAGTGATCGAAAAAATCAAAAGCTATGAGGAGTACATCACAATCACCTCTAAAAATCTACCCCTCTACGATGAGCTTATCGGTGCTGTGCAAGCGGGAGTCAACGCTGGAACCAAAACAGGGTATGATCTCCAAACCCTCAAAAATACCAAAGCTATCGAAGAGTTGGAGATTAAAATCAATGAGATCAATATCCAGATCGAATTCGCCAAACTCCATTTCGCTCTTCATCCGACAAAGGAATCTCTATGAGCTCTATCGAACAAACACTCGGGCTAAATGCTCCTAAAAAATCCCCCCTGAAAAAATATCTCATCCTCGGCGGTGTTATCGCTCTCATCGCATTGGGGATAGGGTTATGGGTCAAAAATTCTGCGACCTCTAAAACAGAGTACATCACCGCGTCCGCCCAGATGAAAGAGCTCACCACTACCGTCTCGGCGACTGGGAATTTGGAGCCGACCAACACCATCGATGTGGGGATCGAGGTATCGGGAACGATTACTGATGTTCTTGTCGATTATAACGACCGGGTTCACAAAGGTCAGCTCATGGTACGTTTGGATACGACGAAACTCACCTCAGCCCTCACCAGTTCCAAAGCGGCATTGCTACGGTATCAAGCCAATATCTCTGCCGCCAAAGCAACCCTCGCCAATGCCAAAAACGAGCATGAGCGTGTCCACAAAATGTACACCTCTACAGGGGGAAACTACCCCTCTAAAAAAGAGGTAGATGAAGCCGATAACGCCCTCCTCTCCGCTAAAGCGGGATTGGATGCGGCTATCGCACAATCCGCACAAGCGAGTGCGGAACTCGAAACCCACCAAGACAATCTACGCAAAGCAAATGTCGTCTCTCCGGTGGATGGGATTATATTGGAGAGAAAAGTGGAACCGGGACAAACGGTCGTCGCCTCGATGCAAACACCTGTTTTGTTTACCATGGCAAAAAGTCTCGATACTATGAAAGTGATCGTCAGTGTCGATGAGGCAGATATCGGAGAAGTCAAAGAGAAGCAATCCGTAACTTTTAGCGTCGATGCATACCCCAACCAGCAGTTCAAAGGTCTCATCACTCAACTGCGGCTGAACTCTCAGATGGTCAACGGCGTTGTCACGTATGATGCGGTGGTTGAAGTTCCGAATAAGGATTTAAAACTCCGTCCTGGGATGACGGCAACCGCCCAAATCATTACGGGTGTTCTCCCCCATACTCTGAGTGTTCCCAATGCAGCACTGCGATTTACCCCGCCAAAAACCAAAGAGGAAAAAACCGATACCGATGCCAAAGCAAATGGCAAATCGGTCTGGGTATTACGCAATAACAAGCCAAAACGTCTCGAAGTGAGTGTAGGTAAAAGCGATGGTATTTCAACGGCTATCCTCTCCAACAATCTCAAAAACGGTGATCTTGTCATCATCGGGGTCAAAGAGAATGGCGAATAATGGATAATTCACCCTCTGTTATCCGTTTTAAAGAAGTCACCAAATCCTACGGAGTGGGTGAAGCGACCGCGTATGCCCTGCGCGGGGTCGATTTTGAGATACTGCGCGGTGAATTCGTCGCCATCATGGGGCCTAGTGGATCAGGCAAATCGACAGCGATGAACATCGTCGGGTGCCTCGATACCCCTTCAACGGGACAATATCTTTTTGAGGGGGTGGATGTCGGGACCCTCTCACGGGACCAGCGTGCACTGCTGCGTCGCAACTACATCGGATTTATCTTTCAAGGATTCAATCTATTGGGGAAAACCTCCGCCGTTGAAAACGTCGAACTCCCCCTCCTCTATCGGGGAGTTAGCGCCGATGAGCGCAGATCAAAAGCCCTCGAAGCGCTCCGCAGTGTGGGTTTGGAGCATGTCGCCCACCACACTCCGGGGGAGCTCTCAGGGGGTCAGCAACAGCGTGTTGCCATCGCCCGTGCGATCGTCACCGATCCGCTTGTCCTCCTCGCTGATGAGCCGACGGGGAACCTCGACACCGCCAAAAGCATCGAAGTAATGGAACTGCTCCGTTCATTCAACCGTGATAAAGGGATCACCATCATTATGGTCACCCATGAAGACGATATGGCGGCCTACGCATCGCGTACCATCCGTTTTCGAGACGGACTCATCGACAAGGCTCACCCATGATTTGGAATGCCTTTCTTTTAGCTCTTAGAGAGATCCGTCGCAGTGCGATGCGCTCCATCCTCACCACACTGGGGATCGTTATCGGGGTCGCATCGGTTATCGCGATGGTAATGCTCGGCGATGCTACCACCGCCTATGTTTCCAACAGCATCTCCAAACTGGGAACCAACATGCTGATCCTCCGTCCGGGGCAAGATCGCAAAGGACCTCGTAGTGAAGATAGCACCGCCAAACGTTTTACCCACGATGATTTTTAAGCGATTCACCGTGAAATCACCGATATCCGGGGAGCCGCACCGATAGGGTCCAAAGGGGTTCAAGCCGTTTATGGCAATCAAAACTACTCCACCACCATCGATGGGAGCGATAACGACTATTTCACCGTCAAAGACTGGGTATTTGAGTCGGGACGGATGTTTTCACCCGCAGAACTACAAGCAGGAAAAGCGGTATGTGTCATCGGTGAGACGGTACGCAAAGAATTATTTGCCGATCAAGATCCGATCGGTGCATCGATCCGTCTAGGGACATTTTCATGTCAAGTGATCGGATTGCTCAAACCCAAAGGTGCTTCGATGTTCGGGATGGATCAAGACGATATCATCGTCGTCCCGATACGTCTGTTACAACGACGGGTGAGCGGTAATCAAGAGATATCCATGATCCTCGTCTCCGCCTCATCTCCTACTGTGATCGAAAATGTCAAAGCCTCCCTCACCGCCCTATTCCAAGAGCGCCGACGGATCAAAATGGGGGAAGAAGATGATTTCAGTGTCCGTGATATGCGCGAAATGGTTCAAACCCTCACCTCGACAACCAAAATGCTCACCCTCCTCCTCGGTGCCGTTGCCACCATCAGCCTCCTCGTCGGCGGTATTGGGATCATGAACATTATGCTCGTCTCCGTCACCGAACGGACGAGAGAGATCGGAATACGGCTCGCCATCGGAGCACTAGAACGGGAAGTGTTGCTCCAGTTTTTAGTCGAGGCGATCGTCCTATCATCCCTCGGAGGGGTTATCGGAGTTATTCTAGGGCTCGGTTTTGGGGTTGGGATCAGTATCTTTTTCGATCTTCCATTGGTCTTTAATACCTCGATTGTAATTATTGCCTTTTTATTTTCCACCCTCGTCGGGGTTGTATTTGGCTACTTTCCGGCCCGAAAAGCGGCACGGCTTAATCCAATCGATGCTTTACGGTATGAATAATTTGCCGATATTGTTCTATATAGTCCAAAAGGAGCTGCTATGCAAATTGGAACCGGAACATCGATCAACCCGTACAGCCAAAGTGCTTTGGGATTGAATGAAAAAGAGACTCAAGATTTTAAAGAAAAAATCAAAAGTGGTGAAATCTCAGGGAAAGCTATCTCGCAAGCTTACCTCGTTGAATACTCACTAAAAATCGAGAGCTATTCGTCCAACAACCTCCAAGCCCAAAGTGCGCCATTTGATCTGAATAAGGTCAAAGATATCCTCAGCTCCATCGATTTTGAAGCGATCGGTTACACCGGCAAACCGATTGCCGATATGAGCCCCGATGAAGCCAAAGAACTAGTAAGTGAAGATGGGTATTTTGGAGTAAGCCAAACCTCCGAACGGCTCGCCGATTTTGTCCTCAATGGGGGAGGAGATGATCTAGAACGCCTCAAGGCAGGACGTGAGGGGATTATTCGAGGGTTTAACGAAGCAGAAGAGATGTGGGGGGACAAACTCCCCGATATCTCTTATGAAACCCTCGATAAAGCACTCGCTAAAATCGATGAAAAAATCAGTGCATTAGGGGGAAGTGTCCTCGATACTACCGCCTAATTTCGTCATACCCGCCTACGCGGGCAAAGTGCCCTTTGGGTATATCCAGCTAGATTTACCCGAAAGGAACTTTGATCCTCTTCACGGGAATGACAAATTTATTTATTGTACTGTACGGCAGTGAGGACACGTTTTTGCCGCTGCTGGAATCTCCATCGCACATTCAGGGCATACTTTCGTAGTTGGCGCGGCTGGTTCCGCTGTCGGTTCTGCTGCTTTGAGTTTGTTATAGGCTTTCACCATCATAAACATTACAAACCCTAAAATTGTAAACGAAATTACGTCATTTACAAAAAGTCCAAGCTTGATCGCCGGAGCCCCTGCTGCGTCGAGTGCGGAAAGTGATGCATATTCTTTACCGTCCAACGCGATAAACAACGATGAAAAATCAACACCGCCCATCAGTAATCCGATCGGAGGCATAATGATGTTAGCGACCAATGATTTAACCACAGTGGCAAACGCGGCTCCGAAAATAAAGCCAACCGCCATATCAACGACATTGCCGGTAATGAGAAATTGTTTAAACTCTTTGAGCATTGGAAACCCCTTTTTATTTTATTATGATGAAGATTCTAGCATACAAATGTGGACACAATGTATTTCTCTTGCTTCATTATGTTCCATTTTTCTACATAAACGGACTAAAACCAAACCGATTGTACTCGATCTCTTTAGGTATTAATATTTTTTGGGAATGATACAGACATGATATATCGCTACTTAATTCTATTTACCCTTTTATTTACTTTTATTGCCCATGCTGAAATCGATAAAAATGGACTTGATAAACTCAAGGTCGAAGCCTTGCTAGTCAAAGAACTCACAAGCGGTGAAGTTATTTATGCCAAAGAAGCTCTCAAAGAGGTAAAACCTGCCAGTCTTACCAAGATTATGACCGCTATGTTGGCGATTGAACAGGGGAATTTGGATCGTCCGGTAACGATTACCGCAGAGATGATCGCCGTTGAGCCGACCAAAGCGGGCTACAAAGAGGGGGATGTTATCCGTCTCGAAGATTTAGTCAAATCTGCTATGATCAAATCCGATAACGATGCGGCTATGGCTATAGCGATCAGCGTAGGAGGAGATCTCGATACGTTTGTCCAAATGATGAACCTCAAAGCAGCACAAATCGGTATGGAGAATACCATTTTCACCAATCCGTGCGGATTTGACATCGCTAATCACCATTCAACCCCGATAGACCTTTTACACCTCGCGGAATACGCTATTCAAAATCCTCTTTTTAATGATATCACCCGCCAAAACGAGCATACCTATTACTCGCTCAATACCAATCGTAAGTTTGTCGCCAAAACACACAACCATCTTTTGGGAAAATACGAATACGCCGTCGGTGTCAAAACGGGTTATACCTCTAAAGCGGGACCGTGTTTTATCGCTCGTGCGAAAAAAGAGGGAAGCGACTGTCTGATTGTAATGCTCAACTCAAAAGAAAACCGCTGGAGTGTTGCTCAACAAATTTTTGAACAAGTCTTTTTGTTGCCGGTCATCGAATACTGGGATAATGTATAGTTTTGAACGACACATCCCTGTGTTAAACTCCCATCCGCTATAATTCACTTATGAATAATGAGCATTTAACTTTTCATATTGATCCCACACCTACATTACCAACGCGTCAATGCCGTTTTTATGCACGGATGATGGGATATGCTCTGAGTTATGGAAACTATCTCTTTGCCGCTTTTATCTGGTGGAAAAGTGATTGGTTTATTGCTATAGGTTCTCTCTTACTCGGTTTTATCATTTTTGGGATTATCCGCAGTAAACTCCGCAACGATTCAATCCCGTCTGCACAGCGTGAAACTCCTTATAACGATTACGCCATCGCAACATGGTATCTATCCCGAACAACTTGTTTTACTCTCCCTAAGGAATAATATTTATGGCACTCGTCGATCTTCTCAACGTCTCTAAACACTATGAAGCCCAAAAGATTTTAGAAAATATCAACTTTCATATCGATGAGGGTGAGAGGGTCGTTATCGTTGGGAAAAACGGCAGCGGCAAATCAACTCTGATGAAAATCGTTCATGGCTCTTTGGATGCCGATGAGGGGGAGCGGATCAACCGTCAGGGGATCGAGATCAAAATGCTCTCCCAAGTCCCTGCCTTCGATCCCTCTCATAATGTCCGCGAAGCGATCGAAGCGGGTTTAGGGGAATTGCGAACGGCAAAAATCCGTTTCGATGAGATTTCAGCCCTCCTCGCAGAACAATTCGATAATGGAACACTCCTCCAAGAGCAATCACGCCTCACCACCTTTCTCGATCATCACAACGCCTGGAACCTCGATGATAAAATTGAGCGGGTGATGCATCATTTTATGCTTAAAGAGTATGAGACGAAAAAGGTCAATCTCCTCAGTGGAGGGGAACAGCGCCGTGTTGCTCTCGCCTCACTGCTGCTCCTCAAACCCGATATACTGCTGCTCGATGAGCCGACCAACCATCTCGACGTCTACATGGTGGAGTTTCTCGAAGAGCTGATCCTCAAAGAGCGGTTCACACTCCTTTTTATCTCCCATGATCGGTATTTTATTGATCAGGTTGCGACTAAAACCATTGAAGTAGAAGATTGTGCTCTGCGTGAATTCAGCGGCGGGTACAGCAACTATCTGGAGCAAAAGCAGGAGTTGCTACGTACGATGGCACAGCAGCACGATAACCTCCTAAAACTCCTCAAAACCGAGAACGAGTGGCTCCGTCGAGGGGTCAAAGCACGGCTAAAGCGGAACGAAGGACGTAAACAGCGGGTATTGCAGCTGCGCGAAGATGCCAAAAACAACCCCTCTAAAATCCGCAAGATGAAGCTGGAGCTGGAGCGCGAAGCGAAACACTTCAACCGAGGCGAGGGGGTAAACCGCCAAAAGATGCTCTTTGAAGTTGAAAAGTTAGGATTAAAACTTGGAGACAAAGAGTTGATTCGCAATTTCTCCACCCGCATCCTGCAAAAAGACGTTATTGCCGTTGTCGGCCCCAATGGAAGCGGAAAATCAACCCTTCTCAAAGCCCTCCTCGGACGGCTTAAACCGACCAATGGAATCATCAAGATGGGAGAACTCACCATCGGCTATTTCGATCAGCACCGTGAGATGCTCGATGATAATCTCAATCTCATCGAAACGTTCTGCCCTCACGGGGGAGATCGGGTCGATGTGATGGGGCAAGATTACCACGTCTACGGCTATCTCAAAAACTTCCTTTTCCCGCGTGAATTTTTGGATAAAAAAGTAGGCGTCCTCAGCGGCGGGGAGAAAAACCGTGTCGCCCTCGCTTTGCTCTTTACCAAAAAAGTGGACTGTTTAATCCTCGATGAACCGACCAACGATCTCGACATCCCGACCATCAACATCCTCGAAGAAAAGCTCCAAAGCTTTCCCGGAGCAGTAATACTTGTCAGCCATGATCGGTATTTTGTCGACAAGATCGCCAAAAAACTCTTTATCTTCAAAGGGGACGGAACGATCGAAGAGAGCTATAAGCCCTACAGCGAATATCTCGAAGATGAAAAAGAATTTTTAGAGATGGATGCGATGGAAGCAGAATTTGCCAAATCCTCATCCGCTGTTGTAGCTGTGCAAGCCGAAAAACCAAAAGTTCTAAAACTGACGTTTAACGAACAACGTGCCCTCGAAAAACTCCCGGCAGAAATTGAAGCGCTGGAAGCTAAAATTGATGAGATAAACGCTTCCCTCGCTGATCCGAAAAAATACGAAAAAATCGGAATCAGCGTCTTGGCTGAAGAGTTGGAAAAGACCAAAGCGCTCTATGAAAAAAAAGTGGATGAACTTTTATCAATAGAAGAGAAGGCCGAAGAGATAGAAGCCCTAAAAAATTCTTAAAAGGATAGTGGATGGATATCGAAGCACTCAACTCCCGCTTTTCCCATGCCGGATACGTCACATTTAAAGAGGGGCCGGAGAGGTTTCCCATCGCCCTAATCACCACCCCTCATGCCACTGCCGCAATCACCCCTTATGGTGCTCAACTCCTCTCTTATACCTTTGCTTCAGACCACAATGATCTCCTTTTCCTCAGTGAAAAAGCGATTTTTAAAGAGGGTACTCCCATCCGTGGCGGTGTCCCTATTTGCTGGCCATGGTTTGGGGGCGATCCCGAAGGCAAAGGGCGAAGTGACCATGGACTGGCACGAACCCGCATGTGGCACGTCGCCTCGTCCTATCTTCTCAAAGATCAAGAGTGCAGTATCAGTTTTGAGTTGAACGACACCCCAGAAACCTATGCACTCTGGCCTCACCGCTTTCGCCTCATCCTCAAAGTAACGGTAGGTAAACAACTCACCATAGAACTCACCACCCAAAACAGAGGGGAAAGCCCTTTTGAGCTAACTCAGGCACTTCATACCTATTTTACGATCGAAGATATTACCCATACGCAGATCACAGGGTTAGAAGGATGTACCTATAGTGATAAAACGGATGAGAGTCTTGAAAAAAGGGACAATACACCGATTCTCATAGAAAGGGAAACCGATCGTATCTACTCTCATGAGGGCGGAGAGATTATCATCCGCGATGAAGCGTTACAACGTCGTATTCGCATCGAATCAGAGGGGAGCCGTACCGCTGTTGTCTGGAATCCCTGGGTGCGTGTATGCGAACAAAAAGCTGATTTGGCTTCAGAGGATTACAAAAAAATGATCTGTCTCGAAACTGCCAATGCGGGAAATGAGATTATCACTGTAGAGCCAAAAGCGAGCTATACGCTAAAGGCAGTCTATTCTTTAGAGAATTAAAAGGGATGGATTAACGTCCCCCTTTTCCTCCTCCCATACCGTTACGTTGTCCCTTCATCATCCCTTGCTCTTGCCCTTGGTTTTTCATTTTAGGGGTTCGGTTTTCTGGCTTGTTCATAAACTTTTCTTTTTGTTCTTGAGTCATCGTTTGCTGACGGTTCATAAGTTCATTATGCAGTTGTTCACGTTCTTGCTGAGATGTCATAGTTCCCCGTTTTTCGAGAAGCTCATCCGTTTTCATCTCTTTGAAACGGTTTTGAACTTCATGCTGAGCTTCTACCCGTTCTTGATTG
>CAZKJU010000032.1:0-23635 GCA_964553185.1 uncultured Sulfuricurvum sp.
TCACCCACTTTTACAAACGGTGCCGAATCCGGGGAAGGAGAAGCATAAAATGTCCCAACCATTGGGGAAACGATCATATCGCCCGTATGAACCACTGCAGCAGGGGCAGAGGTTTCAACCGCTACAGGTGCAGCAACAGCAACCGGAGCTGCCACTACAGGAGCAGCCATCATAGGTGCCGCTACAACACCGATATTTTTTTCAAGTTCAATCGAAAAAGCGTCTTGAGTAATTTTTAATTTTGAAAGAGTACTGGCGTCAAACTCTTGCAAAAGGGCTTTAATTTGTTTCATATCCATCGGAAAATGCTCCTAAAAGTAGGGTAATAGATGTGTTATACTACCACAAATAAAATTAACAATGGATTGAAGATGGGTCTCAAAAGTGATGGATGGATACGGGAAAAGGCATTAAACGAGGGGATGATCTCCCCATTTTGCGAGGATCAAGTGGGTGTAGGGGTCGTCAGTTACGGCTTGAGTTCGTATGGATATGATATCCGTGTGACGAATGAATTTAAGATTTTTACCAATCTAAATTCAACGGTTGTCGACCCGAAACATTTTGATGATATGAATGTTGTGGACTTCACCGGCGACGTTTGTATCGTCCCCCCAAACTCATTTGCACTCGCACGCACGGTGGAGTATTTTAAAATTCCACGTGACGTTCTAGCGATATGTTTGGGTAAATCAACCTATGCACGTTGCGGAATCATCGTTAATGTTACCCCATTCGAACCTGAATTCGAAGGTCATATCACGATCGAAATTTCAAATACTACCCCTCTTCCGGCAAAAATTTACGCCAATGAAGGGATTGCTCAAGTGCTCTTTTTACAAGGAGATGAGATGTGCGAAACCTCTTATAAAGATAAAAGCGGAAAGTATCAGGGACAAGAAGGGATCACCCTTCCACGGATTTTAAATTAACTAGTGGTACAATTGCGATAAATTTCCACGCAAGGACTCTCTATGTTGCACGAATACCGCGATGTAATCACCCATATGAAACAAAATGATGCGGCAAACGCCCACTTTTTGAAAATTTTTGATCGCCATAACGCGCTTGATGACCAAATCAACGAAGCTGAAAAAGGTACCATTCCTATGACCGATCTTGAGCTTGAAAAACTCAAAAAAGAGAAATTGTTGCTTAAAGACGAAGCGTATGCAATGATTATTGAATACAAAAAAGCGAATAATCTCTAATCTTTTTCTGCCTCTTCGGGGCAGTTTTCCCCCATTTAAAATTTCCGACCTCTTTACTTTTCAACATATAATCGCTACCATTGTTTTTTCTCAAAAATATCTAAGGTTTAGCATATGATATCTTCTATTTCTTATAGCGCGCTAGCTGAATTCGGACAATCACTCTTAAAACGCCCTACGTTGAGTGAAGGGCTTCCGATGATCTCAGAATATGCCAAAAAAGTGAGCGGAGCA
Source organism: uncultured Sulfuricurvum sp. (assembly GCA_964553185.1). Lineage (GTDB taxonomy): Bacteria > Campylobacterota > Campylobacteria > Campylobacterales > Sulfurimonadaceae > Sulfuricurvum. Next base: position 1,446 of record CAZKJU010000032.1, read on the forward strand.
GAGCGGTGTTCTATTTTCATCTACAATCCTAAAATCGAAATGCTTTGGACTACGCTAGCGGATGGTGTTGAAAAAATCACAGTCCATAAAGATGACGGTATCGTGGGACATACCCTCAAAGAGGGAAAACCTATTTTAGTCAACAACCCTTATGAAGATGACCGTTTTTTTCATCCTATCGACCATAAAACAGGCTTTGTCACCGAAAATATCGCTTCGATCCCTATTTTTGATTCCAACCGACGTATAATCGGTGTTTTCCAACTCCTTAACAAGCTTGGTGGATTCACCGCTGAAGATGCTAAATTTATGATCTTTTTTGCCCACTATATCAGCGGCTATCTCGAACTGGCCATGCTCTTCGATGATGAAGCAAGATTGCTTTCCAAGGAGAAGGAATGAGTTTAAAAATCTATGAACGAATCGCCGATTTCGGTAAACGGCTTACTCTTTTAAACCATATCGAAGAGTCTTTACCAACGATATCGGAAGAGGCCAAAGCAATTGTAAATGCTGAACGATGTTCTATTTTTATCGTGGACAAAAGCGGCGGAATGCTCTGGACAAAACTAAGCGATGGAATTGGACGCATTGCCATCGGAATCGACTCGGGAATCGTCGGCGATACCGTTCAAAAAAAAGCAGCTCAATTGGTGAACAACCCCTATGAAGACAGCCGATTTTTAGCCAAAATCGATGAAAAAAGCGGTTTTGTGACCCGAAATATCCTCGCTGTTCCTATCTTTAATTCTCGCCAAGAGGTGATAGGGGTCATTCAACTCCTCAACAAATATCATGGTGACTTCGATGAAAAAGATGAAGGGATTATGAGCTTTTTTGCAAACTACGTCAGCGGGACATTGGAGTTGGCACTGTTGATGGAGCAAAAGTAGAGTTACAACAACTCTCTTTTTATCCAATGACTCAATACATAAAGCCCCCAAACATGCTGTTTAAATTTCCCTCTGCGGGCTAACTCAAGATATTCTTCGATCACTTCCGGGTAAAATAATCCCGTTTTTTCATTCACTTCCCGTATCAACTCTAAACGTCCAGAAGCAATCAGCCATTCCATATAGGGGTTGGCGAACCCTTTTTTACGGCGATCAATAATCTCATCACTCAGGTAGTTTCGAGCAATCTGCTTCAGGAGTGTTTTCGTCTCCCCCTCTCCGATACGAAGTTCCGGATCAACCGTAAGTACAGTTTCTACAAACCGATGGTCCAAAAACGGTGTTCGCGCTTCGAGAGTATGTGCCATCGAAACCCTATCTAGCTTGGTGAGAAAATGCTCTCCGACAAAGAGTTTTAGATCAATCATGCTGTACCATAGACTCGGATCACGATATCCACTTTGCTCAAATTCACCTCGATATTTTTGTAAAAATCGGAGCGATTCATTATCTCGCACGTTGCGTCGAAAAAGCTTATTTTGCTGCAAATCGGTAAATTTTTCCCCTGAGGTTCTAAAGAGCAAGGTCTCATCGAATACCCGTTTGTACCACTCCCATTCCCGGTTCATCGAAAAATGGCTGTGAAAATATTTTTTGAGCCAATTTTTGTGATGCAAGGATGCCGCTTTTTCGATATCAAGATACTCGAAATATTGCCGATACCCTAAAAAGAGTTCGTCCGATCCCTCACCACTTAAAACTACTTTGTATCCCTCTGCAGCAATTTTTTTCATCAGCACATACAGAGGTAATGCAGCGGGATCATTGAGGGGCTCATCCATATGGTTCAACAACTCATCCAAATGTTCCTCAAAATCGTTTTGGCTAATGATTATCTCAGTGTGTTCTAATCCCAAATACTTTGCCGTGACTGCCGCATTGGCACGTTCATCATAAGCACCGTATTCATTATACCCGAGAGTAAAGACAGGAAGCTTTTTCCCTTGATCTGCGGCTATGGCACAAATCATGGCGCTATCCAATCCCCCCGAAAGCAAAGCCGCCATTGGAGCTTCCGTATCGAGACGCACTGCAATGGAGCGGTGAAGCTCTTCTTCAATCGTTCTCAATACTTCTTCTCTATCAGTAACCGCTAAAGAGGGAATATCCAACACATTATAATAACGATGTTTGATAATTTTGCCATTTTCAAAGCAAAGCCACTCGCCGCTCTCTAATTTTTCAATCCCCTCATAAAAAGTATGTGGTGGAGCGGGCGCTAAAAAGGAGAGATAGGAGTGAAGGGCCTCATTATTCATCCGCACTGACGATAAAAACGGTTTGATCGCTTTAATCTCTGATGCAAACACAAATGCCTCTTTCGAACGATGATAAAAGAGAGGCTTTTTCCCGAATCGATCCCGGACGAGATAACACTTTTCCCCATCAATAAGGGCAAATGCAAACATCCCTTCCAAATACTGTACACACTCAATCCCCCACCTCTCATAGGCCGCTAAAATGATCTCCGTATCGCTTAGAGTTTCCCAATTGTGTGGACTAAGCTGTTCGCGCAATGCCAAGTGATTATAAATCTCTCCGTTAAAACTAATCAAAATGGGTCCGCGAGACATCGGTTGATGAGAACGAGAATGTCCATCGGTAATCGAGAGACGCTGATGGGCTAAAAAGAATTTCTCCCCTTCCACAATCCCACAATGATCTCTTCCACGATGGGTCAAACTCTGTAGTGCCTCACGTGCTTTCAAAGGAGAGTAATCACCGATAATTCCAAATACTCCGCACACGTGAAACCTTTTTTATGCAATTATACGATATCATAACCTAACCATAAGTACGCGCGAGTGAGCCCAATTGATGATACCTCTTTCCATATCTCAAAAACAAGTAGTTATGAACTTTTTTGAAGATGATATTAAAATTGTCAAAAAATATTTTAATGCTATCGGTTTTGATTTTGACGAAGATTTTCGATTCGATGTTTTTAAAGAGTTCATCTACTCCGCAGCTGGAATGTTTAAAGATATCGATACCACCATCTACAATCAAGAACTCGTCAGCAAATTCAACACGATCCGCTATCTCAGTGAACGATACAGTGAATTTGAACAGCGAACCAATATAGCTTTACGAGTCTACACTAAAAACTTTTTGCTAGTACAAGAGAAGTACGTAGAACAAAAACATCAATTCGATCTCCTTAAAGCCGAGCTTCAAATGCTCATCACCAAAGAACAAAGCCTCACTGCCAGACGAGAAATGATGGAGTTGCAGTACAAACAAGAGAACGATGCTATTGTCAATAAAGATGAGTTTGAAAATGAGCTCAAAAAAGTACGCCGAGAGCAAGTCGATACTATCCATATTATCGGAAGTCACCGACATGAGCTCGAAGAGATCCAAAGCCGGCTCAAAACGTTTGAAGAAGCTCACAAAGAAGAGTTTTTACGTTATTTCAATGAAGTCAAAGAAAAACTCACCTACCAATTCACCGAAGCCTTGAATTTTTTCGGATATGAATTTAATCAAGCCCTCTTTCTCAATTCGGAGCGCTCAACGCTGATTCAAAAATTTAAAGAAGAAGCCGGAATCCAAGGGAGTATGGATTTGTGCAAGTACGTCGAATACTACCTGCGCAACGTCGTTCCCGAAGCACTGGCCGATGCCGGACACAAAGAACGGCTATTGAATGCAAAGCGGTATTGCGACCGTGTGGGAAAAAAATGAGGCTATTTTTCACAAAGCTTTTTTCAATCTTGACAGGGCACGATAAAAGATTTCTTTTTCTCTTGATCTTCATCTCCATCGCCGTTTCGCTTATCGAAATGATCGGCGTAGGAGCAATTCTCCCTTTTATTAATATCGCCAGTGATTTTTCAAATATCCATTCCAATATTTATACAGAAAAAATGTATTCTTTTTTTCATTTCCATAATGATATTCACTTCGTAACCGCTATCGGAAGCGCTCTTTTGGTTTTTTATTTTTTACGCTCGTTACTCAATCTAGGCTATTTTTATCTACTTGCCAAATTCTCAAAAGGGCGTTATCACCTCATCGCCTATCGACTTTTTGAAAATTATTTAGGGATGAGCTATCGCTCGTTTATTGATAGAAACAGTGCCGATCTCTCCAAAGCTATTATCAACGAAGCTCAAAATATGACCGCACTGATTTCTGGCTTATTGCTTATGCTGAGTGAAATATTCGTAGTGATTTTTATTTACGCGATTATGCTCTATATTAACTGGAAAATTACACTCCTGATTAGTATGATCCTCATTATTAATGCTTTATTATTGGTTTTGACTGTCTCACGATCGATTAAAAAAGCGGGAGTATCACGAGAAGAACATCAAAAGAAATTTTTCGAAATTATCCAGAGCAGTCTCGGAAATTTCAAAATGATGAAACTCACCTCCAGCACCGAATCGATTCTCGAAAAATTTGATCATGCCAGTGCAGGCTACGCATCAGCCAACATCCGCAATGAAACCCTCACCCACTTCCCTCGACTTTTTTTGGAAGCTATAGGGTTTGGAATTGTCATTTTTATGGTCATTTATCTCGTTCAAAAATACCAAAATGATATCTCAGGGGTCCTCGCACTCATATCGATGTTTATATTGGGGCTTTATCGACTAATGCCATCTGCCAACCGTATTCTCAATGGATATAATCAAATCCTTTTTTACAAAAGCTCTCTCGATATTATCCATAACGATTTAATGTACGATGCTGAAAAATTGCAAAATGAGCCTATCACATTCAATCACACACTTCAAATAGATCATCTCTATTTTGAATACGATGAGCATAAACCCATTTTAGAAAACATTTCACTCACTATTAACAAAGGGGATAAAGTAGCCTTTATCGGAGAAAGCGGCAGTGGAAAATCAACCTTAGTTGATCTTATTATAGGGTTATACCGTCCCAAAAAAGGATCCATTACCGTTGATGGATTTCTCCTGGATGAAAGTAATATCCAGGCATGGCGAAGTAAAATCGGATACATCCCCCAAAGTATCTATCTTTTCGACGGTACGGTAGCGCAAAATGTCGCTTTTGGAAAACCTATCGACAACATTCAACTCCAAGAAGCTCTCCGACAAGCCAATATTTTAGAATTTTTAGAAACTCATCATGAAGGTGCAAATACGATCGTCGGCGAGGGGGGGATAAAACTCAGTGGAGGGCAGCGGCAACGAATAGCAATTGCCCGTGCCCTCTATGGTTCCCCAGAAATTTTAGTCTTGGATGAAGCCACCAGTGCACTTGATAGTGCTACAGAAGCCAAAATCATGGAAGAGATTTATAAAATTGCTGACAATAAAACACTCATCATTATCACCCATCAACATCACACATTAGACCAATGCAAAAATATTTATCATTTACCAAATATAAATGGAACATTATACTCGTGAACAAAATGAAACTTCCCAAATCCATAAAACAATCAACTCTTGTAAAATACATCTATTTTAAATTTCGATGGCTTCAAAATTATTATTTATTTTTACGCGATTACAAAAAGTTCAATCTACTACTAAAAAACAATAGCCAAGAGATGCTGTCATGGAATGATCGCTACCCCTGTTTATCAGATCGAACGGCTACGACATCATTTGATACCCATTATGTTTATCACACCGCTTGGGCAGCACGTGTTTTACATCAAATCAATCCTACCAAACATATCGATATCTCATCAAGTATCTATTTTAACGCGATCGTCTCGGCCTTTATCCCTATTGAGTTTTATGACTACCGGCCTGCTAAAATTGTCCTCAGTAACTTAGCTCCAAAGGAGGGGAATTTAACCGCTCTCCCTTTTAAAGACAAAAGTATCTTATCTTTATCCTGTATGCATGTTCTAGAACATATCGGATTAGGAAGATACGGAGATACCCTCGACTCAGATGGCGATAAAAAAGCGATAAAAGAACTCAAAAGAGTACTATCCCCCAATGGAAATCTACTTATTGTTGTCCCTGTCGGTCAACCGACCGTTAATTTCAATGCCCATCGAGTATATGGATACGAGCAAATACTCGATTTTTTTCAAGATTTTAAATTAATAGAATTTTCATTACTGACTGATGATGAAAAAGGGGGAGATTTTATCCTGAATGCGGATCCCGAAATAGTTAAAAAGCAAAAATATGGCTGTGGCTGTTTTTGGTTTCAATACAAAGAAGAGACAGATGATCATTATTAATCTTATGGGTGGTTTAGGAAATCAAATGTTCCAATACGCCGCCGGAAAAGCTTTAGCCCTCACACATAATACTGACCTTAAACTGGATCTTTCGTGGTTTGATGCAATCTCCAAAGGCGACACAGTACGCACCTATGATCTGTCTTGTTTTTCACTCCCTGAAGAGAGTATTGCTACGGCCAAAGAGTTAAAAATGCTCAAAAACACTCTCATCCCACCAAGGGTTGTAAAGGTTATTAAATCATTCTACCCTTCATTTCAAAAAAACATTATTGTCGAAAAACATTTTCACTACGATCCCAATTTTTGGGAATCACCTGTAAATGGATACCTAAGAGGGTATTGGCAATCTTATCGCTATTTCGACTCTTTTTCCGAGCATATTCGAAAAGATTTTACTTTTAAATTACCCATGGATACAAAAAATCAAACCTTGTCCGAGTTCATTAGTACTGCATCCTCAATAAGTCTCCATATCCGTAGAGGGGATTATGTTTCCGATGCTAACATCAATACTTTTCATGGCACGGCATCATTGGATTATTATTACAAAGCGGTTGAATATATCTCTCAGAGTTGCAAGAATCCAGCTATTTTTATTTTTTCGGACGATATGAAGTGGGTTAAAGAGAATCTTACTCTGCCCTATCCGACAACGTATATTGATCACAATACAATGGCCTTTGAAGATATGCGATTAATGAGTTTGTGTAAACATAATATTATCGCTAACAGCAGTTTTAGCTGGTGGGGAGCATGGCTCAATAATAATCCTGAAAAGATAGTCATCGCCCCCAAACGATGGTTTAATCAGACATCGATCGATACATCGGATCTGATTCCAGATAATTGGATACGAATGTGACCTATTTCCCTTTTTTCTCCATCATCATTCCTACTTATAATTCCTTTATAACACTTCAACGTGCATTAATAAGTCTGCAGAATCAAACATTTCAGAATTTTGAAATCATCATAGTCGATGATGGCTCTAGCGATAATACTGACCAAAATATCCAATCTTATTTAGATGAAAAAACACACTACTATTATAAAACCAATGGCGGATCAGCAAGCGCAAGAAATGTTGCTATCGAGCACTCAAAGGGAAAATACCTTTGTTTTTTGGATGCAGATGATGAATTCATGCCGGACAAATTGGAACAATACTATTCATTCTGCCAGAAAAATCATCTGTTTCTTTTTAGCGATGCGGTATACATTGATGATAATAAAAAAGTAGAGTATCTTTTTTCGACGCAAACACAATGGTACGAAGGGCTCTCTTTTCCATATTTAATGAAAAATAATTTTATCGTTACCTCTACTGTTTGCATCCAAAGAGCCCTTCTTTCCCAAAAGCCTTATTTTAATGAATCGTGTTTTATTGAAGATTATGATTTGTGGCTAAAAATTGCACAAAACGTCCCGATTACCTATATCCCTATGCCGCTGACACGATATCACATTCATAATTCCAACCAAAGCAACAACACCCTTAAAACACTCAAAGCATTAATCAAACTCTATTTTCAATGGTCTCTTGTTTCATTATCTGCTTTCAAACAGATGTGTAAATACACCCTTGTTTTCCTGATGTATACAACAGGAGTGCGAAAATGACTATCCTGATCACAACCGAACAATTCCCTCCACTAAAATCAGGTATTGCAACCGTTGTTTCTGAGCTTGCCAAAGCCCTCTCTGATCTGGGGCATATCATTACGATCGCTACGGCAAAACGCCCCGAGCGAAACCCATCTGATTACCCCCATCTCACAATTAGAGAATTTGATATACGTGGAGGGTTTGGAAATTTCTATCGCGGAGAGACGCAATCCTATGTTGATTTTGTATTAAATGCAACCTATGATGTCATTATCAACGAATGTGTCCAAACGTGGAATTCCGATCTTCTGTTTCCCTATCTATCCAAGATAAAAGGGGTGAAAATACTCCACTCTCATGGGCTTTCTCTCTACCGAGCCAAATCTAAAAACCCATGGGCAAAACTCAAAGCACTGTTTTACTACCGAACCCTTATCCACCATCTAAACCAATACGATAAAGTGATGGTATTAAGCTTGGTCGCTTCTGAAATACCCTATTTTAAAAGACACCATTTCAATAATTTTGAGATTCTTCCCAATGGCGTCCCTTTGGAATTGATTGCCCAAGAGGCAAAAACCATCTCTGATACTCCACTGCTACTCTCTATTTCCAATTTTTTCCCCATGAAAAATCAGGAATTGATACTCAAAGCATTCTATCTTACTCACTCCTCAGCACCACTGGTCTTCATCGGATCAAAAGAGCTACACGGCTATTTGGATACATTAAAACAGTTGAAACACTCCTTGGATTCTCTTTATGGGAGACGTGATGTCCGGTTTTATACCGAACTATCTCGTAAAGAGACACTGGATTATCTAAATCGTGCAACACTGTTTCTTCATGGGAGTAAATTAGAAGCTTTCCCCATGGTCATCCTCGAAGCAATGGCAACAGCCACTCCATGGATATGCACCAATGTCGGAAATGTTGAAGAGCTTTCAGGTGGGATAATAATTGACAGCGCAGAAGAGATGGCAAAAGCTATCGATACGTTATTAAATGACAAACAATTCTATTCACACTATTCGAATGAGGCCTTAAGCTCGATACACAATACATATGATTATAAATCAATCTGTTTTGCATTAGAAAAAAAACTTCTCACACTTCATGGTATAAAATCATGATACACCAAGATTCAATAGCTCCTTTAAACAGAGATCACTCCATTGATATCATCCGTGGTCTTGCTATATTGCTAGTCATTGTCGGGCATACTATTCAATACAATACTGTTCATTTTGATGATAATATTCTATTTAAACTAATCTATTCGTTCCATATGCCCCTTTTTATGTTTATCAGTGGCTATGTATTGGCAATACATCCTCCAAAATCTACAGCAATACCTTTCATTCTAAAAAAATTTAACCAACTGGTGATCCCGTTTCTAATTTGGTACTTTTGTATTGCTTATTTTGCAAACAATCAATATGCAAGTGTTGATTTTTTTGATTATGTAAAAAAATTGATTATTTCACCTGATTATGGGTATTGGTTTTTATGGGTCCTATTCCTTAATTTTATGATTTTTTCTGGAATTTCAATTATTGGTAAAAAAATATCCGAGTGGATAATTGTAATCTTAATCCTTTTAATAATTGAAATAATGCCTACTTTTTATTTTGGGCATGCATTACTTAAATGGTATTTTCCATTTTTTCTGAGTGGTTATTTTTTTGTAAAAATCAAACATAAGTTAGTTAAGATTTCTCACAAAAAATATATTTTTGCAATCTATCTTCTTTTTTTATTTTTACTATTTTTTTGGAACAGAACATCTCCTACACCAATCATTGAGATTATTACAAATATTCCTATATCTCCAAAAGCAATTTTTATTATTGACAAGTTTTATCATCTCATTACTGCATTTATTGGAATATTTCTCATATTTGATATAACAAATAGATTTATCCAAAACAGTAGAATCGCAAATTATTTGACAACACTCGGTTCTCAATATACCCTTGATATCTATGTCATCCATATTTATTTTATTACCCTTCTATCTTGGATACCTTTTTATCCTGCAATGATCATTGCCAATGCTATATTTGCCCTCGTTATTTCGTTAATTATCTCCTATTTTATTCGGAAAAATAAACTTTTTAGTTATTTACTTTTAGGGATAAAAAAATCAACTCAAAGTCATAACAAATGAATACACCCTATGTATCAATAATCATGAGTGCCTATAAACCGCTCAAACACGATATAGACACAACGATCCATTCTGTACTCAACCAAACTTTCCATGATTTTGAATTTATCATTCTCAAGGATGATGATCTTCCCGATACGCTCCTGCTCTTACGCGAATGGGCAGATAAAGATATTCGGATAAAAGTAATTGACAATGTAAAAAACATAGGATTAATCGCTTCTCTCAACAAAGGGTTAGATCATGCCGCAGGTTCACTCATTTCCCGAATCGATGTCGGGGATTGGTGGGAGTTCTCTAAACTGGAGAAACAAGTGAACCTATTTCATTCTGACCCTGCTCTTCATCTTTGCGGGACATCATTAGTACTTGTTGATGCGGAACATCACCCTATCGGGTACCATAACGCACAAACAACCGATACAGAGATCACTAAGCAGCTTATGGAAGGTAGTAATCCGTTTGCCCATTCGAGTGTTATGTTTCGAAAAACACCGTTTAGATACAATTCTAAAGCACTCTATTGCGAAGATTTTGAGCTGTGGTGCCGCTACAGCCAAATTGGAAGCATGGCTAACATCGGCGAGCCATTAACCCATTATCTCATTGATACCTCAGGTATTACAGGACAAAAACGATCGCTTATGATTGAAAATACGACACGAATTTATTGCTTTTTTCTAAACGCTCTTACAAATAATAATTTTTCTTTTCTTGAAAAAGGAATACCGATTACCCCTAAAGAAACGATCTCATATTTACAAAAAATAAGTAATCAATGGTATTCCAAAGCGATAGCAGCCTCTTTAAATCACCAATATCTCCAGAAAAACGGATATCTTGTATTAGCAGTTTTATCCAATCCAGCCCTTATTTGGAACAAAATGAAGCGGCTTTATTGCAAAAGAAGATATTTATGACCCTCGGCTTCCTCTCCCACCTCGATTACAATCTCTGGCTTTTCCGCCTCCCGATCATGCAAGAGCTGATCCGCCAAGGGCATCGTGTTTACGCCATTTGTCCTGATGGAGAGGTAAGTGATCAATTTGCCAGAGAGGGAGTCATCCATATCCCCTATCAGATAGAACGCTCCAGCCTCAACCCCCTCAAAGAGATCCGTGCTATCCGCAACATTTACGACGCAATCAAACCGCTGGATCTCGATATTCTCCATACCTTTACCGCCAAACCCAATATCTACGGGACAATTGCGGGGCGACTTGCCAAAGTGCCGAAAATTATTAATCTGGTCGAAGGGCTGGGGAGTTTTTACCTCGAAAACGATCTCAAAAGCCGTAACATCCGCACACTTATTGAATTTCTCTACACTCGTATCTTTAAACTCTCCGATACAGTTATGTTTGTTAACCAAGATGATCCCGCTTACTTGATCTCTAAAAAAATCATTGCTCCTGAAAAAGTGTTTTTGATGAAAGGGGTAGGGATTGATACGCAAGTATGGCACCCTGAGCCCAAAACAGATGAAGGTCTTCGCGTAACAATGATCGCCCGAGCAATTAAACATAAAGGGGTGGTAGAGTTTATAGAGGCTGCTAACCAATTAAGCCAAAAATTTCCCGATGTGACATTCCAGTTTGTTGGCTCACCGGATAATGGTAACCGTTTCAGTCTCAGTGAAACATTTATGCAGAATCAATCCTCGCTCCATTATCTCGGACACCAAGATAACATCCGCCATATCCTTTCCCAAAGCGATATTTTTGTTCTGCCAAGCTATCGGGAGGGGCTTCCACGTACTTCGATGGAAGCTGCCAGCATGGGTTTACCGATTGTCACAACCGATGTGGTCGGATGTCGTGAAACAGTCGAAGACGGTATTAACGGATTCATCGTCCCCCCCCAAGAATTCAAAACATTAGCACTCTCCATTGAAAAATTGTTAAGGGATCCACAACTTCGACTACGGATGGGAGAAGCAAGCCGCATCAAAGCAGTGAGTGAGTTTGATATCGATACAATAGTCTCTAAACATTTTGAAGTGTATGGATTGAAACGTGTACATTAACCTCATCAAACCACTATTGGATCGTTTCGGGGCGCTGATTTTATTGATCCTTTTTTCTCCTGTCATCCTGCTGACCACACTCGTGATCGCAATTCGAATGGGTCTTCCCGTTTACTTTACTCAGCGCCGCCCAGGATTACATGGGAAAATATTCACCATCTATAAATTTCGTAGCATGACAAATGAGAAAGACCCGCACGGGAACCTCCTCCCCGACTCAGAGCGGTTGCATGGGGTCGGAAAAATGATCCGCTCTCTCAGCCTAGATGAACTCCCCCAGCTCATCAATGTCCTTAAAGGGGAGATGAGTTTTATCGGTCCCCGTCCCCTTTTGAGCGAATACCTACCCCTCTATACCCCAGAACAATCACGCCGCCACAATGTCAAACCCGGCATCACGGGATGGGCTCAGGTAAATGGACGCAATGCCATCAGTTGGGAAGAAAAATTTCGATATGATGTCGAATACATCGAAAACCTATCGTTTGCATTTGATCTTAAAATCTTTTTTTTAACCCTAAAAAAGGTACTCATCAAAGAGGGGATATCCCAAGAGGGGGAAGCGACGATGGAGAAATTCAATGGAACAAACTAAAGAGATCTATATCTATGGCATCAGTGGTCATGGCCAAGTTGTTGCTGATATTGCCACGGCATGCGGATACACGATTGCCGGATGGATTGACGATGGTATAAACACCTCTCCTGATTGGGAAACCTTTATCCAAATACATCCCTCTTCTGCTATTGTACTTGGCGTAGGCAATAACCTCATACGTGCACAATTAGCCAAAAAAATTCTCCAAAACGGGTATACTCTTCCAGCCTTGATTCATCCTAGTGCAGTGATCTCTCCCTCAGCTATAATCGCTCAAGGAGCTGTTGTGATGCCTTTGTGCGTTGTTAACGCTCATGCAAACATAGAGCAAGGGGTCATCATTAATTCGGGAGCTATTATTGAACATGACTGCACGATTGGCGAGTTTGCCCATATATCCCCTAATGTGGCATTAGCGGGTGGCGTCAGCATCGGAGCGATGAGCCATATCGGCATTGGATCTTCAGTTATTCAGAACATAACAATTGGAAAAAATTCCATTATAGGGGCAGGTTCTGTCGTCATTCACAATATACCTGACGAATGTACTGCAATCGGGGTACCTTGCAAGCCTATTTACCCTGAATAAACTTCTATAAAAGCGTTTTTAGAGGTTAAATTCGGTAGACTTAAGGCTATTTAATACACAATACATTCCAGATAGAAGGCAGTCTTACCTCTATGAATTTTTTTCACCTCAAATCGGATTCGACAAAAACACTCACACTATTAGCTTTACTCCTTATCGCTTATCTTTTTTCCATTTCAATGCGTCTTATCTGGGTTGGCGAGTTTCAGGAGATGGAGCAATCCAAATGGAATAATGAATTAATGATCAATACCAATGATGGTTATTGGTTTGCCGAAGGGGCACGAGATATTCTTGCAGGTTCACATCAACCTAACGACCTCTCACCGATCAATGAACCGATTTCACTGCTCACAGCATGGCTCTCTAAAATAATCCCTGTAAGCTTTGAAACACTTATTCTCTATATGCCATCAGCTATAGGTTCTTTGATTGTTATCCCTATTATTTTAATCGGCAGAACCTTAGGGCAAACAGGTATCGGTTTTATTGCCGCCCTTTTAGCCAGTGTTACCCACAGCTATTACAATCGAACGATGAGCGGCTATTACGATACCGATATGCTCACTATCGTGCTGCCGCTCATCAGTATCTATTTTATTATTTTTGCCCTCACCCACCAACGCAATCGATTCTTAATACCAATCACCATTGCATTTTCAATGACACAATGGTGGTATCCGCAAAGCTACTCCCTTAATACTGCTATTTTAGTGGTGACGATTCTTTATGCTCTCATTTTTGAACGCCGCAATCACTACGTTTATAAAATTTCTCTATATATCATCATCGGTATTTTATCGCTCCCTATCTGGGTAAAAGTTGGTATTGCCTTAGCTGTTTTTGCTTTTTTCCACACCAAACCTTCACTGGACCAAAAATGGTTTTGGGCTCTTTTCGCTGCTATTATCGCCCTTTATTTTTCCACCGGCGGTATCGATCCAATTTGGGGTCAGCTTAAAGCCTACGTTGTTCGTGAAAGTGTTTCAGATGATGCAGGTCTGTATTTTTACAACGTAGCCCAAACCGTTCGTGAAGCGGGAAATATCCCATTTAATGTTTTTGCGGAACGGATCAGCGGTCATCCTATCACGTTTGCTTTAGGGCTAGTTGGTTATATCATGGCTATCATTGCTTATCGCCCTTTATTGATAACGCTCCCTCTGGTCGGACTTGGATTTATCGCCATGAATGCTGGACTACGCTTTACCATTTATGCCGTTGCCCCGATGGCTATAGGATTCGCATATCTACTGCTTCTAATTACACGTCCTATAGAAAAAAAGTGGCTTCAAATCATTCTTTTAATCGTTTTTACCTCTACAGCAATTTACCCGAATTATCTCCATATCAAAGAGTATATGACCCCAACAGTTCTTACAGCCAAAGAGGTTACCGTCCTCACAAAACTGGGAGAGATTTCTAATCCCGAAGATTATGTCATCACTTGGTGGGATTACGGTTATCCTGTCCGCTATTACAGCGATGTGAAAACACTGGTTGATGGAGGAAAACATAGTGGGGATGTCAACTATCCCGCCAGTTTTGTCTTAACGCAATCTCAGCAAAACGCGGCATTTATGGCACGTTTAGCAGTTGAATATACGGAACAAGGGTATGAGAACAACAAAAGTGCGATTATCGCAGAAATGCTCAAAACCTATAAAGCGGAGAGTGTCGATGATTTGATGGTAAACCTCAATCTTGATCCAACACTCCTTCCAAAATCATCTCGTGATGTTTATCTCTATTTTCCGCTTCGGATGATGGACATTTTCCCAACGGTTACCCTCTTTAGCTATCTCGATCTTAAAAATCCGGCTAATGTGTTGCAGCAGCCTTTCTTTTACATGTCACAACAATTTCAAGACAGCGGAAAAACAATCGAATTAGGCAACGGCTTCTCAATTATCAAAGACAAGAATATCCTCAAACTCGGCAATCAAGAGATCCCGATTAAAAGTTTTTACCAGGTTGGGTATGATGCAAATCAAAAAATTCAGATAGAACGTCAACAGTTTGCTTCCGAAGGGCTCAATATCATTTTTATGGGGAGCTATGGACGGTTTTTGATTTTGGATGATTTTTATCTCAACTCTTCGTATATCCAAATGTTTGTTTTTGAACAATACGATCCCAAACTCTTTGAGCCGGTCATTCTAGACCCCCTCTCTAAAATTTATAAACTAAAAGTATAAATATGCAACACGCTCGTCTTTTTCTCTCCCCACCCCACATGAGCGGCCGTGAGCAACTTTATATTGCCGAGGCGTTTGAGAGTAACTACATCGCCCCCTTGGGGCCGATGGTGGAGCAATTTGAACAAAGTATCCGAGATTTGACTCTAATCCCCAATGCTCTCGCCCTCAGCAGTGCTACGGCAGCGATCCATCTCGCTCTTCGCGTTTTAGGTGTTGGAGCGGGAGATGTTGTATTAGCATCTTCGTTCACTTTTATCGGCTCTATCGCTCCCATCCTATATCAAAATGCCACCCCTGTTTTTATCGACAGTGATACCCAAAGCTGGAATATAGACCCTGCAATTCTCGAAAAAGCAATCGTTTCATCCCCCAAAAAACCTAAAGCTCTCATTCTGACCCACCTATACGGACAGTGTGCCGATTTAAACAACATCATTTCGATCTGTAATACACACGGCATCGCATTGATCGAAGATGCCGCTGAAAGTCTCGGAGCGACCTATAATGGTAAACAAAGCGGAACTTTCGGCGACTTTGGCGTCTATAGTTTCAACGGCAATAAAATCCTTACCACCTCCGGCGGCGGTATGCTCGTCTCTCCCCATAAAGAGCTGATTGATAAGGCCCGTTTCTACTCCACCCAAGCACGCGATGATGCACCATACTACGAACATACCGACTATGGCTACAACTATCGCATGAGCAATATCCTAGCGGCAATAGGGGTTGCTCAAATGGAAGTTTTAGCCGAGCGAATCACTGAGCGACGACAGATTTTTTCATGGTATCGTGAGGCACTTAAAGATATTTCTGAAATCACTTTTATGCCTGAACTCTCTGAAACGTGTGGTAATCGATGGCTTACCACCCTCATATTTGAGCACTCTGATCCAAACAATATCCGTCTCGCCCTCGAATCTGAAAACATCGAAAGTCGCCCTTTATGGAAACCGATGCACTTGCAACCTTTGTTTAAAAATGCCATCTCATTTCAAAACGGTACTTCCGAAAAGCTCTTCGAAAAAGGTCTCTGTCTCCCTAGTGGAACCCAAATGTCACAGGAGGATGTTCTCCGTGTCTGCACGACTCTCAAAAAGGCTCTTAAATGAGAGGATGGCTCCGTCCAACCAGTGAAAAACGGATCATTTTTTTTGTCTCGTTTGACATACTTTTATCATTTTTTACCCTCTATTCAGCCTATCTTCTACGGTTCAATTTTGATATTCCGCCGGAATTTTTAACCCCTTTTTTCAGTGTTTTACTAACCCTTATAGCCCTTAAACTTTTTTTCATTCACCGATTCAAAAACTATACCATTGTTTGGCGATTTTATGCGTTATCGGAAGCAAAAAACCTCTTTGTCGCTTTGTTTGTGGTCTACTTTATCTTTGCCGCCATCCATATGGCACTTCCGAATCTATTTGCTCCGTTCCCGCGAAGTGTGATCATCATTGATTTAGTCCTTTCTTTCCTCTTTTTAGGGGGATTGCGTCTCTTTAAGCGGCTTTTATTTGGATTTGGACTTCCCCATGATGAACTCAAGCCAACCCTCTTGATTGGGATCTCCCCTAACACTGCTAATCTTATTAAAAATATGATGGATGGCTCAGATGGCTATTATCCGATCGGGATTATCGCCATCCAAGAAAAAAATCGCTCCATGATCGGTTCGTATCTCAGTAACATAAAGATTTCAGGGATCGAAGAGATTTCACAGATCATCCATACTAAAAAAATAGCCGTAGCCATTATCGATGGATCACTCCCTAACATCTATTTACGTCAAGCCTACCAATCTCTTAGCGATGCCGGAATAAAAGAGGTTAAACGGACACGTCTTTTGCATGAGAGTGTCAACAAAATCGAAGAACTCTCCATCGAAGAGCTTCTCGCTCGCCATCCCAAAGATCTCGATACCCAAACGATTGAAACGTTTATTCGGGGAAAAACTATTCTCATCACCGGTGCAGGGGGAAGCATCGGAAGCGAAATAGCCCTACAATGTCACCTCTTTAAAGCATCTCAACTGATTTTAGTTGACCACAGTGAATATAATCTATACCAAATCGGTGAAAAGCTCCCCTCTGCCGAGCTTCATTTGTGTAATATTATTGATTTTCAGACGATTGATACCATCGTAAACCAATCAAAACCTGATATTTTGATCCATGCCGCAGCCTATAAACATGTCCCTTTGTGCGAATCAAACCCGCAGGCAGCGATTATGAATAACATCATCGGCAGTAAAAATGTCATTGATAGCGCCATCGCAAACGATGTCTCTAAAATCGTCATTATCTCTACTGATAAAGCGGTCCGACCGACCAATATCATGGGAGCGACTAAACGGGTAGTTGAGCTCTATGCCCAAAACGTCAATCCCTGTAACAGTGAAATCGTTGCCGTCCGTTTCGGAAACGTACTGGGCTCCAGCGGCAGTGTTATCCCAAAATTCAAATCCCAAATCGAAGCGGGTGGCCCGATCACCATAACCCACCCTGAAGTAACCCGCTATTTCATGCTCATCAATGAAGCATGCCAGCTTGTCCTTCAAGCTGCCGCCATTGCACGAGGTGGCGAACTCTTTATCCTCGACATGGGCGAACCGGTCAAAATTATCGATTTGGCGCAAACCATGATTCGTCTCTACGCTTCAGAACCTATCGAAATTATTACCACAGGGTTGCGTCCTGGAGAAAAACTGTATGAAGAGTTACTAATAGATGAAAGCGAACAAAAAACGGCATTCGAATCGATTATGATTGCTCATGCAACCTCGTATCCGATTGAACCGTTAAAAAAAGATATAGAAGAACTCGTAGTCAGTAATAAAAAAATTGAGGCTTTACAAAAGATCGTACCGGAGTTTACCTCCTCCGGCAGATAAAAAGTCTTACAATTCTGTTTTAAGTGCAGCACCGTTAGAGGCGTTTGAGACGAGAAGGCTGTAGCGTTTGAGCCATTTGGACGGAATATCTTTTTTGATCGGCTTCCAGTGAAGACGACGTTGCTCCAACACTTCGTAACTCACATTGAGTTGCAACAGATGTGCATCGACATCAAGTTCGATCTCATCACCATCTTCGATAAGAGCGATGAGGCCACCCTCTGCAGCTTCAGGACTGACGTGACCGATCGAAGCACCGCGTGTCGCACCGCTGAATCGTCCATCGGTGATAAGAGCAACGCTCTCGCCCAATCCCATCCCCATGATAAGCGCCGTAGGGGCAAGCATCTCTTGCATCCCAGGACCACCTTTAGGACCCTCATAGCGGATAACGACGACATCGCCTGCTTTGACTTTGTGCCCTACAATCCCTGAAATCGCCTCTTGTTGGGAGTTGAAACATACGGCAGAACCTTTAAATTGGCGCATATTTGGGGTTATTCCCGCTGTTTTGACAACCGCACCCTCTTCGGCGAGATTTCCGAAAAGAATAGAAAGCCCACCAACCGGAGAATACGCATTTTCATTGGTATGAATGATGTTCGGATCTTTGATCACAGCGTCTTTAATACGCTCACCGAGCGTTTCACCTGTAACGGTCATCGCATCCGTATGGAGGATACCGCCGCGGCGGCTCACCTCTTTCATTACGGCATTAACCCCGCCGGCTCGGTTGATGTCATCCATGTGCACAGTTGAAAGTGACGGAGAGATTTTCGCGATATGCGCAACATTCTCAGAGATTTTGTTGATTTGGGTAATATCGAAATCAACTCCCGCTTCTTTAGCGATACTAAGCATATGCAGAACCGTATTTGAGCTCCCCCCCATCGCCATATCGACAACAAATGCGTTGTGAATCGCTTTTTCGTTCAAAATGTTTTGCATATTCCATTTTTGAGAATTTTCGTCTTTGACCATCTCGACGATTCGCTTTGCCGCCGTTTTCACCATCTCAATACGCTCCGGCGTCATCGCCAGAACTGTACCGTTACCCGGCAATGCAACCCCCATCGCTTCACACAGAGTATTCATTGAGTTTGCGGTAAACATACCTGAGCAGCTCCCACCGCTCGGACACGCTTCACACTCGATCTCATAAAGCTCTTCATCCGACATTTTGCCGTCCGCATGTTTGCCAACGGCTTCAAACGCTGTTGCCAAATCGATAGGAGTACCATCTTTTTTATGCCCAGCCTTCATCGGACCACCGGAGACAAAAATTGTTGGAACATTGACGCGCAGTGCCCCCATTAACATCCCTGGAACAATCTTGTCACAGTTAGGGATACAGATTAGACCGTCCAGTTTATGGGCGTTCATCACCGTCTCGATACTATCAGCAATCAACTCACGGCTCGGCAAAGAATAAAGCATCCCATCATGCCCCATAGCGATCCCATCATCAACACCGATCGTATTAAACTCGAATGGAACCCCGCCCGCTTCACGAATCGCCTCTTTAACAATACGGCCATACTCTTGGAGAAAAAAGTGCCCCGGGATAATATCGATATGGGAGTTCGCCACCCCGATAAAAGGTTTGTTAAAATCTTCGTCTTTAAGACCTGTTGCCCGAAGCAAACTTCGATGAGGGGTTTTGTCAAATCCGCGTTTAATTGTATCACTGCGCATGGTTTATCCTTTAGGTTTCGTCATTCCCGCGTAGACAGGAATCTAGCTCATAGTTAAAATTATCATGATTATACGGAATTTTTCTCTAAAAACTCTTTACACGCCATAATTTTTTTGCTATACTTCCAGTCCACAAAAACAATGCGGGAATAGCTCAGTGGTAGAGCACAACCTTGCCAAGGTTGGGGTCGCGAGTTCGAACCTCGTTTCCCGCTCCAGAACACCCCAGTTGAAATATTGGAAGCAATGTTTGAGCTGGGGTATTTTTTTGTTTTGTTGCCCGGATGGCGAAATCGGTAGACGCAAGGGACTTAAAATCCCTCGGTGGCAACACTGTGCCGGTTCAAGTCCGGCTCCGGGCACCATCATGGTGGCGGCATAGCCAAGCGGTAAGGCATGAGCCTGCAAAGCTCTGATCCCCGGTTCGAATCCGGGTGCCGCCTCCAGCATAGAAAAAGATAGTTTCAATTTTACTACGGGTCACTGGCAGAGTGGTCGATTGCACCGGTCTTGAAAACCGGCGAGGGTAATACCTCCCAAGGTTCAAATCCTTGGTGGCCCGCCATCACAACACAAAAATCCCCCTTCAAATTTTCCAATAACATTCACTCAATTAGCTAGCTTAATGCTTAAGTTTCATGCCTACCTTTACTTTTCATACCGCTCTTAATCCTTTGGGTGATACAACATAGCTTGAAAATTCATCAAAGGAGAGTTTTCATGAAACGGATCATCGGTATCTATACCGAACACAAAAATAGCGTTCAATATTATCTTCGTACCGCAATGGCCCATTTTCATCCCATTTCAAATGATGAAAAAGATTTACGGCGATTTTTCGAATGTGAAAAAGCAGCTGAAGTTATCTATTCTGTTAACAGCACTTTTATCCAATCTTCTCCCAATTTTGGACGAAATTACGTCGATGAAGAGCGTAACGGTGCCGATAAATCTTTTTATTTCAAATGGGTTAGCTTTATAGATGAACCGATACATATCAGCAACCCCTATCTCCACCATGTTACCGGACTGCCGACATTAACGGCCGTAAAACAAGAAAATAATCACTACATTGTTGTCGATTTTGACATGCTCAAACTCCTCGAAGAGCTTCGTCTCATAGAACACAACAGTGTGTTTGAAAAAATCAACCGACTGGTAATGGGATGCGGAGGGCTCTTACTCGGGCTTGTTTCAGTTTTTTTGATCTTTTACGGGGCCTATGTCTTTTTAGATATGCTGATCTCTTCTATCTCAAAAGAACTCATTATGCATGAGATATTTACCTCGATCATTTCGATTACGATTGGTTTAGCCATCTACGATTTAGCCAAAACACTTATTGAAAATGAGGTTCTTTTCAAAACCTTTAATTATGGAAACGATCTCCAAAATAAAACACTCAGTAAATTTTTAACTTCTATTATTATCGCTCTTTCGATTGAATCGCTCATGGCCGTATTTAAAATTGTTTTGGATGATTACAGCCAACTCATTAACGCTTTTTATCTCATCATCGGCGTAACATTACTCATTATAGGAACTGGTATCTATAATCAACTTTCCAGACCAAAAAAGTAAATATGATTTTTTTTCATTTAGTACAGCATTGAGCTATAATATCAACAATTAGTCATTGATTCAAAACAAAGCGATATTATGAATTTATCTCCAGCACAACAGGCTTATTTTGATGAAATGAGCATGACTCAAAAAATCGCCATCCTTTTAGTTCAACTGGGTGAAGATGTCACCTCTGCCCTTTTCTCAAAAATGAGCATTCAAGCTATTACTGAAATTTCAAAACATATCGCAAACAGCAATAGTATTGAAAAAAATATCGGTGCGGCCGTATTGGAAGAGTTTTACGCCATTGTCCAGTCGAATCAATATCTCAATACCGGTGGTCTAGAATACGCACGAGAGATTTTGTACAAAGCACTCGGGCCTGATGAAGCAAAAAAAGTACTGGAACGTTTGAACAAAACGATGCAAAGCAGTCAAAATTTTGCCTTTTTGGCCAAAATCAAGCCTCAGCAATTAGCCGATTTTATTATGAACGAACATCCTCAGACGGTTGCTTTGATTCTCGCCCATATGGACCCCTCCGCTGCAGCGGAAACCCTCTATATTTTTCCTGATGAACTGCGCGCCGAAGTGGCGATGCGTATGGCAAAACTGGGAGATATCACCCCTGCAATTATCAAACGGGTCAGTACCGTTCTCGAATCCAAACTCGAAGCGTTGGCTACCTACAAAGTCGAAGTGGGCGGACCGC